>NZ_CP094997.1:6527255-6849511 GCF_022869785.1 Dyadobacter chenwenxiniae | reverse complement strand
TATTTAATCTCGCTTAAAAATAAAGACATGACAACACTATTGATTAAAACAGAAGATGAAGCGTTTTTAACAGCTGTTAAGAACCTGTTGAAAGACTTCCAGGTTGCATTTGAAGAAAGGGAAGAAAGTCCATATGACCCGGAATTTGTAAAAAAAATAAAGCAGGGCCGACAGGATATTCTTGAAGGTAAAGGTGTCAAGATCGAGCTTGACGATATATGGAAATAACGTATTCCCCACGGGCGAATGCTGAATTACTGCATTGGAAAAAGACCAACAACACTATCATTTTAAAGAAAATACGCGCACTTATTGAGTCAATATCTGAAACACCCTTTGAGGGAATTGGAAAACCCGAAGCGCTAAAATATGACCTTTCTGGACATTGGTCCAGACGAATAACTAAAGAACATCGCCTTGTTTATCAGGTGTTCGATGATATAATACTTGTATTATCTCTAAAAGGTCACTACGAACCCTAGCATAATATCTTTTAATGAATAAAATCAAGCTCCCATCCTTCCTTAAACCGGGTGATAAAATTGGCATTGTAGCTCCGGCGAGCGTTTTGAATTATGATGACATTCTGCCGGGAATTGATATTTTCAAGAATGATTGGGGGCTTGAAGTAATTGAAGGACAGACTTTGAAAACGGCTTCGAACCAGTTTGCTGCCCCCGACAATGTGCGTCTCGCCGATCTGCAAACGATGCTGGATGACCCTTCCATTAAAGCCGTCATCGCAGCCCGCGGCGGTTATGGGTGTTCCCGGATTGTAGATCAGCTTAATTTCGATCAGTTTCTAAAAAACCCGAAATGGGTCGTAGGTTTCAGCGACCTTACCGTTATTCTTTCGCGGATATTGGGTTTGGGTTACGCCAGTTTGCATGCACCAATGGCGAAGTCAATCACGACAGACGGAGCCGAAATGGCCAAAGAATCGCTCAGGCAAATGCTGTTTGGCGAAATGCCGCATTATGCAGTAGAAACACATGAACTGAATAGATCTGGAACTGCAAATGCCGAGGTTGCGGGCGGCAACCTTTGTCTGCTGGCGCATCTGATCGGGACGGAAACGGACGTTGACACGGACGGAAAAATCCTTTTTATTGAAGACATTAACGAATATCTCTACAACCTGGACCGTATGATGATCCAGATGAAGCGGGCTGGTAAATTTGACAATCTGGCCGGTTTGATCGTAGGACAATTCACGGATATGAAGGATAATAGCAGTCCGACATTTGGTAAAACCTACTACGAAATCATTCACGAACACATTGCGGAGTTCGATTATCCGGTTTGTTTCAATTTCCCCGTGGGCCACGTTGGCGACAACCGCGCCATGGGCGTTGGAATGGAGGCTTTTCTGACTGTTACCCGCGAGGATGTTTCCTTTCATTTTGCACACCCTACTAGCTGATCATCCTTTATGGAGACATTTAAAAATAGAGTTGTGTGGGTCACTGGCGCATCTTCCGGGATCGGAGAGGCAGTAGCGCTTGCATTTGCCAAAGAAGGCGCCAGGCTTGTGCTCACTGCCCGGCGGGAACAAGAGTTGCAAAGAGTGAAACAACTGACCGGATTACCAGATGCTTCCATCCTGGTGCTTCCTATGGATGTTACCGAGTTTGACAAAGCCCAAGGCGCTGCCGAACAAGTGATTGCGTACTTTGGACGGATCGATATCATGGTTCACAATGCAGGTGTCAGCCAGCGCTCCTATGTGAATGATACCACGCTGGATGTTTATCAGAAACTGATGGATGTAAATTTTTTCAGCACCGTGGCGCTTACCAAGGCCGTTTTGCCCTACATGGTGCAGCAAAAAAGCGGGCATTTTATTGTAATCAGCAGCGTTGCCGGCAAAATCGGCACGATCATGCGATCGGGTTATAATGCAGCCAAGCATGCCCTTCATGGCTTTTATGATTCATTACGTGCTGAGGGTTACAATGATAACATCAAAGTGACGACGATTTGTCCGGGTTACATCCGCACTAACATTTCGCTGAATGCAATGGATGCTTCCGGAAGTAAATTTGGCAAAATGGATTCCAATCAAGTGAAAGGAATCCCGGCCGAAGAATGCGCCAAACGAATTCTGGACGCTGTGAGAAACGATAAAAAGGAAATTTACATTGGCGGCTTTAAAGAAGTTGCCGCCATATATTTAAAACGTTTTTTACCAAACCTGCTTTTTGATCAGGTGCGTAAGAACATTCCGGAATAACTGGTTTACTTGCTTTTCGCCTTCTTAACTTCGCTTGTTTTAGCCATTTGCAGATAATCCGTTGCCAGGCGGCTCAGCGAGCGAACACCTAGCACAAGGCTGCCTTCGTCTACATAAAAATCAGGCGTATGGTGCGGTGCCGCTTCCTCTATGGACTTCCCCTTCGGCATCCCACCCAGAAAAAAGAAGAATCCGGGGACTTTTTGCTGAAAATAGGA
The DNA here is from genome assembly GCF_022869785.1 of Dyadobacter chenwenxiniae. Classification (NCBI taxonomy): domain Bacteria; kingdom Pseudomonadati; phylum Bacteroidota; class Cytophagia; order Cytophagales; family Spirosomataceae; genus Dyadobacter; species Dyadobacter chenwenxiniae. The sequence goes on along the minus strand of NZ_CP094997.1, from coordinate 6,847,060 downwards.
GAAATCTTCGGCACCGGTTTTTGCCGGGATTAATGACACATTGCCTTTCCCTGCCACATTATCAAGTGTCCCGATCATTTTCGCGGTTAACGCTTCATTGTTGAATGTCACGGGATACATTACATTGATATTCACCTTGGCAGATGCACCTGCGCTTTCCGCAATGTTGGTCGCGATCTCATTCATACGCTTGTGCACATGGGTATGCATGCCCTCGTCAAATGTGCGGATCGTGCCTATCATTTTTACGCTTTCCGGAATAATGTTCTGTCTTATGCCGCCATTCACCGCACCGACAGTCACCACTGCGGGCGCTTGCGTAAGATTAAGATTGCGGCTCACGATGGTCTGCAATCCCATAATGATCTGCGAAGAGGTTACAATCGGGTCCACGCCGGACCACGGATAGGCGCCGTGTGTCTGCTTTCCTTTCACATCAATGCTGAAAAAATCTACCGCTGCCATGGTTGCTCCCGGCTTGTAAGCGATCTTGCCAACTTCTATTAATGCATCAATATGTAGTCCGAAAATGGCTTCAACGGCTGGATTTTCGAGAACGCCCTCTTTAACCATTAATTTTGCACCGCCTTCCTCCCCTTCCGGCGCGCCCTCTTCGGCAGGCTGAAAAATAAACTTGATCGTTCCGGGGATTTCGTTTTTCATTCCAGCCAGCACTTCCGCAACGCCCATCAGGATTGCAACGTGCGTATCATGGCCGCAAGCATGCATTACGCCCGTTTTTTGACCGTTATAATCAACCGTTACATTCGACTTAAACGGCACATCCACACGTTCGGTAACGGGCAACCCGTCCATATCCGCTCTTAGCGCTACAACCGGACCCGGCTTCCCACCTTTTAGTAAACCCACGACCCCCGTATGTGCAATGCCTGTTTGCACTTCAATGCCCAGTTGTTTCAAATGACTCGCCACTTTTTCGGCCGTTTTGAATTCGCGGTTACCCAGCTCCGGGTTTTGGTGAAAATCGCGGCGCCATTCCACCAGCTTTTTTTCCAGCAACTGTGCCTTCTGATCGATTGAGGCCGACAAATTGGTCTGCGCTTCTGCGTGGAGAGCCAATAAAACAAGCGCGATTGGAAGTAATTTTCTAAGCATAAATGTAAGATTTAAGAACTTTAATTTATTAGAATAGTCCTATATATAGAGATCTTAGTTAACGGCTAGGAACGAATAAATTCTAGAAAAATTTAATTTAGATTCATTCTTATTTACTGATACGTATATGGATAGCGTACAACTAGTTTGCCTTTTACTAAATGTAAAACCACTTACCTGTAATGATACAAAAAAGTTAAAGAAAGCCCTGTATTGTTAACAAATATATAACAGTAACCGACTTTTGACAAAAATGGCACATTTAAAAAAATCGCAAAAAATGCCTAAATGCAGGTATAAAATTCGCCAAAAACACAGGGGATACCAAAGTATATTTTGAAAAATTGCAATTAAAAGGTTGTAATGGTTAAACTAACTATTATTTTTGCAACATTATGTTAACATAACAAATCTAACTCTTTTAACACGTATGAGGAAGACTCTATTAACCCTACTGGGATGCTTGATGCTATTGACAGCACAGGTTTTTGCCCAGGATCGCGCCGTGACTGGTAAAGTCAGCGCCGAAGACGGCTCCGCGCTGCCAGGTGTGAACATTTCTTTGAAAGGTACTAATCGCGGTACTACCACCAACGCCCAGGGAGAATTCTCGATTAATGCCGAATCGAATTCTACGCTGGTTTTTAGCTTTATCGGTTTCCAGACTCAGGAGGCCGCAGTAGGAAGTCAAACCACTATCAACATTTCTCTTAAGAATGATGTAAGCCAGTTACAGGAAGTTGTTGTAACGGCATTAGGCCAGGAAAGAAAAAGAAATGAGTTGGTTTACGCTGCCCAGCAGGTTAACGCAGAGCAGATCACGCAGGCACGTAACCCAAGTGTAATGAATGCACTGGCTGGTAAAGTGGCCGGTTTGGATATCAAAACCAACAATAACATGGGTGGATCTACCAGCGCGGTTATCCGTGGTTTTAAATCCATTACCGGTAACAACCAGGCGCTATGGGTTATCGATGGTGTGCCTGTATCCAATGCCAACACCAACACTTCTGATCAGCAGACAGGCCGCGCAGGAACTGACTACGGTAATGCCGCAGCGGATATCAACCCGGACAACATTGCTTCGGTTAACGTTTTGAAAGGTGCGGCTGCAACTGCATTGTACGGTTCACGTGCATCTAACGGTGTGATCCTGATCACTACCAAGCAAGGACGTAAAAACAGCTTTGACGTTGTTGTAAACAGCGGTGTTACCTGGGGTAAGATTGACAAATCGACTTTCGTAAAATACCAGAAAGAATATGGCGCAGGATACGATGGTGACGGCGCAAAAACACGTTTTTACCGTGGTAACCTGGGATCTGGCGAAGGAAATATCACATTGTTTGACGCTGATGCTTCTTACGGTCCTAGATTTGACCCAAGTGTAATGGTTTATCAGTGGGATGCACTAGATCCAAGTTCACCAAATTACCAGAAAATGACTCCATGGGTTGCTGCGGCAAACGGACCGGACAAATTTTATGAAACGGGTGTAAACTCTAACCAGAGCGTAAGTATCACAGGTGGTGGCGAAAACACTACATTTAAAGTTGGTTATACGAGAAATGATGAAAAAGGCGTGCTTCCAAACAGTAAATTGGGCAAAAACCTTTTCAATTTCTCAGCAACATTTGACTTGACGAAGAAACTTTCAGTTCAGGCCAATGCTAACTACTCACAAATCAAAGGTCTTGGTCGCTATGGAACGGGTTACGATGGTAAAAACCCTAACCAACAGTTCAGACAGTGGTTTCAGACCAACGTTGATTTGTTAGAACAAAAAGACGCTTATTTCCGAAACGAGCAGAATGTAACGTGGAACTGGGGCTAGCCCAACAAGACCATTTGACACAAACGGCCCGATCTACTCTGAAAACCCATATTATTCCCGTTACCAAAACTACTCGAACGACACACGTGATAACTTCTTCGGTTACGCACAGGCAGTTTACAAACTCGCTCCGTGGGTTGACATAACAGGTCGTTTTGCTTACAACGGAACACAGGATTTCCAGGAAGAAAGGATCGCATTTAACAGTTCCAGCCCAGCAGAATACAGCCGTTACAACAGAGGTTTCAATGAAACTAACCTGGATGTGATCGTTAATTTCCGCAAGGCGATCACAAAAGACATTAATTTTTCAGGTTTGGCGGGTGGAAGCATGCGCAGATCTAAGTTGAACGCGATCAGGGCTAAAACGAACGGTGGTATGGTTGTACCAGGACTTTATTCCCTGTTGAACTCTATCAACGCGATCGAAGCTCCGTCTGAAACTTACCAGCGCATTGGTGTGGATGGGATTTACGCACAGGCTTCATTTGGTTACAAAGATCTTATCAACCTTGACCTTACGGCAAGACAAGATAAATCTTCAACGCTGCCAAAAGACAACAACACCTATTTCTATCCTGCAATCGGTGCCAACTTCAACTTCTCAAACCTCCCAGGTCTGAAGTTTGATTGGTTCACAATGGGTAAACTGAGCGCAAACTACGCGGAAGTAGGTAATGATGCTCCCTGGGGAAGTGTATTGGACGTTTACGACAAGCCAACTGGTATCGGATCGACTCCATACTTTACATTGCGTAACACTAAAAACAACCCTAACCTGAAATCAGAGCGTACAAAAAGCTATGAATTCGGATTGGAAACAGCATTCCTGAACGATCGTGTAGGTTTTAACTTCACTTACTACCGTTCACAAACGCTTGATCAGGTCCTTCCTGTATCGGTCTCAGCTGCGACAGGATTTGCTTTCAAGTATATTAACTCAGGAGAAGTTCAAAACAAAGGTATCGAGATCTCTGCTTACGTAACGCCGATAAAAACTGCTGACTTCTCATGGACATTGAGCGCGAATTTTGCACGTAACAGAAATAAGGTTGTCAGCTTATATGAAGGTGTGACAAACGTTCCTGTTGCCACTTTGCAAGGTGGTGTTTCTCTGAATGCTGCTGTTGGACAACCATTTGGTATCATCCGTGGAACGAACTTCGAATATCATAAAGACAATGGTCAGAAAATAGTTCGCTCGAATGGTACGTACGCTGCAACTGCAAGTGCTGCCGAAATTATCGGAAACCCAAACCCGGACTGGATTGGTGGTATCAGCAACAATTTGAAATTCAAATCACTTTCATTGAGTTTCTTGCTGGATATTCGTCACGGCGGAGATGTATGGTCACTGGATCAATGGTATGGAGAAGGAACAGGTATGTATCCGATCACTGCCGGCTTGAACGAATTGGGTAACCCAAAAAGAGATCCTGCTTACAACTATGATAAGGATGGTAAAAGACTTGGTCTGACAGATCGCCCAGGTGGTGTGTTGTTCCCGGGTGTTAAGGCTGATGGTAGCCCTAACGACATCAGAGCTGAAAACTCCGATGGTAACGGAAACACGGCTTATGGTTATCCAACAAACCCTCCCCGTGCAATGTACATTTATGACGCGAGCTATATTAAGCTGAGAGAAGTTGCTTTGACTTACGCTTTGCCACAAGTTTTCGTTGAGAAACTGCGCGCTTTCAAAGGGGTTGACGTTTCACTTATCGGACGTAACCTTTGGATCATTCAAAAGAATATGGAATTCCAGGATCCGGAAGAAGGTTTGGGCTCCGGCTTGCTGAACGGTGCAGGCGGTTACCAGAGTGGTGCATATCCAGCGGTAAGAAGTTATGGTTTCAATGTTAAATTCCGTTTCTAAAATATAGTATGAAAAGATTAATCATTTTCTTTCTCCCGATCCTGCTGATGACCGCATGCGTCGACAGCCTGGACGACTACAATGTTGACCAGAAGCGCCCTTCGGAGGTGCCACCGGTGAATTTATTTTCCAATGCACTGAAGGGACTTGCGGATACACTTACAAGCCCTAACGTAAACGTGAACAACTATCGTTTGTACGTACAACACTGGGCAACAACCACTTATCTGGATGAGCCTCGTTACAACGTGACAGCGCGTATAGTTCCTCAGGCTTTCTGGCAAGGACTTTACAAAGGTGTAATTTCTGACCTGAATGAAGCACGCAGATTGCTGAATGCAGACGAGTTCATTGTTCCAGCGAACAGAGAGGTGCAATTGGCACAGATCGAAGTAGTTGAAATCATGGCCTGGGCTGCGCTTGTGAACACTTTTGGTAACATTCCGTATTCGGAATCTCTGAATCCGGATAACGTTCTTCCTAAGTATGACGATGCGAAAACAGTTTACGACGATTTGCTTGCCCGTCTGGACGTAGCAATTCCTAAGTTTAGCGCGGCGGGTGTAGGGTTTACAAATGGCGACTTGCTTTATGATGGCGACAAGGCACAATGGGCCAAGTTTTCAAATTCGTTGAAATTAAAACTGGCGATGATTATTGCGGACAGCGATCCTGCCAAAGCAAAAACACTTGTAGCACAAGCTGCGCCGAATGTATTCACTTCGAACAACGACAACGCGGCGTTCCCTTACATTGACACCCCGCCAAACTACAATGTGATCGCTCAAAATTTGAATCCATTGTATTCAAGCCGTCAGGATTTCGTAGCCTCGGCAACGATTATTAACCCAATGAACGATCTAAAAGACCCGAGACTTCCGGCATTCTTCACCACAGTTGATGGTAAATATGTTGGTGGCGCTTACGGATTTTCTAACACTTACTCTTCATTCTCTCACGTAGGAGACAACATCATCGAGCCGGATTTGGAAGGTTTGTTGCTGGATTATTCAGAAGTTGAGTTCTTGCTTGCGGAAGCAGCAGAAAGAGGTTTCATTACAGGTTCTGCTGCAACGCATTACAACAAAGCTGTTGGCGCTTCAATAGAATACTGGTTGAATAACATCGGCGCGCCGGCTGCAACAATCACTGCTGCAACAGCGGCCTACCTTGCTCAGCCAAAAGTGGCTTATGCAACAGCGGGAGCTAATTACAAAGAAAAAATCGGCTTCCAGAAATGGTTGGCATTGTATAACAGAGGATGGGAAGCATGGGTTGAATGGAGAAGATTGGATTATCCAAAATTGCTTCCTCCAACAGGTGGTAACGCCCCTGCCGGACTTGCTATTCCAGTTAGAATGATCTACCCGATCAACGAGCAAACACTGAATGGTGCTAATCGCGAATCGGCAGCAAGTGCAATCGGTGGCGACCTTGTAACGACTAAATTATGGTGGGATAAGTTTTAATTGAACTTACCGACATACAAAAAAAGGGGACAAAGTTTGTCCCCTTTTTTTGTGCCCGCCGTTTAAACACCTCATGAATTCACTTTAAATTCTGAAAAATAGCATCCTAGTAAAATTTAATATACAAATATTGCTCAACTAACAAATTTATATTCTGAAAATTTGTTGGTTTAATTGCAATTGTCAAAACAATAATTATTTTTACCGTAAGCATTATTGACTTAACAAACCTAACTTGATGAAAAAAACTCTACTGACCCTTTTGGGAGGGTTGCTGCTGCTCTGCAGTCAGGCTTTCGCCCAAAGCAGGGAAGTGACCGGGACGGTTACTTCCAAAGACGACGGATCGCCTCTTCCAGGCGTTTCCATTAGAATTGCCGGCAGTAACACCGGAACGCTTACAGATGACAGGGGCGACTACAGCATTAACGCACGCCCGGATCAAACACTCATTTTTTCATTTGTCGGTTTCCTCAACCAGGAACTGAAAGCACCTTCATCAGGCAAACTGGATGTGTCATTAACCCTTGATGAGCTTGCTTTGAACGAGGTGGTAATCACCGCCGGTGGTCTTACGGCACAACGCCGCGAGCTGGGCAACCAGTCCACCACTGTAAAAGCGCAGGACATTGTACAGGGTAAGCCTATCAGCGTCGCAGCCAGCCTCGCGGGCCGCGTGCCCGGTTTGCTGGTAATGGGTGTGAGCAGTGGGGTGAATCCTAATTATCGTTTAGTGTTACGCGGTAACCGTTCGCTGACCGGTAATAACCAGGCACTGGTCGTGATCGACAACATTATTTCCACAAACGACATTCTCGGTAATCTTAACCCCGAGGACATCGAAGACATTCAGGTTTTGAATGGTGCCGGAGCTGCCGCATTATACGGTTCGGATGCTTCCAATGGTGCCCTTATCGTTACCACTAAAAAAGGAAAATCAGGTGTAACGCAGTTCCGTGTTTCCAACACGACAACACTTGAAAAAGTAAGCTTTTTACCTCAGCTGCAAAACGGATTTGGATCCGGAACAACACCGGATGATGTGCCTTCATACACTCCGTACGAAAACCAACAATACGGACCAGCATTCGACGGTTCTATGGTGAACATTGGAAAGCCTTTGCAGGATGGCTCCATCCAACAAGTCCCTTATTCTTCACAAAATTTCCGTGAGGATTTTTGGAACACAGGCGTCGCCAACCAAACTGACCTAAGCGTTACTACAGGAGATGAAAAAGGCACATTCTACTTGTCCGCACAGTATTTTGATCAAAAGTCGACTGTTCCTTACGATAAGTATAAGCGTTATAGCGTCCGCGCCAATGTTGTTCGTCACATTTACAAAAATCTGACGGCCTCATTTAACACAAACTTCATTGCAGGTCGTACCGCACAAAGCAGTGCAACAGCAGCTGCTTATGAAAACCTTTTGATGTCGCCCGGCCAAGTTGATGTTACGAAGTATGAAGATTGGCAAAACAATCCATTTGCAAATCCAAATGGGTATTTCAACGAATATTACCATAACCCCTATTTTACCCTTTCAAACAACCGTTGGGATCAGCGGAACGACTATTTGCAGGGTAACATGGAATTAAAGTGGAACCCTGTTAAACCATTGACATTCACTTACCGCGTGGGTATGAGCGGTCGTAACCTGTCAGGAAAAGTTTACACAGGCAAATTCACCTTTACGGATTATACCAAAAGCATTTCCGGAAGCTCTAAGACAGACATTGCTGGAACGGTTGTCGATTATGCAGGTTACACAACGCAATTTGTAAACGACTTTTTGGCCGAATTCAGAACCAACCTGAGCCCGAATTTCAACTTGAATATTGCCTTGGGTACAACCGTTCGTGAGAATGCAACAAAAGCAATGGGTGTTGTGGCAAACGGATTGGTAATTGACGGACTTTACAATGTCGGTAACAGCTTGAACCCACCGATTGCAAACGAAGGGAATTATAAAGCACGCCAGATCGGTGTGTATGGCGAAGCCCGTCTTGGTTTCAAAGAATTCCTTTACCTGCACGTAACTGGTAGAAATGACTGGCGCTCAATCCTCGCGAAGGAAAACCGCTCCTTCTTCTATCCTTCTGCGGACATTTCATTCATCGCAAGCGATGCGATCCCCGGACTTTCAAATTCTGAATTCCTTGAAAGCTTGAAACTTCGTGCAGGTTATTCACAAGTTGGTCAGGTGAACCTGGGTAATAACAGGGATTTTGGTCCTATTCCTTTGAACAACCTTGGCGCTTACTCATTGAGCAGCACATTCTCGCAAGGTTTTGGTTACCCTTATACAAGCGGTGCCGGTTTTGTATTGGACAATACGCTTGTTTCGTCCGACCTGAAACCTGAGATCACAACCGGAATTGAAGGCGGTATCGACTTTGAATTCCGTCCGTGGAGCATTGGTGGTGGTATTACATATTATAAAACCAACACGGTGGACCAAACCATCACCGTTTTGATCCCGAATTCAACGGGTTATGGATTCTTAAGAACCAACATTGGAGAGGTTGAAAACAAGGGGATCGAAGCAACATTGCACATTACCCCGGTTAAAACTGCATCGGGACTGCGTGTCGAATTGGGGGCTAATTATACTTACAACCAGAATGAAGTGCTTTCCCTTTCTGCACAATCTAACGAGTTAAGTGTTGGTTCTTCCGGTACTCCTGCAAAGGTTATTGCAAAAGTAGGCTCTCCTTTTCCGCTTCTGCAGGTAACGGATTACAGACGCGACGATCAGGGGAGAATCATTGTTGATGCAAAAACGGGTTATCCTTCGACAGATGGTACATACCATGATGTAGGCATCACCAACCCGCCGCACATCCTCGGCGTAAATGGAGGTATCACCTTCAAAAAGTTAAGACTAAACCTGCTGTTTGAGTATCGCAACGGACATTATATCTACAATTCCGTTTCCGGAGGATTTGACTTTTCTGGTGCTGGAGTTCGCACAGGGTGGTACAACAGGGATCGTTTTGTGATTCCGAATTCCTCGTATGAGAATGCAGAAGGTGAATTTGTGGAGAATACCAACATTGCCGTAAGAAGCGGTGGCGCTGATTTCTGGACGGATGCAACCAGAAACAGGGACATTGGCCGGAATTTTACGAACTCGGCAGGTTTCTGGAAATTGCGTGAGGCATCCATCGGCTACGAGCTGCCCGCCGGATTGCTTGATAAAACAAAAGTGATCAAAGGTGCCAGCATCAGCGTTCAGGGAAGAAACCTCTTTATATGGGCTCCAAAATCAAACTTGTACACCGATCCTGAGTATAGCGCAAATGGTGCAGATAACAACGCTGTCGGATTTACCAGCCTTGGACAAACTCCGCCTGCACGTTACTTCGGTGGCACATTATCATTAACATTCTAATTAAACAATAATGAAAAGATATAACATCAGTTGGATGCTGGTACTGCTAATCACAGTCCTCTCATCTTGTAAAGATTATCTCGATATCAATACCAACCCTAACCAGGCAACAAGTGTGCAACCCCTGCTGGTTTTGCCCGCTGCCATTACCGGGACGGCTTCGGTATCGAACCAGTTTAACAGTTATGGTTTACATTTGGGTGGCTACATGGCCAATGCAGGTGGTTTTTCAGGTTTTGGTAATCTGTTCAACTACCAGATCATCCCGGCCGACTACAATGCACTATGGGTAAACACTTACGACAATTTGAACGATTACAAATATGTAATCGACCAGACAGAAGGCGACGATACCCAAGCTTATGCCAATGCAGTTGCAAATATTATGGTTGCATATAACTTCCAGAAATTGGTTGATGCATTCGGTGACGTGCCGTACACAGAAGCTTTGCAAAATAATGCAAACCTGACACCCAAATATGATGACGCAGCGACCATCTATCAGGATCTTGTAACAAGATTGGACGCAGCGATTGCCTTGACTGATGCAGCTGAGTTTCCGACCGCGTTGACCTCGTCTTCTGACCCTATGTTCGCAGGCGATATGACGAAATGGAAGAGATTTGCCAACACCATTAAACTGCGCATTCTGGTTCGCATTTCAGGTGTTGCATCACTTTCATCTTTTGTAACAACAAAATTTGCCGCGCTGGACAAAACGCTTGGATTTATTACCGACGACGCAATTGTTAACCCGGGATATGTAAAAGATAAGCCAAATCCAGTCTGGAACTCGTGGGGATATACTACAACCGGTACACTTGCCAACTCTTCCCGCATTCCGACCGAGTTTGCTTTCGGATTTTACAAAGGCCAAAAGCTGACGGACACCGGAAGAGGTAATGTCATCTACAAAAACTTTGAAACTAACACGCCGGTTAACCAGCTTGGAAACGAAGTAGATGCACCAACGATCATTACCAACTATTCGACCTGGTATACCGGCACGTTCAGCAGCGCTTCGAGCATTGGTAATGCCCTTGGAGTTTTGAAAGGTGCGGGTCAGGGACAAGTGTTGATGCTATTGGCAGAAGCTCAGTTTTTGCAAGCAGAGGCGAGATTGAAAGGCTTCATTACAGGCGACTATGCGGCAAGTTTTGATGCCGGCATCGCTGCATCTTTTACTTACCTGTACAAAGACGTGACTAATGTGGTTGCAGCGGGGAAGAATGTTACCAAAGACGTCGCTGGATACAAGGCCGAAAATGCAGCAAGCTATCTTGTGAACATTAAACTTGCTACAACAGCTGCTCAGCGTTTGGAAGCGATTATTACCCAAAAATGGATTGCAGTAAATATGATCAATTCAGAAGAAGGTTATAATGAATTCAGGAGAACGGGTTATCCAGTTACCCAGCCAAACGGCGATGGCTTCCAAAATATTGCTTCGTTGCTGTCAACCTCTACCCGCGCTGACAAATTGCCTTCAAGAATTCTTTATCCGACCTCCGAGCAATCGTACAATGCCGGCAATTACAGAGTGATTAACCCATTTACCGATTTGATCTTCTGGGATCCTAACTGAAAAATCTCATATGAAATATTCAATAAAAATCGCTGGCCTTTTCCTCTTCGGTGTGGCCATCACCTCCTGCCTGAAAGACGACATGAACCTGGATCCGGACACGTCGACGAATGTAGTAGAATTTAAAAATCCTTCTAGCTTCGTATCCCCTTCCGGCAGTACTTACTCGCTGTATACCCAAGCTTTTGACTTGGCCGAGGAGAATGATTATGCCGTTACAGTAAGTTATTCAGGTGCTAGTGTTGCTCCCGAAGATATACGGGTAACACTCGGTCTTGACACAGCTGCCATTACGCAGTATAATACTGAGCAGGAGACGCATTTTGACCTGATTACGCCCGATTTGTACACCATGCCAACAGAGGTAACCATACCAAAAGGGCAGCGTACAGCAACGGTGAACATAAAAGTGAGAAGCTCGAAATTTGATTTTAGCAAAGCTTATGTCTTGCCTATATCAATCGTGTCTGCATCCACTGGAACGGTAAGTGGTAATTTTGGGACAATTCTGCTGAGCCTGAATGCGAAAAACAAGTACGATGGCAATTACACAGTGACTGCCACCGATCCAATGGTTGATAAAGTAAACCCACTGATAACCGGCTATTACCCTATCAATTCGGATCTTCATACGACGGGTGCAAATTCTGTCGTGATGTACAGCATTTCCTACCTGGACGGATTGGAAGGACACCCGATTAAAAGCAAGAATGCAGAAACCGGTGCGATCTCCGATTCATATTATGGAAGTTTCGCCCCTGTTTTTACCATGGACGCAACCGGAAAAGTGATAAGTGTGACCAACTTTTACGGCCAGCCTGCCGGTAATGGAAGGTCTGCAAGACTTGATCCAACCGGTGTTAACAAATTCACAATCAATGCAGACGGCAGTAAAGTGCTGGAAGTAAAATATGTGATGCAACAAGCTGGACCGACTGATAGAACATTCTTTAGCGAAAAATGGACATTCAAAGCACCCCGATAATGCACTTCCTTATTACGTAATAGTTTGAGATTAGCTGGCCTGCCTCAGGCCAGCTAATTTTTTTATAGATAATGTTGCTGCCTCATATAGGACGTTTTACAATTGATTTTTTAACTTTGATGGTTATCCTATCTGAAATCAATGGAATTCTTAAAAAGCCAGCGCCTGAACAATCTTAAATATGAGATTCGCGGCGCTACGTATCAAAAAGCATTGGAACTGGAAAGCCTGGGTTATAAAATCCATAACCTGAACATTGGTAATCCAGCCCCATTCGGATTTGACTCGCCGGATGAGATTGTTCACGATATCATCATGAATCTCCGCAATGCGCAGGGCTATTCAGATTCCAGGGGATTGTTCGCAGCCAGAAAAGCTGTTATGCATTACACCCAAACAATTGGTATTCAGGATGTTGAAATCAACGATATCTTCATTGGGAACGGCGTAAGCGAGCTGATCCTGCTTTCCATGCAGGCGTTGCTGAATTCGGGAGACGAAATATTGGTCCCATCTCCGGATTACCCGCTCTGGACGGCCGCCATCGCATTAAGCGGAGGCACACCCGTACATTACGTATGTGATGAACAGGCCGACTGGAATCCTGATCTGGATGATATGGAAAAGAAGATCACGTCAAAAACAAAAGGCATTGTCCTCATTAATCCAAACAACCCTACGGGCGCTGTTTACGAAAAGGACGTTTTGACCCGCATTGCCAAAATTGCAGAAGAACATGGTCTCATCATTTTTTCCGATGAGATTTACGATAAAATCCTTTACGACGGCGCGGTGCACTATCCCATGGGCTCGCTTGTAACGGAAACGCTATGTGTGACTTATGGCGGGCTTTCTAAAAATTACCGTTCTGCTGGTTTCCGCGGCGGATGGATGATCCTGAGCGGCGCCAAACAAAAAGCCAAATCCTATCTGGAAGGCATTCTCTTGCTCGCAAGCATGCGCCTGTGTGCTAATGTGCCGACGCAATATGCCATTCAGACCGCATTAGGAGGTTACCAGAGCATTAAAGAACTGGTTGTTCCAACGGGCAGGTTGCACAAGCAAATGAACCTGGTTTACGATCGTCTTACTTCCATTCCGGGTATTACGTGCGTAAAACCCAAAGGCTCGTTGTATGTTTTCCCAAAAATTGATCTGAAAAAATTTGGGTTAAAAACAGACGAACAGTTTGTCTATGACCTTTTAAGCGATCAAAAAGTGCTTGTGGTGGCGGGAACGGGTTTTAATTATATTTCCGATGATCATTTCAGGATTGTGTTTTTACCAACGATCGATGAACTGAACCAGGCCATGGATAAAATTGAATTCTTCCTTGAAAATCACCGGATCCTGTCAACCCGTACTGTGGAAGATGTGATCGCCTGAGCAGCAGACCATGTAACCGATCCTTATCAGCCGTTATTGCCAAAATAAATGACCATCGAAAATACCAGTGTCCAGGAAGCAAAACGGCAACGTTTGTTTTTGCTGCTTTGTGGGATATTTTTAACCAATGCATTGATCGCAGAGATCATTGGCGGTAAAATATTTTCGGTAGAAACATTGCTCGGGATTCCGCCGGCGCAATTGCTCATAGGCGGCCAAAGGCTTGACTTCAATATGACAGCTGGCGTCATAAATTGGCCGGTCGTTTTTGTAACTTCTGATATTATTAATGAATATTTTGGAAGAAAAGGCGTAAAACGCATTTCCTTTCTTACGGCTTGCTTCATTGCCTACACTTTTATTACAATTCTTGTTGCCACATTATTGCCGCCTGCCCAATTTTGGCTGGACATCAACAACACCGACAAAGCAGGGAATGTATTTAACATTAATGATGCATTTTCGAAGATCTTCAATCAGGGATTAGGCATCATGATCGGTTCGATCGTGGCGTTCTTATTGGGCCAACTATTGGATGTGGCCGTTTTTTCGTGGTTAAGGAGAAAAACAGGAAGCAAATTTATCTGGCTGCGTGCAACCGGATCAACGATGTTTTCTCAGCTCATCGACAGTTTTGTTGTCATAACCATTGCGTTTTATGTCTTCGGGAACTGGGACCTGAACCAGGTTTTCTCCGTTGGGACAATTAACTATTTATACAAAGGTCTTGTCGCGATCCTGCTCACGCCCCTGCTTTACGTAGCGCATTATTTTATAGACAACTATTTGGGCAAAGCGTATGCAGAAGAGCTCTCACACAAAGCCGCGCATGAGTAAAGGTTGTTTTATAGTCAAAACCGGCTTTGGACATTAAGCAGGAACATTAATCTGCCGCCTGAGATTATCCAGCATAACCGCCGTCGCTATGCCGACATTGAGCGACTCCGCCTCTCCCACCCGCGGAATTGTAATTTTATCCGTGACAAATCTTTCAACCGCCTGCCCGATCCCGTTCGACTCATTACCCATTACAATGTAGCCGCCCGACTGTGCAAAACTGAAATCATAAAGTGATTTTCCACCAAGGAAAGCACCAATAATGGGTTTGTCCGAAGCATTTTCAGTGAGGTAAGAAGTGAGATCCGTGTAAAAAACGTCAACTCTGGTGAATGATCCTTTGCTGGCAGCGATCACCTTTGGATTATATACATCGGTTGTATCATGCGAACAAATGATTTTTTTGATGCCGTACCAGTCGGCGATCCTGATTATGGATCCTAAATTTCCCGGATCACGGACGTCATCCAGAACCAGCACATATTCTGAATTATCAGGAGACAAAAACTCAATCTGCTTCGTTTTAGCAACGGCCAGGCAAGAATCGTTCGTTTGGAAAGACCCCAGGCCTTCCAGTTCCTGCACCGTAACCGTTTCTGTGATTGTGTTATGCGTGCTTAAAATACTTGCGTATTTTTGCTGAAATTCCGGCGTTACTAACAAAAACTCTATGTTAAAATCGGAATTGAGCAGTTCCAGCACACTCTTGGCACCTTCCACAATAAACGATTGGTGAAGTTGCCTGTACTTCTTGATTTTAAGCGAGTTAATATACTTTATACGATTTTTTGACAGCATTGAATAATAATTCTAAGATTACATATAGCTGGTATTTCTTCCTGATTTTAGTGGGATTGTCGTCTTGCGCACGAAAGCCCGCCTCCCAGGCCAAGAGCTATTATCTCGGCAATTCTTCGATCAAAGGAAATCAGATCATCAATGACTCGGAACTGGAAGCATTGATCCCGCAAAAACCCAACAGACGCCTTCTGGGCTTACCTTTTTTTCCTTACGTTGGCCTATACCGCTTTGGTGAGCTCTTTTACAATCGTGAAGAAAAGCAGCGGAAAGTAATTGAAATCACACAAAAATATCAAAATGAATCGCGCTTAAACGAAAATTCTCCCCGGAAGCTCGAAAAGATTCAACGGCGCTACGCTAAAAAACTCGAAAAAGCGCAGACGCGGGTGGATGAAGGGAATTTCTGGATGCGGGTTCTGGGCGAAGCACCGGTTTATTTCGTCGCCAGCGAAGTTGCCCTTAATGCCGAAAAAATGCAAAAATACCTCTATAACAATGGTTTTTTTGAGGCGGCGGTAAGCTATAAACCGGACACGACATTCAACAGGATCCGCGTCAGTTATTTTGTTGCTGAAAAACGCCCGACAATGATTCGGGGCATTGAGTATCAGGTGCGGAACAATATGGCCGACAGCATTATCAATTCAAATAATAAAAACCCTGCGCTGCAAACCAAAAAGCGCTATGATGGTGATTCATTTGAAGAAGAGCGGATCAGGATTGAGACACTGCTGCGGAATCAAGGCTATCTGGGCTTTTCGCGCCAAAACATTTCCTACTTGATCAATGACACCATTACCAATGCTTCCACGGATAGTTTTTTCAAATCAGTTGACGTGAAAGTGAGGGTGGATATGCCCGGGACGATCAAAAATGGGGAGCGATACAAGATCAATTCTGTCCATTTTGAGGTGTTGCCGCCGTCCGGCTCAACCGCAGATTCACTTTATGCCAGAAAAGACACGGTCAATTTTCGGGGAATTCGTTATACTTTTTCAGACAAGCGATTCGCAACCAGGATCTTAGATAGCAAAATCCAGGTGCGGCCCGGCGCGATTTACAGTCAACAGAAAGAACGCGATACCCAGCAGCAGCTTTCATTAACCGATCAGTTTCGCTTCGTAAACTACACCTATACACTCGATTCGACAGGGCATGGGATCAACAGCTATTTCAAAGTAATTCCTTTGGAGAAATATCAGGTTTCGACTGACATCGGCCTGAATGTGATCCAGCTTCAAGGCGCACCGGGGCCATTTGCAAACTTGTCTTATAAGATTAGGAATGTTTTCAACGGGCTTGAAAATTTTGAGGCTAACCTCCGGGGTGGGATCGAACTCGTGCCCGGTTTTTTGGGTAACAGCTCCATTTATCGAAGTGAAGAGATCGGACTAAACACTTCGCTGACATTTCCAAGATTGCTCACGCCGGCGAATATGCTGCAAAAGCAAACCGCGAGTTTTAATCCTCGGACGCAGGTGGGATTAGGTTATAATTACGTAAACAGGCCCGAATACACGCGGACGAACGTGAAGGTGGCCATGACCTATTCCTGGCAGCCTACAAACAAAACATTATTTAATCTGTCGCTGGTTGACCTCAACATTCTGAATACGCAAAACATCCGCTCTGATTTTCAGGCGCTGCTCGACGAGCTCAGGGAACAGGGAAATAACCTTTACAATAGTTTCCAGCGGTCATTTGTGTCAGACATTAATTTCAATTTTACCTATAACACCAACGCGCTGATCGGTCCGCAAAAGAACGCGCATTATTTCCGGGTTGCGCTGGAATCGGGCGGGACGTCGCTCAATATTCTGCCCAAACAGGAAAATTTGATCAAGAATGTCTTTGGAGATGGTTTGCAGTTTTACAAATATTTGCGCTGGAATGCGGATTATCGTCGATACTGGCCAACAGGAAGGCGTTCGGCATTTGTTGCGAGGGTTAACACGGGCGCAGTTTACAGCTACGGCGATAGCAAAGTGCCTCCCTATGAAAAGTATTTTTTCGCAGGTGGCTCCAATAGTCTGAGAGGGTGGCTACCACGTCGGCTTGGCCCGGGTTCTTCGCCTCCAAGAAAAACCATTGACAGTCTGACCATTGAATCTCCCGGTGAATTTCTACTGGAAGGAAACCTGGAATGGAGAGGTTTCCTCGCTAAATTCTTTGGAGACATTAATTATGCATTGTTTATAGATGTCGGGAATGTCTGGAACCTCAGCAGCACGGCAACCGAAAAGCAAAAGTTTGAAGCGGATAAATTTTTAAAGGAAATTGCCATCGGAACGGGTTTTGGGATTCGCTATGACCTTTCCTTTTTTATTCTCCGTTTTGATTTTGGTATCAAGGTCTATGATCCTGCCTTGCAGCGATTTGTGCTGGATGAGCTGGAATTTAAAAGGCTTTTCAACCGGAGGCAGTCTAATTTCCTCAATGTTAACCTGGGCGTCGGCTATCCATTTTAACCTTTTTTAAGCCCGCTTACAGTATGACAGTTTGTCAGTTTTTACTGAAAACTTCCTATATTTGCAGTCTTGAAAATCTGATACGTGGCAACTCAACGCCCATAGGTTCTCCGAATAAATTGATGTTAAGATCCCATCCATGGAACATAGAATTGCTGATACTTTGAAAATACTGACGCCGGAGGACAAAGAAGCCTGCGAGACAGTCCGTATTTCCGAAAATGAACCGGCTATTAATAAAAAAAGACTCTTTATAGAAAGTTACGGTTGCCAGATGAATTTCGCAGACAGCGAAATTGTGGCCTCTGTGATGCGTGAGGCAGGTTTTGCCACTACTTCCGACGTTGAAAATGCTGATCTCATATTTTTGAACACTTGTGCCATCCGCGACAATGCGGAACAGCGCGTAAGAACGCGATTGAGGCAGCTTAATGTAATAAAAAAGAAGAAACCAGGCACATTAATCGGTGTCCTGGGCTGTATGGCGGAACGCTTGAAAGCCAAGTTGCTCGACGAGGAAAAAATGGTTGACATTGTTACAGGCCCGGATGCTTACCGTGACCTGCCGCGATTGGTGGAAGAAGCCGAAACAGGCCAGAAAGGGGTTAATGTTTTTTTATCAAGAGAGGAAACTTACGCAGATATTTCCCCAATCCGCCTGAATTCCAATGGTGTAACTGCATTGATTTCCATCATGCGCGGCTGCGATAATATGTGCAGTTTTTGCGTGGTGCCCATGACACGCGGTCGTGAGCGTAGCCGTGATCCTTTTTCCATTTTAAAGGAAGCACAAGACCTTTATAATGAAGGTTATAAAGAAGTTACTTTACTTGGTCAGAATGTGGACAGCTATAAATGGCAAGGCCCTAACAGCATTACAGGGATCTCTACAAATGTGGAAACTGCTGCATTACAAACGCAGGTAAATTTTGCCAATCTGCTTGAAATGGTGGCGCAGATCAGCCCGGACCTGCGGGTAAGGTTCAGCACATCGCATCCCAAAGACATTACAGACGAAGTGCTTTACATGATCAAAAAGTACGATAACATTTGCAAATACATTCATTTACCTGCCCAACATGGCAATAGCCGCGTGCTGGAAATGATGAACCGGACTTATGACAGAGAATGGTATTTAGAGAGAATTGACAGCATTCGCCGGATCTTAGGCGATGAATGTGCGATTTCACATGATATGATCGCAGGCTTTTGCAGTGAAACAGAGGAAGAACACCTGGACTCGCTTTCATTGCTTGAATATGTGCGTTTTGACTTCGGCTATATGTTCGCTTATTCCGAACGTCCGGGGACGCTTGCTGCCAAGAAATATCCGGATGACATTCCGGCCGACATTAAGCAAAGGCGCCTCGCGGAAATCATTGATATACAACAGAGAATCTCCCTCGAACGCAATCAAAAACTGATCGGCACAGTGCAGAAAGTGCTGGTTGAAAACACTTCCAAACGTTCTGTGGACGATTTCACAGGACGCAGTGACCAGAATAAAAGAGTCATATTCCCCCGCGAAAATTTCAAAGTAGGCGATTATGTCGACGTTTTAATTACAGACACGACCGCCGCGACACTTCGCGGTTATGCGGTCGAAAAAGTACCCGTTTCATGAATCCAGCTGAAATACAAGCAATAAAGAACCGTTTTGGAATAATTGGTACTTCACCCGGGCTGAATCACGCGATTAATGTGGCTGTGCAGGTTGCAGCCACTGATCTGACCGTGCTCATTACCGGCGAAAGCGGCAGCGGAAAAGAATCATTTTCTAAAATTATCCATAGCCTCAGCTCCCGCAAACACGGACCGTTTATCGCGATCAACTGTGGCGCGATTCCGGAAGGAACGATTGATTCCGAGCTTTTTGGGCATGAAAAAGGTGCATTTACAGGAGCGCTGGATTCGAGGAAAGGATATTTTGAGACAACCAATTCAGGAACCATTTTCCTGGATGAGGTTGGAGAAATGCCTTTGGGCACCCAGGCAAGGCTTTTGCGTGTTTTGGAAAACGGCGAATATATCCGAGTAGGTTCTTCCAAAGTTTTGAAAACCAATGTGCGGGTTGCAGCTGCTACTAATGTGAATTTACTGGATGCTGTCAACAACGGAAAATTCCGGGAGGACCTTTATTACCGTTTAAATACAGTCCCCATTTACGTTCCGCCACTGCGGGACCGCGGTGAAGATATCCTGCTGCTTTTCAGGAAGTTTACCAATGATTTTTCTGAAAGATACAGGACTAAACCGGTGCGGCTTGATGGGGAAGCGCGCGACTTGCTGATGCAATATGCATTTCCGGGAAACATTCGCCAGCTAAAAAATATTGCAGAGCAGATCACCATCCTGGAAACCGATAAAGAACTGCCCATATCGCGCGAAACGTTAAATAATTACCTGAATCCCGTGCAGCCAGCGGGCAGAAAAGCGCTGATCACGCTGCGTTCCGGCGAGGATTCGGCCAGCTCATTTTCGGAGCGCGAGTTACTTTACAAAGTGCTTTTCGACATGCGCCGCGATATGACCGAGTTAAAAAAGCTCGTCCGTAATGTACTCGAAAATGAAAAATATGGCGGTGAGATCCTCAAAGATCACCAGGAGTTGTTCAGTTCGCTGAATAATACGGAACCAGCAAGCCATCCACATACGCCCACCATTGAGCCCGCGCGCTTGCTCTCGCCCGTGCCGCCGCGCACTGTGGACTTGGACAGATATTCGGACGAAAGGAGTGAAATTGAGGATGTTGTGCACGTCACAGCCGAGGAAGAATCTTTGTCCCTGGAAGACAAGGAAAAGGAAATGATCATCAAGGCTTTACGGAAAAATAATAATAAACGAAAATACGCAGCGAGTGCATTGGGCATATCGGAACGCACGTTATACAGGAAAATCAAGCAGTATGACATTGAAGAATAGATTTAAAAATATTTCCGCAGTGCGCATTTCGATGAAGTCCAAACGGCTGTTAACCCTCTTTTTTGTCCTGCATTGTTCCATTTTCATGTCGGGATGTGGCGTTTATTCCTTTACCGGAACCAATTTATCGCCTGATATCAAGACATTCAGCGTGCTCAACTTCACAATGGGAACGGCCGGCGGGCCTTCGGACCTGCCGCAGAGACTTACCGAAGAATTAAAAGAATATTTTCAGCGGAACACAAGTTTAATCAGTCAACCCGGCGGAGGTGACCTGATTCTGGAAGGTTCCATAACCGGTTACGACGTGCTTGCAGCCGCCCCGACCGCAAATGACCAGGCCGGATTAAACCGATTGAATGTCACAGTTCAGGTCCGGTATACCAATGCAAAGGACGAAACCAAGAATTTTGACCAGTCTTTTACTTACTACGCCGACTTTCCCCAGGATCAAACGCTTAACCAGAATGAAGCGCGGCTTTTGCCGACGATCCGTGAGAATTTAGTGCAACAGATCTTTAATAAATCTGCCGCCGACTGGTAGTAGATTTTCCTTTTGCATAACTTCATTTTTTATTCCAAAATATTAAGGTAAATATGTCCATCATTGAAAAGGAGGCGTTCAGCAATCTGGTTAAACATCCCCAGGCAGCAGGCAGCGAGGTAATCGAAGCGCTTGAAGCGACGATAAAGGCATTTCCTTACTGTCAGATTTCCTATTCTTTACTGGCAAAAGCATCCAGCGTGGCCGGAACCGAAAAACTGGACGAAACGCGTCCCAGGGCAGCCGCATATGCACTGAGCCGCGTCGCTTTGCAGCAGCTTGTGGAGAGTGACACGGAGCGCTACGACGCAACCGTCAACATTGAGGAAGTGATCGAGGCGCAGGAAAAATCGGTTCCACTAAATGGTGAGGACATTCTGATTGGCATTGTTGAGCAGGAAACGGTTGCGATTCCCAACCTAATATCTGACGAGCAGAAAAGGCAGCAACAGATCATTCAGGGTTTCATGAAAAAGAACCCGCGGATCATTCGCCAGGAGAACAATCTGGAACCTGTTGCCGTAGATGTGAGCGGCAGAGTTGCAGAGTCCGGCGCGGGAAGCATTGAAACCGAAGCATTTGCAAAAATCCTCGTAAGGCAGGGCAAAATCGAGAAGGCAATTGACCTCTATCAAAAATTGATCTTGAAAAAACCAGAAAAAAGGAATTACTTTGCGAAAAAATTAAGTGAATTGAATCGACTGTAAAACGCTTGATAAACTTCGGATGTCAGCAATTGGCCATCAAAACATTCACTCATTCACGCATTCAACCATTCAAAATTAATAAGGCATGTATTTGGGTTTAATTATCTTGGTTGCGATCATCGCAGTATTGTTGATTCTGGTAGTGTTGGTGCAAAATTCAAAAGGAGGAGGACTTTCCAGCGAGTTTAGCGGAGCAGGAACTACCCAAATGTTCGGTGTGAAAAAGACAACCGATTTATTGGAACAGATTACGTGGGGACTGGCAGGAGCAGTTATTCTTATTTCCCTGGCTTCTTACATTATTGTTGGCGGAAGTGCTCAAACTGGCGGAATTAACAGTGTCAATGTGGATAAGGCCCAGAATACTGTAATACCAGGCGGGAACATCGCTCCTGCACCTGGAGCCGCCGCTCCGGGAGCCGCCGCTCCGGGCGCTGCAACGGCTCCAACAGAAGGCGCTGCAACTACTCCATCTGCGACACCAGCTGCACCGGCAGACAGTTTGAAATAACATATAAGACAGTAAAAAGGGCTCATAATCTGCATTATGAGCCCTTTTTGCGTTTGTATGGTTTGGTTAAGCAATGTTCATTTGCTTCAATATCAACTTTTTGGCAACAGGGAGAAGCGCTTCGTGCAACGGATAGTCGTATTTAGATTCGACCACATAAGTCGCAGGATTGGGCAGCGATTTATTCTTTTTGGTTAAATCAACCTTTATCTGCGAAACTGTATTTCCTAAACCAATTCGGATCGTGTCTACGAAAGTCGTCTTTAAATAACGCTCTTTCATTTCATTGTAAAGCGCCAGCTGGTATTCAAAAATACTGACAATGGGCTGGAATGTGTGTAAAAACAGCAGATAGCCTTCTTCAAGACGCAAGGGCACAATGCCAACCGGCGATATTTTAATGTTCTCCCCCACTTCACTGAAACGCTCCGTGCCTTGTTCCAGCGCGTGCGAAAAACGAGGAATAGCGAAATCCAGGATGTAGTTCAGCTCTTCCAGATAAGGATCATCCTGATGCGTTTCTTCGTATTCCAATTTCCAGGTCTGCAAATTGACGCCTGTTACATTCTTTGGAAAAGAAGTCCTGATCTCGCTTTTAGTGGTGCGGATGCTAATGCAGGAATCAACATGAAATTGCAGATCTGGCAGATGCGGATGGAGCTTGTTTAATGTAAACTGGCCGTCAATGTGCTGTAAATATGCTTGCAAGACATATTTTTTATACTCAAAATCAAAAATTCCTTCGGTTAACCAGTTTTTTTGGAGGTTTGTCATAGGATTCTAAATTTGGTGCCGATAAAATTTAAGCATTTTCAAATCGTGAAACAATTGACTGCCGCGCATGACAATAAAATTACCTCTTATAATCATATAACGACAGGGTAAGGTACAAATCTGTCACACTTCCCGGAAAAAATGTCAGCCATAGCTTGCTGGCATAGATTGTGCTTACTTGGTTTCAGTCAAATCTATTACTGACAATCAAAAAACAAACGTTTAATATTTATGTCAACTTTAGCAGAAATACAAGTGAACGTACAACCTCTGGCTGATCGTGTTCTTGTAGAACCAGCCCCAGCCGAAGAAAAAACAGCATTTGGTATCATTATCCCTGATACTGCAAAGGAAAAACCTCAACGTGGAACTGTTGTAGCAGTGGGCCCGGGTAAAAAAGACGAGCCGATGACCGTTAAGGTAGGTGACACCGTATTATACGGAAAATATTCAGGAACTGAATTGGCGTACGAAGGCAAAGATGTGCTGATCATGCGTGAGTCTGACATTTACGCCATTATTGGTTAATATCAGCAAGTCCAGAAAATAACTCAATCAAGAAAAATCAAAACGATTAATTAGTATGTCTAAGAAAATTTTCTTCGATACCGAAGCTCGTGATAAAATTAAGCGCGGTGTTGATACATTGGCTGACGCCGTTAAAGTAACATTAGGACCTCGTGGTCGTAACGTAGTTATCGATAAAAAATTCGGATCGCCTAGCATCACAAAAGATGGTGTAACGGTTGCAAAAGAAATCGATCTGAAAGACCCTATCGAAAACATGGGTGCTCAGTTGGTGAAAGAAGTAGCTTCTAAAACTGCTGATTCCGCAGGTGATGGTACAACTACTGCCACTGTTTTGGCTCAGGCTATTTATTCAATCGGTGTTAAGAACGTAGCAGCGGGTGCTAACCCAATGGATCTGAAACGCGGAATTGATAAAGCAGTTTCTGTGATCGTTAAAGATCTTGAATCTCAAAAGAAAAACATTTCTACTTCCAAAGAAATCGCTCAGGTTGCTACAATTTCGGCTAACCATGACGAAGAAATTGGTCAAATGATCGCCGAGGCGATGGAAAAAGTAGGAAAAGAAGGTGTTATCACTGTTGAAGAAGCACGCGGAACGGAAACAGAAGTTAAAACTGTGGAAGGTATGCAGTTTGACCGTGGTTACCTGTCTCCATATTTTGTTACAAATACAGAGAAAATGGAAGCTGATCTTGAGCGTCCATATATCTTGATTTCTGAGAAGAAAGTTTCTTCAATGAAAGAACTTCTTCCAGTTTTAGAAGCTGTTGCTCAAACAGGCCGTCCTTTGCTTATTTTGGCAGAAGATGTTGACGGAGAAGCGCTTGCTACATTAGTAGTAAACAAAATCCGTGGCGCCTTGAAAGTGGCTGCTGTGAAAGCTCCTGGTTTTGGTGACCGTCGTAAAGCAATGCTTGAAGACATCGCGATCATCACTGGCGGTACAGTTATTAGCGAAGAGCGTGGTTTCAAATTGGAAAACGCTACTTTGGAATATCTTGGTACTTGCGAAAAAGCGATTATTGACAAAGACAACACAACTTTGGTTAACGGATCAGGCAACTCTGAAGACATTCAGGGCCGCGTGAACCAGATCAAAGCGCAGATCGAAAATACAACTTCTGATTACGATCGCGAAAAACTTCAGGAACGCCTTGCTAAATTGTCAGGTGGTGTAGCTATCCTTTACATCGGAGCTGCAACTGAGGTTGAAATGAAAGAGAAAAAAGACCGCGTTGACGATGCATTGCACGCAACTCGTGCTGCTGTTGAAGAAGGTATCGTAGCTGGTGGTGGTGTTGCTTACATTCGTGCAACTGCTGCGCTGGAAGGCTTTACCGGCAACAACGAAGACGAAACAACGGGTATCAATATCATCCGCGTAGCTTTGGAAGCTCCTTTGAGAACAATCGTTTCTAACTCAGGCCAAGAGCCTTCAGTAGTTGTTGCGAAAGTAAAAGAAGGAACTGGCGCTTACGGTTACAACGCGAAGGACAATGTTTACACAGACCTTTTGGAAGCTGGTATCATTGACCCTAAGAAAGTATCCCGCCTTGCTTTGGAAAACGCAGCATCTATCGCAGGTTTGTTGTTGACAACAGAATGTGTAATTGCTGACGAACCAGAAGAAGCTCCTGCAGGTGGCGGCCACAGCCACGGCGGCGGAATGGGTGGAATGATGTAATATTTGAGAGTTTATAGTTTAAAAAGTTCAGAGTTTAGAATTAGAGTCAAATGTTTAGACTCTAGACTTTAAACTCTGAACTTTTTAACTTTAGACTCTCAACTTTTATGATTGCATAAAGCCATCCTGCATGACTAACCTCCGATCAGCCATTGCTGCCAGATCTTCGTTGTGCGTAACAATCACAAATGTCTGCCCAAAATCATCCCGCAGCTTGAAAAACAACTGATGCAATTCCAATGCATTATGTGAATCCAGGTTACCGCTTGGTTCGTCAGCCAATACGATCGAAGGTTTGTTCAAAAGCGCCCTTGCCACGGCAACCCTTTGCTGCTCACCACCTGAAAGCTGAGAAGGCAAATGATTCGCTCTTTCTGCAAGACCCAGCATATCAAGCAATTCTTTTCCTCGTGCCAGAATGTCCTTTTCACTCATTGAGCCATTGATATATCCCGGCATACAGGCATTTTCCAACGCTGTAAACTCAGCAAGGAGGTTATGAAATTGAAAAATGAAGCCTACTTTTTCATTGCGGAAACGGGCAAGGTCTTTGTCTTTTTGGGTAAAAACATTGATGTCTTCAATAAAAACTTGTCCCTGGTCCGGCCTGTCCAATGTACCCAGAATATGGAGAAATGTGCTTTTCCCTGCGCCGGAAGCGCCCACAATTGCGACAACTTCCCCTTTCTCAACTTCTAAATCAATCCCCTTCAAAACCTGTAAAGAACCGTATGTGCGCCTGATCCCGCTCGCCCGCAGTAAATTCATATTCGTGAAGAAAGATAATTGGACTGAAACCTACGCCCGTTTTGATTAATTCCTTAATTTGCCGTGAAAATACCAATTTACTTTTATACTCATGAATATTCACGAATATCAAGGCAAAAGCGTTCTTAAAAAATACGGTGTGCGTATTCAGGAAGGGCTCGTAGCCGACACTCCGGACAAGGCAGTTGAAGTTGCGCGTGAGCTTAGCCAGCAGACTGGTACCAAATGGTATGTAGTAAAATCCCAGATCCACGCAGGTGGACGTGGAAAAGGCCGCATCGTTGGAACAGAACAACGTGGCGTTGCCCTTGCGAAATCTGTTGAAGATGTTCGCACCATATCTAATAACATTTTGGGGAAAGTGCTGGTTACACACCAGACTGGTCCTGATGGTAAGCGTGTTAACAAAGTGCTTATTGCCGAAGACGTGTATTATCCAGGACCAAGCGAGCCGAAAGAATACTATCTTTCGATCCTCCTTGACCGTGGCAGAAACTGCAATGTGATCATGGCCAGCACCGAAGGCGGTATGGACATTGAAGAAGTTGCAGAGCATACGCCTGAGAAGATCATGAAAGAGTGGATTGATCCAAAAGTAGGCTTACAGCCATTCCAGGCTCGTAAAGTGGCTTTTGCTTTGGGCCTTGAAGGTGATGCATTTAAAGAAATGGTGAAATTCATCACTGCGCTTTACAAGGCATATATTGAAAGTGATTCTGCGATGTTTGAAATCAATCCGGTTTTAAAAACATCTGATAATAAAATTCTTGCCGTTGATGCCAAAGTGGATCTGGATGACAATGCATTGTATCGTCACCCGGAACTGGCAGAAATGCGTGATACGAACGAAGAAGATCCTTTGGAAGTGGAAGCAGGCGCAAACAACCTGAACTATGTGAAACTGGACGGAAACGTGGGTTGCATGGTGAACGGTGCTGGTCTTGCTATGGCAACAATGGACCTTATCAAGCTTTCAGGCGGCGAGCCGGCTAACTTCCTGGATGTTGGGGGTGGCGCAAATGCACGCACCGTAGAAGCAGGTTTCCGTATCATTCTGAAAGATCCAAACGTTAAGGCAATCCTGATCAACATCTTCGGCGGAATCGTTCGTTGCGACCGCGTTGCGGCCGGTGTTGTGGAAGCTTACAAAGCCATCGGAGAAATTCCGGTTCCAATTATCGTTCGCTTGCAAGGAACGAATGCAGAAGAAGGAGCAAGAATTATCAATGAATCAGGCTTGAAAGTTTCTTCGGCAATTGAGTTTAAGGAGGCTGCTGCTAAGGTTTCAGAGGTTTTGGCTGAGCTGGGAGTTTAAGAAATACAGTATATAATAGAGAGGATAGCCATTTTTTGGTTATCCTCTTTTTGTTTTACCGATTACTTAACTAAATCTATATTTTTGTGAATGGATGAAGCCGGATTCAATCAGGAGAAAGTTATTGATTATTGGATCAAAAGTTCCGAGGACGACTTTGAGACGATGACTGCAATGTTCGATAGCAAACGCTATGCATGGAGCTTATTTGTTGGACACCTAATGATAGAGAAGTTGTTAAAAGCAATGTTTGTCAAGATTAACAATGAATTCCCGCCCTTCACACATAACTTATTAAGGCTCGCTGAAAAAAGTAGTATTGAACTAACCGAGGAAAGAAAACTGTTTCTTCTATCCGTCACTGCTTTTAATATCAATGGAAGATATGACGACTATAAAATGAGTTTTCAGAAAACCTGCACACCAGAATTCACGAGAAATTGGATTGAACGCCTAAAAGAAAACAGATTATGGATCAAGGACTTAATCAAACATTAGAACGCTTTGTTTTCTCCGTCTCTAAAAGTCAGCCAGGTTTGGTTGCGGCCTATTTGTTCGGGTCTTATGCCAGAAGTAATTCTCGTGCAGAAAGTGACATCGACATTGCCCTAGTCATCGAGCATTTACCAGAGCACGAAAGATTTGATACGCAAGTCAGGCTAATGATGTTAGCTTCTCAATTTGATTCCAGAATAGAGCCGCACCCGATTTCAAAGCAAGATATGCTCTCTTCGAACAATCCGTTTGCTGCGGAAATTAGGAAGACCGGCATTGAATTCAAATTAGGACAGTCAGCCTAACAAAAACCACAAAACTATCGTCACGACAAAACTCACAGCCCCCTGCAACCCCGTGAGAATGGTATGAGTCCGATAAGTGTCCCTCGCTGAAATCCCCGTAAACTGCGAAACAACCCAGAACCACGCATCATTCGTATGCGACACAATCATGGCTCCGCTTCCTACGGCCATGACGACTAATGTGATTTGAATGGGCGTGACAAACCCAAGCGAGGCTAGTAACGGCGCCAGAATGCTGGTGGTCAGCACCATCGCGGATGTAGTTGACCCTTGTGCTGTTTTAAAGAATGCAGCGATAAGGAAGGCAATTAATAGCAAGTAAGCGCCGGACATTTCGTTATGTAACAGCCATTGACTCACCATATCTTTCAAAGTCGTTTCTTTCAAAATCGCGCCGAAGGCGCCTCCTGCTCCTACAAGCACCAATGTTGTCCCGCAATGTTCGATACCACTTTTGAAACAGGCCATCATTCTTTCTGAGGCATATTCCGGGAAAAGGGAGTAACTGAAAAAGATCGCGAGGAGAAAAGAAACCAGCGGGCTGCCAAAAAAACCCAGCCATTTTGTCCAGATTTCGGGGAAGTTTAGAATCCTTGCGAAAGATGCTAATGTGATCAGGATAATGGGCAGAAGGATGGGCATGAATGCTTTCCATGCAGGTGGAAGCCGACTTTCATGAATGATCACAGGCGGCTCAACAGCTGCACTTTCAGTAATCACAACATTTTTTGCATATCTTCCTGCAAACCAGGTTGAGAGGAAAAGACTTGGAATGGAAACGATTAACCCGATCAGAATAACCAATCCGACAGAATCTGCGATACCTAAGTTTCCAGCTGCGGACAATGGGCCGGGCGTAGGTGGCACAAGCGTGTGCGTAACAAAAAGTCCACCAGACAAAGACAATGCGATGGTTCCCAGTGGCTTTCCTGTTCTTTTTGCAACAATTTGATTGAGCTTATGCAAAATAATGAACCCGGAATCACAAAAAACCGGAATTCCCACAATCCCGCCAATCACCGCCATTGCAAAGGCCGGACGTTTCTCGCCGAATAATTTCAGTATGACATCTGCCACTTTAATTGCAGCACCGGATTTATCCAAAATCGCACCGATTACACAGCCTAAAATCACCATTAAGCCGATTTTGGACATTAATTCGCCAAAACCTTTGCCTATTGTTTCGGCTAGCCTGTCAATTGGCAAACCGGCAAAAACGCCAACGCCAATCGCTGCAAGTAGCAATCCGACAAGCGGGTGCATTTTCAGAAGTGTCGAACTTAATATAATGAAAACAATGGCTGCGAGAACAATGAATATGATCATCAGATATTCGTTTAAAGCAGTTTCATCACCGCCTCATCACCGATTACCGCATTGGCCGGTCGTGGATGCGCCGCATTGAAAACTTCCAGATCATTTTGTTCAAGCACCTTGGAAGGATTTTCATCTATTTTACCCTGCGAATCAGTTACCGATTTGAGATCAAGCGCAAGTTGTTTGGCCATGAAAGTGTACATCGCAATTCTTTTGGAAGGACCGAAATCATGCTTTTCGTCAGGTAAATGCACATTTTCAACTAAATCTCTCTTTCCATACAGCCCATAAATGTTCTGAATAAATGGAAATTCAACATTCGGTGTATTTTTGGTCCAGTCGTCGCCGTCGGACACGAGAAGCATTGGACGCGGTGCCGTTAGCGATGCGATTTCAACATTGTTGGTTTGAAAATCCCCTTTTTTGTGGATCGGAAGTCCGCTTTCACACACACATCCGCCAAAGAAATGGGCCGAAACCATCACAACCGGCGCACTCACTTTCACCCGATTGTCCAGCGCAGCAAGTAGAAAAGTTTGCGTTCCCCCACCCGATTCACCCGTGACACCGATTCTTTCAGGATCAACACCTGGCTGTGCCATAAGAAAATCGAGTGCTCGGACACTGTTAATAGCTTGTAATTTAAGCGCTTTTGGCATTTTATGCTCGCAATATTTGGAATCGCCCTGCCCCACCATGTCCAGCACGAACACTACGGCGCCCATGCGAGCAAGCGTTGCGCAGCGTTTTTGGGTTTGTTCCCTGAAACGGCCGTGTGGATTTTCACCATGCCCATGCGGACATAAAATTCCAGCGTAGGATTGCTGCTTTTTTGTTGGCTTATATAAATTTCCCGTCACATAAATGCCTGGCATGCTTTCAAATGCAACATTCTCAACCGTATAGCCATCCATTTCGCGTTTGCTGTGAATGATCGGTCCAGACGTTGGTTTTGCGGGCATGGTTTCTAAACCCATTCCTTCACGAATCTGCTTCCGAATGGCGGCAGCGCGGGTTTCCCATTCCAGTTTCGTCTTAACGGTATGTTTTTCCAAGAATTCTTTCCCCTGCGCTTCGGTGAAATAGGCGCCCTGGCACAATTCCGCCTGCTGCGCAGACAATGTGTTTGTCAGACAACAAACTACTAGTAGAGACATTAAAACAACTTTCATCAGTCAGGCAAAAAAGAGAATGAATAGATTTTGACAAAAGGGCAGAACCAACCCGGGCTACTGATTGGCTGTCGGCTTTCGGCCATCGGCTATCAAAACTCAATCCAGATTAAAAGCTGACAGCCGATAGCCGAGCGCCGAAAGCCGATTGCCGAAAGCCTCAAGGAACTGCCACCTTAATATAATCCTTCAAAATATGCGCTTCCAGATTGCGGACCAGACCTTTGTATTCACCATCGATCTGGAAATGTGCTTCTTTATCAAGGCATTCTATTTCAGCTTTTTCAACAGAAATGACGCGCATAATCTCCGGATTGAAATCCGTACTGCCGGCAAGAATTTTAGCGGTCTCAATAAAATCGAGTTTTTTGGCAATGACCAATTCAAAGCGACCGTCGGACATGTCGCCCGCCGGGTTAATGGTCACGCCTGTGCCGTATTTTTGTGCATTCGCAATGATGACAATCAGCACGTCTGTCTCAATCACTTCCTCTTCTGTCGTAATCCTCACCAGGAAGTTTTCGTGCTCGCTCAGCGTTTTCAGCATTTCCCGGGCATAACCGAGCTTTCCACGCGTATCGCTGTTCTCGTAGTTTTTAACAAGCAATGCATTTAATCCCACATCCGCCAAATGCAGGCTGATCTCATTATTGATACAAACTGCATCGATCCCCACGATCTTATCCCCAAAAGCCACCTCAACAGCCTCAGCAAGAGAACCTGTAATGCCAAAATCCATAGCCAGCCCATTGGCAGATCCCACAGGAATGATGCCCATAATTACGTCAGCGCCCTGCACGGCTTCGGCTGATAGCGATATGGTGCCGTCGCCGCCTGCCACCAGCACGCGCTCCGGCTTAATGTTTCCCACCATCTCCCGGATTGTTTCCAAATCATGCTCGCCTGTGGTTGTGTAAATACGCAGATCATAACCCTTCGCCGCAGCACTTTCTATGACTATTTCAAAAACCTCATCCTTGTCGACATCGCCGGAGATCGGATTTACAACCAACAAAACCTTTCGTTCTGAAAACATAATGTCTAAATTAGGGACTTCAAGTGTACGGGGATAAAGATAGTTATGAAACGTTGCGACATAAAATTGTATCGCGGATATGCCAATAAAAAAGAGCTCGTGGTGTTTGGGCATATCATTAAAAAATATCCCTCAGGTGATCGAAAATATACGAGAACAGGGTTTCGGTATGCGCGGACGATCATTGAGCTGTTTTCTGTAAAGCCCATTCCGTTTTTAAAAGTAGTGCTGCAAGTGGGTAACATTACAGCCGAGACGACAGCGGAAGAGGACGGCTATTTCCGTTTCCAGGTCCCGCTGACTGAACCAATGCCCAGCGGCTGGCATCCGTATTCGGTGACTGTTGATGACGAATGGAATGAAAAACGATACCAGGGAAGCGCGCAGGAAGAGTTTTTTCTGCCTTACCAAAGTTCGTATGGCATCATTTCGGATATTGACGATACATTTCTGATATCACACAGCCGCCGTTCTTTCAGAAAACTATTTGTTCTGCTGTCCAAAAATGTGCAGGCGCGGAAGCCTTTTGACGATGTGGTTAAGCATTATCAGCTGCTGTCCTTCGCAAGCCGCAAGCATCCGCAGAAAGACAGCAATATCTTTTTCTACGTGTCCAGCAGTGAGTGGAATTTATATGATATGATCGTGCGGTTTGCGGAGCTCAATGGTTTGCCAAAGGCAGTCCTCAAATTGAGAACCATTAAATCAGGGCTGGATGACTTTGTCACAACGGGCGGCGGCTCGCACGACCACAAGCTTCGCAAGATCCATAACATTATCAACTTTTACCCTGAGTTGCAATTTATCCTGTTAGGCGATGATTCCCAGAAAGATCCGGAGATCTATGAAGAGATATGCAGGCAGTTTTCGGCCAACATTCGGGCAGTGTATATCCGGCAGACCCGAAAAAGAGCCAAAGCACTGACTGTGACAAATTTGAAAAACATCCAGGAGCTCGGCATCGATGTATGTTATTTCGTCCACAGCAACAAAGCCATTATCCATTCTCTCGAAACCGGACTGGTGTTCCAGCCGCCCATTGAAACGCTGCCTCCGATAGCAGAAATAAAAGACCTCCTGCTATGAAGAAAATATTGATTATCGAGGACGACCGCCGCATTGCACAGAACATTTTCCGCGGTCTTGCCTCGGAAAATATCGAAGCAGAAATCGCGCACGATGGCATCACAGGAAAGCAAATGGCGCTCGATAAGAAATTTGACCTCATTTTGCTCGATGTAAATTTGCCCGGCATGAACGGTCACGATGTTTGCCAGCAGATCAGGATTTACAAACCGTCGCTGCCGATTATTATGCTTACGGCTTACGGAGAAATTGAGGATAAAATTGAAGGCCTGGGCCGGGGGGCGGACGATTACATTGTTAAGCCATTTGATTTTAGGGAATTGCTGGCCAGAATCAATGCTGCACTGCGGGTTGCTGAATTAATCAATCCAGAGTCCGCGGACAAAATCCTGCGCATTGCCGATCTTGAAATGAACCTGGGAACAAAGCAGGTAAGCCGGGGCGGGCATATAATCGACCTCACTGCCAAAGAATTTGCCTTGCTTGAATATTTCCTTTTGCACCGGGGACGTGTGGTTTCAAAAATGGACCTTGCTGAGCACGTCTGGCATTTGAATTTCGATCCAGGCACCAATGTCGTGGAAGTTTATATCAATTATTTACGTAAAAAAGTAGATAAAGACTTCGCTACAAAGCTCATTCACACGCGTCCGGGCATGGGTTATATCATGAAAGAAGAATGACAATGAAAATCAAGGATCGCATTGCCTTCCAGTTCACACTTTTAGTGGCTGCGATTCTGCTTTTGTTTTCCATTACCATTTACAGCGTTTCCGAACATTACAGGCAGGAAGAATTTTATGACCGGCTCAAAAGCCGCGCGAAAACGACCTGCCGGTTGCTCATGAAAGTCAAAGGCATCGATAAAGACTTGCTGAAAGCAATTGACCAGAATACGCTTTCGGAAATGCTGGATGAGAAGGTCCTCGTATTTAATGAGGAGAATGAATTGATCTATTCCAGTGTGGATGACAAGTTGCTGACTTACCATGCGACATTACTGGACGAAGTCCGGCAAAAGCAATACATGGAATTTCACGAGGGTGAAAGCGAGGTGATAGGCCTTTTGTACCAGGAGCAAAGCGAGCCGCTGGTTGTGCTGGCATCCGCTTATGACACTTTCGGACACAGCAAACTGACCAATTTGCGGGAAACGCTGGGTTGGGGACTCCTTGCCGGGATTGCGGTTACGGTTGGACTCGGCATTTATTTCGCAGGCAATGCGTTGCGGCCCATAAGCCGTATCAATCATCAGGTTTCGTTGATTACGGCCCAGAACCTTTCTCAAAAACTCGATGAGGGCAATCGTAAAGATGAAATTGCACAGCTGGCGATTAACTTCAACACAGTGCTCGCGCGGCTCAACAATGCATTTGAACAACAAAAAAGTTTTGTTTCTCACGCTTCACACGAGTTGCGGACGCCGTTAGCAGCATTGAAGTCGGAAATCCAGCTCGGCCAGCGGTTTAATAAAAACAACCCTGAGATTGACGAGGTTTTTACAAACCTGTTTTCCGACACGGAGCGATTGATCAGCATAACCAATAACCTGCTTTTCCTGGCGCGTTCCTACGAACATTCGGGGCAGTTGAAAATGTCGCCGATTCACATTGAAGATCTCGCCTTCCTGGCCAAAGAAGAACTGCTTTCAATCAACCCCGATTATCACGTTGAAATTGATTACGAAAACATCCCGGAAGATGAAAAACAGACTGTTATAGAAGGAAATGAGGAATTATTGAAAAGGGTTTTTTCAAATCTTCTTGATAACGCCTGCAAATATTCGTCTGACCACCGCGCTTACATCCTGATCTACTCGGATGATAAATCCTGCATTGTAAAATTCAGAGATCACGGCATCGGAATAAGCCCAGAGGACTTACCGCATATTTTCAATCCATTTTACAGATCTTCCACTGCAACACCCGTCCCGGGTTTTGGGATCGGTCTTTCCATTTGTCAGCGCATTGTGGATTTGCACCATGGCGTGATCTCTGTCACCAGTGAGCCGGGCATGGGAAGCGAA
The DNA here is from genome assembly GCF_022869785.1 of Dyadobacter chenwenxiniae. NCBI lineage: Bacteria > Pseudomonadati > Bacteroidota > Cytophagia > Cytophagales > Spirosomataceae > Dyadobacter > Dyadobacter chenwenxiniae. The sequence goes on along the minus strand of NZ_CP094997.1, from coordinate 6,812,116 downwards.
TTCCAGGTGCGTTTAAACCACGTATAAGCCTGTTTTGGCATTCTAATTTTTTTCTAACTTTATTTTAAGGCTCCTGTAATGTTGGCGTCGGAATATCGCATCATTCTAACACAGAAAACATGCGAACTTATTTCACGACGATCCTTTTATTCCTGGCAGCCCAATTGCACGCACAGGATACATTAAGGCTTTCGATCAAACAGGCTGACAGCCTGTTTCTGCAAAACAACCTTGAAATTCTTGCCGAAAAATACCAGATCGACATTGCCAAGTCTGTTGAAATCCAGGACAAACTTTGGAATAACCCCACTTTTGGCGTCGAGATCAGCGCGTATAATCCTTCCCGCGGTTTCTTAGACGTTGGCAACAATGGCCAGAAAGCTTTCACCATTCAGCAGCTCATTACCCGGGCCGGCAAACGTAACAAGCAAGTTGCGCTGGACGTAGAATCGACGCGGAAAAGCGAATATCAGTTCTTCGACCTGATCCGAACATTGAAATTTGAGCTTCGCCAGATATTTTTTGAATCCTACTATCTGGAACAAACCATTGCGTTATACGATACGCAAATCGCGTCCCTGAATACAACGGTAAATGCATTCGACAAAGAATACGACAGGAAAAACATTTCCCTCAAAGAAGTTGTACGACTCAAAGCCCTGCTCTTTCAATTAACCAATGATCGTGCAGACATCCTGTTTGAACTACATGATAACCAGCGGGATCTGCGAACATTGCTGAATGCCGACCGGCCTGTAAAATCGATTGTAGATTCAGCAGATGTACGCCGTTATCAGCTCAATCAATACACGGCCGATGCATTGAAAGCAAAGGCAATGGAAAGCCGTTCGGATCTCAAAGTGTCGCAATCGGAAGTGAAACAAGCCGAACTGAACTACACTTTGCAAAAAGCATTGGCGGTGCCTGACATTCAGCTCGGTGCGGTTTACGATCAGGCGAGTAATTATGTGAACAATTATGTAGGCGTTTCGGCTACGATAGACCTGCCTGTTTTCAACCGTAACCAGGGAAATATTAAGGCGGCAAAAAGTAATATCAGTTATTTCAAAACCGCTGAAACGGCAAAAGTGAACAGCGTCAACAACGAGGTGGATGCCGCGTTGCAAAAAGTGACTGTGGCCGAAAAGGCCTACCAAGGCGTTGAAGGCCAGTTTTCGGACCAATTCCAGCTCCTGAGCAAGGGAATGTACGATAACTTCCAGAAACGAAACATTACCCTCCTCGAATTCATCGATTTTATAGAAACCTACAACGAAAGCATCAAGGAATTTAATCGCCTGCAAGCCGACCGCATAAAGGTTTACGAAGAACTCAATTTCGTAGTCGGCGAAGAGCTTTTTAACTAACTCGAATTTATCACACCACGGCTTTTGCCACAAATTTTTTTCTCAATGAAAAATCACCTTAGCATGGTTATGCTGGCCGCAATGGGCCTATGGCTGACAGGATGCAATACAAAAAAACAAGATCCCGAAGAATCCCAGGCATTTATGCTTTCGGATACAATGATGAGCCGGATCACGCTGGATACGGTGAAGACCGAGCCGGTGCGGAACGAACTGACACTGGTTGGGAAGGTTGTTCCCGATGAGAATCAGGTGATTAAGGTCTACCCCTTGGTAGGCGGCAATGTGGAGGAAGTGGATGTGGAATTGGGCGACAATGTTCGCAAAGGCCAGAAACTGGCTACAATACGTTCAGGAGAAGTGGCTGATTTTGAAAGACAAATGATCCAGGCACAATCCGATTTGCTCATTGCCCAAAAGAATTTGTCGTCTACCGAGGATCTTTTTGAAAGTAAGCTTGTGCCCGAAAGAGACGTGATTACGGCCCGTCAAGTTGTGGATAAGGCCCGGGCGGATGTAAGCCGGGTCAAGGAAATATTCTCAATTTACGGTTTGGGGAAATCCGCAAACTACATTGTAAAATCACCTATCAATGGCTTTATCATTGATAAAAGTGTGAACCGTGGCATGCAGTTGCGCTCGGATAATGCAGAAAGTCTTTTTACGGTCGGGCAGATCGCGGATGTGTGGGTAATGGCCAATGTGAATGAGAGTGATATTCCACGAATCAAGCTCGGTATGCCTGCCGATGTGCGAACGATCAGTTTTTCCAACGAAGTTTTTAAGGGGAAAGTGGACAAAATCTACAACGTACTGGACCCAGATACAAAAGCAATGAAAATCCGCATTCAGCTTCAAAATGTGGGTTTTAAATTAAAACCGGAGATGCACGCAACGGTTAACCTGAACTTTGAAGAAGGTGGTGAAATGCAGGCCATCCCATCGCAAGCCGTCATTTTCGATCGCAGTAAAAACTGGGTAATGGTGTACCACAGCCGCTCCAAAATAGAAACCCGCCCCGTAGAAATCTATCGCTCACTCGCCAACCGAACTTACATCACCAGCGGCCTCAAAAACGGCGAAGCCATCATCAGTAAAAACCAGCTGCTCGTGTACGATGCGCTTAATGATTGAGAACCAATTTTGAATGAGTGAATGACTGAATGACTGAATGAGGATCAATTTTGAATGACGGTTCGCCGGTGCGATGAATGACTGAATGACTGAATATTTTTTGGTCTTGCTCGTATCCATACATTCACCCCGCTTACCCTTCATCATTCACTCATTCATCGCAACGGCGAACCGTCATTCAGTCATTCAATCATTCAAAATTCACTCATTCACTCATTCACTCATTCACTCATTCACTCATTCACTCATTCACTCATTCACTCATTAACCCATGAACAGTTTCATCAGGGGAATTGTGGGCTTTTCTTTGAAAAACCGCTTTTTCATATTCTTTATGACCGGCCTGCTGATTATCGCGGGGATTGTCAGCTATCGGGACACGCCGCTGGAAGCATTTCCGGATGTCACTAATACACAGATCATTATTGTTACCCAATGGAACGGGCGGAGCGCGGAGGAGATTGAGCGTTTCGTAACGGTTCCCATTGAAGTGGCGATGAATTCAGTGCAGCAGAAGTCCAATGTGCGCAGCACCACGATGTTTGGTCTCAGCATTATTAAGATCATTTTTGATGATAATGTTGAAGATTTTTTCGCCCGGCAACAGGTTAATAATCAGCTTCGTAACATTTCCCTGCCCGAAGGAGTCGAGCCCGACGTGCAGCCTCCCTATGGCCCGACCGGCGAGATTTTCCGCTTTACATTAAAAAGTAAAGACCGTGACAGCCGTGAGTTGTTAACATTACACAATTGGATCATTGACAGACAGTTGCGAAGCATTCCGGGGGTCGCCGACGTGGTTGCATTTGGTGGACGCGAGAAAATTTACGAAGTGCAGGTTAACCCTACCAAACTCGTAAAATACAACATTACGCCCCTGGAAGTTTATCAGGCAGTAACCAAAAGCAATGTCAATGTAGGCGGTGATGTGATTGAGAAAAATGGCCAGGCTTATGTGGTTCGCGGGATCGGATTACTGAACTCAATTCCTGATATTCAGAACATTATCGTGGAGTTTGTGAAGGATAATCCGGTTTTGGTAAAAGATGTGGCCGATGTAAAAGAGTCGGATATGCCGCGCGTCGGACAAGTCGGGCTCGATGGAAATGATGATGTGGTTGAGGGCATTGTTGTTCAGCGAAAAGGCGAAAACCCAAGTGAAGTGCTGGCGCGTATAAAGGATAAGGTGGAGGAATTAAATACAAAAATCCTTCCCCCTGACGTGAAAATGGTCACATTCTACGACCGCGATAACCTCATCGAATTTTGTGCGCATACGGTAAAGCACAACCTCATTGAGGGCATCGTGCTGGTAACCGTGATCGTCTTTCTTTTTATGGCCGACTGGCGCACAACGGTCATTGTCTCTATTATTATTCCGCTTGCGCTCCTCTTTGCCTTCCTGTGCTTGAAATTAAAGGGAATGTCGGCAAACCTGCTTTCAATGGGGGCGATTGACTTCGGGATTATTATTGACGGGGCCGTGGTGATGGTGGAGGGGATTTTTGTGGCGCTGGATCATCTGGCGCATCGCAATGGTATGGACCGTTACAATAAGTTGTCTAAATTAGGTCTGATCAAAAGAACAGGCGGAGAGCTCGGAAAAGCCATTTTCTTTTCAAAACTGATCATTATCACCGCACTGATCCCGATTTTCAGTTTTCAAAAAGTGGAAGGCAAAATGTTTACCCCGCTTGCCTATACGCTAGGTTTCGCATTACTCGGCGCATTGCTTTACACATTGACGCTCGTGCCAGTGCTTTGCTCCTTATTGTTGAATAAAAATGTCCGGGAAAAGAGTAATCCAGTCGTTCGTTTCTTTGACAGGACGGTTACCAATGGTTTTGAATGGTGTTATAAACGTAAAAAATTAAGCGTAGTATTAGCCACCGTTTTCCTTGGGCTCAGCTTGTTTTCGGCCAAGTTTCTGGGAACCGAGTTTCTGCCGACGTTGAATGAAGGAGCACTTTGGGTGGAAGCAAAAATGCCTATGAGCAGTTCGTTGAATGAAACGATCAAAATGGTAACGACACTTCGTGCCAAATTAAACGAGTTTCCGGAAGTTAATGGTGTTTTATCGCAAACCGGCCGCTCCAATGACGGAACCGATCCATCCGGATTTTACTATGTCCAAATGCAGGTTAATCTCAAACCAAAAGACGAATGGAAGCGGAAAATCACGCAGGATCAGCTTATTGAGGAAATGGACAAAAAGCTGAAACAATTCCAGGGCATTAATTACAATTATTCCCAACCCATTATCGACAATGTTGCCGAAGCAGTGGCTGGAATGAATGCCAGTAATGCGGTGAAAATTTATGGAGACGACCTGGAAACGCTGAATGCAAAAGCGGACCAGGTGCTGGAAGCAATTAAAAATGTGCCGGGAATCAAGGACGTGGGCATTTTGCGGAACATTGGACAGCCGGAGATCAGCGTAATTCTGCACGATCACAAAATGGCTCAATACGGAGTTAGCACAGCTGATGCACAAGCCGTTATAGAAATGGCCATTGGTGGCAAAACGGCTTCCATTCTGTACGAAGGCGAACGTAAATTTGACATCCGACTTCGCTACGAACAGCAATATCGCCGCACGGTCGATGACATTCAGCAGCTGATGGTGCCAACATTAACCGGTGGCAAAATCCCTTTGAAGGAAATATCATCGATTCGCACCGTAACCGGGCCGGCATTTGTTTATCGTGATAATAACAAACGCTTCATAGGCGTGAAATTTTCCGTGCGCGAACGTGACTTGGGAAGCACCATTGCGGATGCGCAGAACCGCGTCAAACCATTGTTAAAAACATTGCCAAAAGGGTATTCTGTCAACTGGTCGGGCGAATTTGAAAATCAGGTGCGGGCAACGGCGCGGCTGGGACAAGTGGTTCCAATCAGTCTGATCGGCATTTTCATTCTCCTGTTTATCATGTTTAATAATGCCAAAGACGCTGGTCTGGTTCTTATTAATGTGCCTTTCGCACTGATTGGCGGGATTCTGGCTTTGCATGTCACACACATGAATTTCGGGATTTCCGCTGGCGTTGGTTTCATCGCATTATTTGGGTTATGCGTTCAGAATGGCGTGATCCTGATCTCCGTCTTCAACAAAAACCTATCGGCGAGAATGTCGCTGGATGATGCAATCCGCGAGGGTGTAAAGTCAAGGATCCGGCCAGTGATCATGACTGCGCTAATGGCCGCTATTGGTCTCATGCCCGCCGCAACGTCCACAGGGATCGGTTCAGAAACGCAGAAACCGCTCGCTATCGTAGTGATTGGCGGCTTGATCACGGCAACCGTTTTGACTTTGCTGATCTTCCCGATTATTTATGGCTTTTTCAACAGAAAAAGCAGGGCGGTGAGGGTAGCTTAGTAGGGAGTCACATTTCCTGTGACACTGAGTCGAGCCGAAGTGAGGAGCAGTAAGGTCGTTACTTCGGCTCCGCTCAGTGTCACAATGTAGGAATCGTTATCCTATTTCTGGTTTTGAAACGTAATTGTAAATGTCGTTCCTTCCCCAAGTTCTGACTGCACGTCGATGCGGCCGTGGTGGGCATGGATGATGCTCATGGTTGTGGATAAGCCGATGCCCATGCCATTGTTTTTTCCGGTAAAGTATGGCTCGAAGATTTTTTCCATGTGTTCTTCGCTAATGCCGCAGCCATTGTCCGTGAAAATCACCTGAATGCTGTCGCCCTGGCTTCGGGTACTGATTCTTAAAATGCCTTTATCCTCCTCCATCGCTTCAATTGCATTGGTAATGAGGTTCAAAAAAGCCATTTGTAAGGACACCGGGTCGAGCGGCAGCGCCAATTCCTCTTCCGCAAGCTGGTTTACAATCTGGATTCGCTTCAACTGAACACGGTCTAATGCTGCTCCGATTGCTTGGGTCAGGACAGCGTGCACAGAGCTTGTGACGAGTTCGATATCAGCCGAGCTGGAAGGTTGCAGAAGCTGAGAAATGAGGTCATTAATGCGGTTGCAATTGCGTTTGATGATCTGTGTGTAAAATTTCTGATCTTCATCAACCAGCTCCATTTCAAGCTGCTCCGCGGATAAGTTTACGTTGGTAAGCGGATTTCGCACCTCGTGGGCCAGCATGCGCACCAACCGTCCTGTAACGGCCATTTTTTCTGAAAATAACCTTTCCCGTTCCGATTGCTTGCGGGCAGTCATATCGTGAAGCCTGCCTTGTATATACGGATGATCATCGTCCACTTCCAATGTTGCCGAAAACAGGCAGTATTTTTTCTCGCCATCCTTGGTTAACAACCTAACCTCACGGTCGTGAATCGGGTGATCTTTTATATTATTCCAAAAAGTATCCGACTGAGCGTCTTCCAGCAATTCGAGAATATTTTTTAGTCGCAGATCATCCGCTGAATAGCCTGTCAGCGCGCTGGCCGATGTATTCAAATCAATAATGTTCCCTGCAAGATCACTAATGAAGAGGAAGTCATTGGATTCTTCAAAAATCCTTCTGTAACGTCGTTCGCTGTGTTTTAATGCTTTTAGAACGGAGGTTCTTTCCAGGGCATACCGAATGCTTCTTTCCAGCTTTTCTGAGTCGAGTTCACTCTTAATCAGGTAGTCAGCTGCACCCAGGCGCAATGCTTCAACCGCAATTTTAGTATCCCCTTTTCCCGTCAAAAGAATGATCGGTTCTTCGCATTCAAACTGGCAAGCTAATTCAATCAGGTCTATCCCTGTACGCTCACCCAGCAGATAGTCAAACAGATAGAGTTCGTATTTGTGGTCTTTAATGTGTTGCTGCGCGTCCTTGAATGTAGAACACCAGGTAATATCAAATTTCCAGTTAACCAGCTCCTGAAAATACTCGCGTGTGAGGAAGTAGTCATCCTCGTCATCGTCAACAAGGAGAACCTTTATTAATTTATTATTCATTCGTTAGCATAGCTCAAACGTAACGCTACAATTAAATGTCAAACTGCTTCATCTTATTGTAGAGTGTTTTCCGGTCAATATTCAATAAACGCGCTGCTTTACTTTTATTGAAATTTACATCTCTCAGCACTTGCATGATCATATCATACTCTGCTTCATTGGCAACCGTTTTGAGGCTTGGTTTGGAGTCATCTCCATCCAATGATTCTGCCAGGCTGGCTGTGGGAGCTGATACAGTGGTTGCAGGCTCTTCGTCCAGATCTTTCAGCTTTCTGTAATTTACAATTTCAAAAGGCAGCGACTTTTCCTCGATCAGCTCACCGTCAGAAAGCAGTGTGGCGCGTTTGATAACGTTCTTCAGCTCCCTCAAATTTCCCGGCCATGAATAGTTCAGAAAATCGCTTTTCACTTCCTCTGAAAACCCGCCTACATTTTTGCTAAGCTCCGTATTTGTCGTTTCCAGAAATGTGTTTGCAAACAGCATCAGATCGTCTTTTCTGTTTCTTAAAGCGGGAACCTCTATCGTAAATTCGTTGAACCGATAATAAAGGTCTTCTCTGAATTTACCGTTTCTGGCCGATTCCAGCAATCTTTCATTACTGGCCACGATAATCCTTACATCCAGGTCAATTTCCTTTGAACCGCCAATGCGGCGCATTTTACGCTCCTGCACAACGCGCAACAGTGCAACCTGTATTTCGTATGACAAGTTTGAAACTTCGTCCAGGAAAAGAGTGCCTCCGTTTGCCATTTCAAAATGCCCTATTTTGGTATTTAAAGCACCTGTAAAAGATCCTTTTTCATGACCAAAAAGCTCACTGCCGGCCAATTCCTTAGATATGGCACCGCAATCCATCGCCACAAAGGGCATATCACGCCTTTTTGATCTGTTATGAATTTCCGCAGCAATGGCTTCCTTGCCAGAACCGCTTTCTCCATATATAATCACGCTGAAATTCGTGGGTGCAACCAGATCAACCTGACGAAAAAGATTGTCTGAAACTTCACTCTGCCCCATCACATAACCTGCCTTTGTCCGGGAACTGATTTTCCTGGCTGGTTTTGTTGTTTCAGTGGTTCCTCCGCTCGTTCCGGAAGAGACCGCAGTATATTCAAACTCTTCGTTCTCTCTCGATTCTGCGTCCGCGATGGCTTTTTTCACAGTTACCAATATTTCGTCCGGAAACAATGGTTTGGTGATATAGTCATACGCTCCGAGTTTCATAACATTCACCGCCACTTTAATGTCGGAATAGCCGGTTATGATGAGTACAGGTACATTCGGGCGCTTGGATTTAATTGCTGTAAGCAGTTCCGTACCCGTAATGTCACCCAACCGGAAGTCGGTCATGACCAGGTCAGGTGAAATGGAATCGATCAGTGCAAGGCCGTCTTTACCGTTTTGCGCAGTCTCTACTATAAAATCATTCTTTGATAAAAATCTCTTCAACAGGAAGCAGATATCTGCCTCGTCATCAACTACAACAATTTTTTTCATGCCAGGTCTTTAGGGCTAAATCCAGTTCGTTTTTGTAAGCTGCTTAAATGGTAACTCGTAATCTTGCAGTAGGGATATTCAATTGTTCCCTGTATTTTGCAACGGTCCTTCTAGCCACAGAATAGCCTTTTTCGGAAAGCATATCTGTAATTTGCTGGTCGTTGTATGGATGTCTCTTGTCTTCATCGCTCACGATTTCCCGAATAGCTTCCTGAATTTCACGATTGGAGACTTCGGTACCGTCCTCGTTTGTAACTCCCTCAGTAAACAGGTCTTTGAGCAACACAATTCCAAAGGGCGTCTGCACATATTTGTTCGTTGTCACCCGCGACACCGTGGAAATGTCCATATTAATGATCTCAGCTACATCTTTCAGGATCATCGGGCGCAATTTCTTGATATCGCCCGTTTGAAAGTAATCATATTGCAGCTTAACAATGGCCCTCAACGTGCTCAGCATTGTGTTTTCACGCTGCTTGATCGCATCTATGAACCACTTTGCCGAGTTCATTTTGTTTTTGAGAAACTGGTTGGTAGCCTTATCATTTTTTTGTTCGGCCATTTGGGTAAACAATTTGTTCAACCGCAATGCCGGGCTATTGCCCCAGGTAAGTTGCACTTCTATCTCACCGTCCTCTGTATACCGCAACGAAAAATCCGGCTTGATGCTTTCGTTCACAATGGAATCATTGCGAAGGCCAGACGCTGGTTTCGGATTTAATGTAGTGATCAGTGCGATCGCCTTTTTAAGCGATTCCTCGTCTAAACCGGTAATCCGCATGATCTTATCGTAATTTCTTGCTCCAAGCTCATCGAAGGCATCCGAAACGATTTTGCTAGCCCATTTCCAGGTTTCATCCTGGTTTTCAATGCGGCTTAGTTGGATTTGCAGGCATTCTCTCAGGTCACTCGCGGCAATTCCGGCAGGATCCAGCTGCTGGATCATTTTCAACATTAAATTGACTTCATCTGTGTCAATAAACATGCTGTTAGCAAAGGAGATATCATCGGCGATTACATCACTTTCACGTCTCAGGAAACCGTCCTCATCCAATGAGTCCAGAATAAAATCAGCTATAAGCTGCTGTCTTTCATCCAATTTGAGGAAATGCACCTGCTGTTTCAGATCATCCCGAAACGACATGGTTTCCACCATAGGACGGGTATAAAGCTCATTATCCGGAGATTGGTTGTTGGCGTAGGTCTTATAATCCGGAATGTCATCATCCCTGAACTCGTCCCAGTCATAATAATCCTGCATGGTATTATCTTCACCAGTTCCGGTATCAGCGGGGTCCTGGAATTCGTCAGCAGTATCTTCCGAGGCATTTTCTTCCTTCCCTTCCTCCAATATAGGATTTTCTTCGAGCTCTTCCTTAATTCTTTGTTCCAGTTCCATTGTTGTCAAATGCAGTAAATTCAGCATCTGAATTTGCAACGGAGAATATTTCAGGGTCTGTCTTTGCGTCTGCGTTTGTCTTTGCATATAGCAACCAATGGTAAATAATTAGGATTCTTAAAGTTTAAATTTACGACTCTTTATTTAATCTTTCTTCAATGACAGGTGCGTTTATAAACATTGCGTACATAATTCCACAGACTGAGTACAAATACGCAGAATACCGCACCCCTCCGTGCGTCTTAGGCTTGCTGAACGACCGCCTTCCCGGTTTGGAACAGGCTTTATAATACCGTAGGTCAGCGCACTTCGCCTGTTGCGCGCTAAGTTACAACTATCGCAATTTCATTTAGTTATCGATCAAATTGAGCCATAGGCCGGAACTTGTGCACACAAAATCAGGCATAAGGATTGAAAAAAACAGGCAAACGACGAACTATTGTCGCTAAACTGTTGCGAGACGCGGAATCAATTATTACAAAATTCTTGCCGCCAGCTTTTTTGCAAAAAAAGAACCTGCCGTTGCCGACAGGTTCAGAATGCTACGCTCGGATGTGCCAGTTTCAAGCTGAAGTGACTGGCTTCTCTTCAGTATTTCTTTTGACCCAGCGAAGTCCTTTAAGTAATAACTCTCTCCCTTCCGGAACTCCATGTTTAACGAGTACATTTTTTACAACCAGCGGCACCACATAATTCAGTGGTGGCGGCAGACGGCGCAATGCAGTCTTAGCAAGAATCGCACTTACACCCATTTCCAGGCCCTTGCCTGAACTGCTTGCAGGCCCGGAGAGGAACATTTCCTTGATATAATTAACCGTACTTTCGATCGGTTTCGATTCTCCTTGTTTTTCAGGATTTGTTGATGAACCTTTCATGTTGTGATGAAGCAATGAAAATTCCGGCACCTTGTATGATGCCGGAATTTTCGTTATTAATATTTGTTAATCTCATTTTTAGCAGCATCGGAATATTCCTCCGCTTTGTCCCAAGCTGCATCTTTATACTCTTCGCCTGCTTCTTTAGCCTGCCCAGTTACACTGGACACCTTTTCTTTGCTTTTTTCAAGTGCTTCAATCAGTTCGGTTGCAAGGCTATTTGTCTTCTTTTTGATTTTTTTCCTGGTCTTGTCACCGTCTTCGGGAGCAAAAAGTAACCCAATGATGGCGCCAACCGCCGCTGCCGTTACGATTCCCCAAAATGCTTTATTTCCATTCATAATTTTTTCCATTAATTGTGAAAAATTCATTTAACTAATCAATCACCCAAATCCTGTACCAGTATCCCTCAATTGCTCCTAACGGGATAATGGTTCTACACATCGGATTTGCGGGGCGTTGCCATCACATTTTAGTAATTAGACAATCCTGAGGCATTTCTGGCACGCAGGATGGCAGGATTATTGTAACTACCTGTTCATATTGCCCCTGTCTTAATGGGAACATTTAACAACCCTTCTATACCAATGACCAAAAATTTTATTTCTGACACATCGCTATGAAGATTGTAATTATTGAAGATGAAAAGGATTTGGGGGTGTTAATGCGCAATTTTCTAGTAAAGCAATTAAATATTAAGTCACCGGACGCTTCGGTTAAAGTAGCCTCTTCACTGTCCGAGGGCCTTCAGTGGATCAACGATCTGAATCCGGATTGGATATTCATTGATAATAACTTACCGGACGGAAAAGGAATCAACGAGATCCAGCGGATCAAAAGCGCTGACAAGCTGCAGGGTGCGAAGATCGTTATGATGAGCGCCATGACAAACTTAAAAGAAGAGGCTTTCAAGAATGGTGCAGACTATTTTCTGGATAAACCCATTAGCTTCGTTGAAGTGCGAAATATATTCAGTACCAACGGGCACATGAATGAAGGTGAAGCTTAACAAAACAGTAGACAATATTACTTCAATTGTAGATTTTGGACTGAGATTCGTAGAAAAAATTTCTCAGACAGGTTCCTTTTGCAGTTTATCTTAGCACTTTCTTTAAAATAAGATCGGGCACTTTGTCCCTGATTTGGCGCGTGAGCCTGGTAATTTCACTTTTTGGCTCCTATACCGAACACGCTTTTTCTTTTCCGAATCGACCTTCTTCTTTTCGTAAGCAACTAACTTAAAGTCATACTCCGGTATGAAATAGTCTTCCTGATATTCCGCGACAGGGAGCGGCATATAATGTCTGCCCGGGAAGGAGAGTACGTCGTATTCATAATCGTAGAGATAAATGGTCACAAAGCCATCGCGGCTATACTTGATGCCAATATCCGAGAATGGGCTGTTTTCGTCCGAGGAAGCGACAAGCCGCATCATTTCCTTTTGTTTTCCTTTCACCAGGATGTTCATGTTATACTGAAAAACCCGGTGAAGCGAGTCAATTTGCAATGCTACGCCCAGATAATACTTTGCTTCTTTCATTTGCTCTTTCCCTGCGTACATCACCGCAGTATTGTTCAGCGCGCTTTTATCCTGATAAGTCTGGTAACTCAACTTAGCCTCATCAAATTTTTCCAGATACCGGTAAACATTGCCTTGGTTCACGTTATAGAACTTTCTGGATGGAGCGTTGTCCATAGCGGTTTTAAAGTCATTAAATGCGCCATCATATCTTGCATTAGCCTCATCGACCTGATGCCGCTGCGAATGCCTGTTTCCAATATACGCCTGAATGATCCCGTGATTATTATGTAAGTACGGCAGTTCCGGTTTTTCCCTCACAAGGCTGTCAAACAACGCCATAGACTTATCAAGCTGGTCGTTTTCGAGAAGTACGATGCCCCAGCCGTTCTGCGCATTGACATTGGCCGGGTTTAATGAAACTGCTTTTTTGAAAACCTGATAGCCTTTTTTATACATATCAAAATGCATCAATAGACTGCCGTAATTGCTCCACATCAGGTCGTAACCTTGCTCATACACGAGCGCCTTCGACAGGAATTGCCCTGCTTCGGAATAGCGTTTCTGATCGATCATAATGCCGCTCATGCCTGCCAGCGCTTCATAACGCGTAGGGTCCAGCTTAATGGCCTTTTGAAAATCATCCTGTGCGGGGTTCGTTTGTTTAAGATAATATTCGGAGAACGCTTTGGTGACAAACAGATCTGCGAAAAACTTATTGTCTTCGTTTAAAGCCTTTTCTGCTTTCTTAAAATCTTTCAGCGCCAGGTCATACTTTTTTTGTCCGTAATAGGATACTGCACGGCCCAGGTAAGCGGGCAAATACGTGGAGTCTTTCTTAATAACCCGGTCAAAAAGTGTGAAAGCTGTCTGATATTCGTGTTTCGAAAGGTGTGTATTCCCAATTCCGGATTGGAGGGCGGGTGTTTCGCGCTTTAATGTGGAGGCCAACTTGTAATATCGCTGAGCCTCACTGATCTGCTTCAAGCCATAAAATGAATGCGCCATGCCCAGATAGGCATCACCCCGGAATGTGCGGTCGTCCGTTTCAAGATATTTTTCAAAAACTGCTTTTGCCGCACCAAACTGATTGAGTGATAACAACGCGTTGGCATAGCGGATCTGCGCCTTCAAATGATTTCGCGACACTTTTTCGAAATCCTTTACGGCTTTCTTCTCATTGCCTGTCCGCATTAAAATGTCACCTCTTTGCAAGCGGTAAGCCATTTCATCTTTCTGGCGGATTGCGGTGGCCATTTCGTCAACAGCTTCGGAGAACCGGCCATTGTACTTGTAGATCATCCCCAGATTGTAATTCCACTTTCCGTCGGTATTTTTTGCATTATTACCATTGGCATAGCCCATTGCCTCGCCATACTTTTTTTGCTTTGCATAAGAAACCAGGGTATTCAATGTTGCCTGAGTGCCGCCTGGCGCATCCGCAAAATCGCTCCTCGCTTCGTCATATTTGCCTGATAATAAACTGAAAAGACCTCTGTTGTAATGCAAATGCGGATCCTGCGTGTTCAGGTCCAGCTCCTCCATGATATGAAACGCTTTTTGATAGTTTCCCAACAGTGCCAGGATCACCGCTTCATTGTTCATGCGCTGAACGGAATCAGATGGCTGAAAAGCTTGCTTGTGATACTGCGCGTAGGCTGCCTGCAGGTTGCGGACGCCCCGCTGATAAGTCTCCTCTCTGAGCAATGCAGGGTTATTTTCTTCGAAAGACCGGTTAAAAACAGGGAGCAGGTCTTTCACTATCCGCTGGCACTCATTGAAATCTTGTGCAGATGCAACGCCCTGAGTTAATAGCGTCATCATCAGCAACATACTTGAAGTAAAAAGCAGGCGAATCTTTTGTAGCATGATCCAAAAAAGATGGCTCAAAAGACCGAACCTACAAGTTAACTTTCAGATTTACAATATTTCCGGTAACCGTTTAATAGAATCTGCTTAAAATATAATTTTTTCAATAAATAGGATCATGTAAGATAGAACTACTTTTACGCTTTGATGCTAGCAAATGCGTCGATGAACAAGCGGCGGCTGCCAAGCATGATGTCCAATGGTTTGTCCGATGAATTTTGGATTGTAACAGCTGACTTCGAAACGGAAATCAGCAATAGTGCACCCCGGAAACCGATCCTGAACGAGTATGAATTCCATTGCTCCGGCACATACGGATTCAGAACCAACATTCCATCTTTCACCCGCTGACCCGCAAACCCTTTCACGACGCTCATCCAGGTGCCGGCCATGGAAGTGATATGCAAACCGTCTTCCGTATCATTATTGTAATCGTCCAGATCCAGCCTGGCGGTACGCACATACATTTCGTAAGCCTTCTCCTTTAACCCGATTTTCGCTGCCAGGATTGCGTGAACGCAGGGAGATAATGACGATTCGTGAACGGTCATCGGCTCGTAAAATTCGAAATTGCGCTTGATGTCTGCGATTTGGAATTCATCCTCAAAGAAATAAAGCCCCTGTAAAACATCCGCTTGCTTGATGAAGCACGACCGCAATATCCTGTCCCAGGACCAGTTTTGATTGATCGGACGCTCGCCCGCGATGTCATGAACGGTCAGAATCTCCTTGTCCAGAAAGCCTTGCTGCTGCAAATAAACCTGCCTTATCTGGTCGTACGGAAAATGCATATTTTCAACAATGTGCTTCCATGCATCCATTTCGCTGTTCAGGCTAAAATTGGTCCTGATAATGATCTCGTTGAGCTTGCGGGAGTCCTGCGTCCATAATTTGCCGATGATTTCCAGCGTATAACGCAATGTCCAGCATGCGATGTAATTGGTGTACCAGTTATTATTCACATTGTTTTCGTACTCATTCGGGCCCGTTACGCCCAACATCACATACTGCCCTTTTTCTTCTGACCAGTTAATGCGCTGTTTCCAAAACCTGGATATGGCGATCAACACTTCAAGGCCTTGGTCATTTACATAACTTTCGTCGCTTGTGTAACGCGTATAGTCGTAGATCGCATAAGCAATGGCGCCGTTTCTGTGTATTTCTTCAAAAGTGATTTCCCATTCGTTATGGCACTCCTCACCATTCATTGTTACCATCGGATACAGCGCCGCTCCGTCAGAGAAACCCAGCTTTTCGGCATTCTCAATCGCCTTATCCAATTGCTTATACCTGTAAACCAGCAGGTTGCGCGCGACTTTTTGTTCAGCAGTGGACAGATAGAACGGAATGCAATAAGCCTCCGTGTCCCAGTAAGTTACCCCGCCGTATTTCTCTCCGGTGAATCCTTTTGGACCAATGTTCAAGCGCTCGTCTTCGCCTGTATAGGTTTGTCCCAAATGAAAAATATTAAACCGGATTGCTTGCTGAGCGGCGATGTTGCCCTCAATGGTAATGTCGTTCCGTTCCCATTTTACGGCCCAGGCCTGCATGTGCGCCGCCAGCAAATGATCGAATCCTTTCTCAGAGATCCGCGACACGTAAGATTTGCATTCTTCCAATAAGCTTTCCGTTGGATAATTGTTTGAGGAAAGATTAACCCCATACTTATATACGCTAAGCTCCTGGCCCTCTTTCACTTCCACTTTTACGGTCCCAGCCACATATCTATCCATCTCAACCGGCAACGGCTGGTACGCTGTTTCCAGGCCATCAAGCTTGATATTGAACGCCATTCCCGTTGCAACCTGGAACAATTCGACGCCGTAAGGATTGGGTTTTGTTTCGAGGATAAGGTAACCCTGCGAAGGGCCAGTCTCCTTGTGCACTTCGTTCCAGAAGGACTCATCGTAATTGGAATCCCGGTTCCGGATACTGCCGTCCAGATAGGGCGTGATGGTCATGTAGTCACTAAAATTCAACGGCGTCAGCTTGTAGCTGATCGCCCCTGATTCGTCGTCGGCCATGCTGCAAAACCGCTTTGAATGGATTTTAATCCGCCTGCCTTCTGCCATTTTCACCGTCGCCACTCGTTCGAGCACGCCTTCTTTCATGTTCAGAACACGGCTGAAAGTTTCTATCTCACAAGTGTTCATATCCAGCACCTCCTCCCCGATCCTGATATCAATGCCTATCCAATTGCAGGCATTCAGCACTTTTGCGAAGTAATTTGGATAACCGTTTTTCCACCAGCCCACACGTGTTTTGTCAGGAAAGTAAACCCCTGCCACATAATTGCCTTGTAATGATTTGCCGGAGTAATGTTCTTCAAAGTTGCCGCGCTGACCCATCCGGCCGTTGCCCAAACTCATTAAGCTTTCTGTGATCTCGTTGTATTCAGCGTGGAAGCCATTTTCCACGATACTCCATTCATCATGGGTGATGTAATTTTTCATGTAGGGTAAAATGTATTAGAAAAATAAATAAGTGCGGCTTATGCAAAAGCCGCTTCCATATCCTGGAAATGAAAATCCGAAAATCCAGGGATAACAATGTCTGCCTGGGTCAAAATGGCCTTTTCCCCTATCCCAACGGCCAGCATCCCCGCGGCTTTCGCGGATTGGATCCCTGCCACAGCATCTTCAAAAACAACACATTGGGCCGGTGAAGCCGCAAGATCTGCGGCGCCCATTAAAAAAACCTGGGGATCCGGTTTTCCTTTGGTAGTGCGGTTTCCGTCGACAATGGTGTCAAAATAAGAGAGCATATCAATGCGCTCCATGATGACTTTTGCATTTTTGCTCGCCGAACCCAAGCCAATCCTGATGCCATGATGTTTGAGCTCATCCAAAAACGCCCTAACACCTGGAAGCGTGTCCGCTGGCGTCATCTGCATACATAATGCGAGATAACGGATGTTCTTTTCTGTGGCCCGTTGTAATTTTTCCTCTTCTGAAAGTTTCACACCGCCGAGAGCCAGGATAATTTCAAGCGACTCCATCCTGCTTATGCCCTTTAAAAGTTCATTTTGGGCGTGGGTGAGATCGAATCCGAGATCGTTCGCCAATTGCCGCCACGCATTGTAATGGAATTTGGCCGTGTCAACAATTACGCCGTCCAGATCAAAAAGGCACGCTGCTATTGAGGGCATATTATTTCAAATTTAATATCTTGCAAAATAGTAAAATTTTCCAAGCTCAATCCTGCAAGCCGTCTCAGAACGCGCCGGGAGCGGTTTGGGAACATAATTTTTATAAATAATTTAACTTGATATGCCCGCAGTTAACCAGGATAAGTTCATAGTATATCAGGTGTTTACCCGCTTGTTCGGCAACCAGTGCACGACCAATAAATTTTACGGCTCCATGGCGGAAAATGGCTGTGGAAAATTCAATGATATTAACGAAACAGCACTTACCGCTCTCAAAAATTTCGGCATTACGCACGTTTGGTACACCGGAGTCCTGGAACATGCAACATTAACGGATTACAGCGCATTTGGCATCAATGCCGATCATCCACTGATTGTCAAAGGCAAAGCGGGCTCTCCTTATGCGGTGAAAGATTATTACGATGTGGACCCGGACCTCGCCGTGGATGTGCCTAAGCGGATGGAAGAGTTTGAGCAACTCGTTGCCAGGACGCACGCGCAGAATCTGAAAGTGATTATCGATTTTATCCCAAACCATGTTGCGCGACAATATCATTCGAACACGCGTGCATCCGGTATTCGGGATTTTGGCGAAGATGATGACAATACGGTTTCATTTAGCCCAAAAAATAACTTTTATTACATCCCTAACCACGACTTTGTGGTTCCCGAGGGCCATAAGCCGCCTGTTGAGGTCGCAGCGCCATATCATGAAAGACCGGCCAAGGCAACCGGAAACGACGTGTTCCAGGCGCAGCCGAGCCAGTATGACTGGTATGAGACTATTAAGCTCAATTATGGCGTGGATTATCAAAATGGTGGCCTGCGCTATTTTGATCCAATCCCTTCCACCTGGCTGAAAATGTACGACATCCTGCGTTTCTGGACGGAAAAAGGAGTGGATGGTTTTCGGTGTGATATGGCTGAAATGGTGCCAGCAGAATTCTGGGCGTGGGTTATTCCCGAAATCAAGAAGCTGAAAGAAAGCGTAATTTTTATTGCTGAAATTTACAATCCCGCTGAATATCACCATTATATCAAAACTGGTAAGTTTGATTATCTGTATGATAAGGTTGGCCTTTACAACTCTTTGCGAAGCCTGATTGAAGGCAATGGAACGGTTGAAAACATTACGAGGATCTGGCAGCAGGAGTCAGGCGATATCAGCGAAAATATGCTCCGGTTTCTCGAAAACCACGATGAACAGCGCATTGCATCCCGCTATTTTGCGGGCGATCCATGGGCTGCGATTCCGGCAATGACACTAAGTGCAACATTGCATACAGGCCCGCTGATGATCTATTTTGGCCAGGAGCTGGGTGTTGATCCGGTTGAGGCAGAAGGGTTTCAGGGCGAAGATGGCAGGACGACGATATTTGACTATTGGGGCGTTACGGAGTTTCAGCAATGGGTCAACGGTGGAAAATTTAATCTTGAAAAGCTCACTGCGGACCAGAAGAAATTGCGTGCTTTCTATGAAACGTTGAATCGCTTTGTACTTAACAATGAAGCCGTTTATGCAGGAGCATTTTATGATTTACAATATGTGAACATTGACGGGCAATCTCAGAACTACGATAAAAAGTTGCAATACAGTTATTTGCGGTTCACTGACAATCAAAAGCTGCTTTTTATTTACAATTTTGATAAAGAAAAGACCGTTGAAACAACCGTAAAAATTCCTCAGGATGCCTGGACAAATTCTTTAAAACTGAGTAACACGTCGGCTTACAGATTGAAACCGGTTTTCCCTTTGTTTTCACCTTCACCAAGCTTGCGTACCAACGAAATTACGTCAACTGGTGTTCAGGTTGGTTTGCCGCCCAACTCGGTATCGGTCTATGAAATTGAATTGAAATAAGCATGATAAGAGTCAAATAAAACGCAACTTTACGCAAAAAAGGAAATTTAAGCATGATCAGAGTTATAGTTCTATCCATTTTTCTCATGTCGTCAACAGGGTCATTTGCACAGCTGGCGGTTCAAAAGGTTTTTGGACAAAAAATGGATTTACCGGAGAGCAGTGATATCGGGACGCAGGTTTTGCGCATGGGGGAATCGTTTCTGGGGACGCCTTATGTCGCCGGAACATTGGAAGGAAATCCGACAGAACGGCTCGTTTGCAAATTTGACGGACTGGACTGCACGACCCTTGTGGAGAGTTCAGTGGCGCTGGCTGTTGCGAAAACAGAAAATCCGACTTACGAAGGCTTTAAAAATGAGCTGACCAAGCTGCGCTATCGTGACGGAGTCATTGACGGCTATCCTTCCAGGCTGCATTACGTGCTGGACTGGATGTATGAAAATGAAAAGCGCGGGCGGCTGGAAGACATTACAGCCAAAGTGGGCGGCATTCCCTATAAAAAAGAAATTAATTTCATGTCCAACCATGCGAATTTGTATCCGTCCATGGCGGAAACAGCCGTGTGGGAAAAAGTGCGTGAGCAAGAAGGCCTGATTAACGCGAGAGAGCACAGCTACATTCCCAAGTCCGGCATTCAAAAGGCAGAGCCTATGCTGCACGATGGCGATATTGTTGCATTTACGTCCTCTGTGGAAGGGCTTGATGTCAACCATATGGGCATCATTTCCAAAGTTGGCAGCCGCGCTTACCTGATCCACGCTTCCCTGACGGGCAAAAAGGTGATTATGACGAGTGTTCCGCTCGCCGAATACGTGGCCTCGGTCCCCAAGCATACGGGCATGATCGTGGCGCGACTCAACGATATCTGATCCAATGAACGAATTTTTAAACATGCTCGATTATCGGAATTCGCCGTGGCTTATTGTGCTGCCGGCGCTGATAATCGGACTGATAATCAGTGCCATAGTTATTAATATAATAAAAATTACCGCTGCTAAAAAAGAGTGGCAGGCGATCAGGGCCATTCGCGAAAACCTAACGAGCGTTTTATATTTCTTCATCCCGCTTGTACTCGTTACCGCCACACTTAAAACTTACTCTTTAACCCATAAAGACTATTACTGGACATTTACGATCAGCAAAGTGGCTTTGATCGTGGTAACGACGTGGTTAATGACACGCATTGTCATCATTATCGAAAAAGTCCTGATCGATCAGCTCGATTTCAGCACGCCGGACAACAACCAGGCGCGGCGCCTGTTCACGAAAATCAAGTTTGTGAAGCGGATTGTCATTATCCTCATCATTATAATTGGCATATCTATCCTGTTACTAAGCTTCGAGAGCGTGCGGCAATATGGCGTAGGGATTCTAACTTCGGCTGGGATTTTCAGTGTGATCATTGGTTTTGCTGCACAAAAATCGCTGGCCAACCTCATGGCAGGCATTCAAATTGCATTTACGCAGCCCATCAAGATAGATGATGTTGTGATTGTTGAAGGTGAATGGGGACGTATCGAAGAGATCAACCTGACATATGTAGTTGTCAATATCTGGGATTTGCGCCGGATCGTGCTGCCGATCACTTATTTTATTGAAACACCTTTTCAAAACTGGACACGCAACGACAGCGCACTGATCGGAACGGCTTTTTTCCAGCTTAATTACCTGACACCTGTCCCTAAACTGAGGGAAAAACTAAAAGAAATCCTGGATGCAACGCCCCTTTGGGACGGTAAATCCTGGGCATTGCAGGTTACGGATACGCAAGGGCAGTTGATGGTTGTGAGAGCATTAATGTCTGCACGGAATTCTTCGCAGACATTCGACCTGCGGTGCCTTGTGCGGGAGAAAATGATTGAATTTATTTCACAGGAATATCCGGAAGCACTGCCAAGTCATCGGATCGAAGAGGTGCAAAAACAGGAAAGTATGCTGCCCGAAACGAAGCTTAACCGATAAAAAACTGGCCCCCGAAATATTCGGAAGCCATTCTTTTCTTACTACTCACCTAACTCAATTTAAAGATTTTAATACTGCGCGGAATAGCCATTTGCTTACTACAATGCAAATGACATTTCAGGGTGTTAAATACACATTAACACCGGATTAAAAGAGCGTTAAAACGGAGGAAATTTGAGCATGAACGTAGTTCCGGAACCCAGCACCGACTCCACTTCAATGCTGGCACCCTGCATGTTAACGATACGCTTGGTCAATGCCAGGCCGATACCATAACCTGCTTTACTGATTGTGGTGGCACTCCTGTAGAAAGTATCGAAGATGTAAGGCAGTTCGTTAGCCGCAATGCCGACGCCCACGTCCTTGAAGTCAATCTGAATCAGATCTTTCTGAATTTTCAGGAACACATTGACAGTCTTATCGTTGGAATACTTGCAAGCATTATCCATGAGGTTCATAAACGCCGTTTTCAGCAAGCTTTCGTCCCCATATCGCTTCAATTGTTCCTCGTCCTCCGGGATTTGGTCGTAATGGATGTGCACTTCATAACCCGGATTTTTCTGCTGCACGGAAGCCTTCGCCTGCCAGAGCACTTCATCTACGCGAATCTTGGAAAATGTAACTTTAAAAGCCTGTTCTTCGGTTCTGGCCAACTCCAATAGCCTGCTAACCAGCTCATTCATTTCTCTTGCCTCCGACCAGATGCCTTTCAGCGCCACTTTGTATTCTTCGCTCGCGCGATCTTTCATCAGGCTTAGCTCGGCTTCGCTCATAATGAGCGCCAGGGGGGTTCGCAACTCATGTGACGCGTGAGAAACGAAGTTTTTTTGAGCAATAAATGCAATTTCGAGTCGGCCCAGCATCTGGTTAAATGTTTGTGCAAGTGCAGCAAGCTCATCCTTTTCCCTTCCTACGGTAACCTTCTCGTGCAAATTTCCCGCTGAAATGTTGTTAACCTGCGAAATAATGTCTGAAACGGGCTTAATGGCATCATTGGCGAATTGCCAGCCCGCAACCCCTACCAGAATGAGGGATAAAAGCCATCCGATAACCAATATTTCGCGAAGCCGCTTCAACTGGTTCATACCGGGCACATCATTGGCAACAGCCATTACAACCCAGGGCTTCCTGTGATCCTGCAAGATATGGCGAATGATAATTGCTTCTTTTTTGTCGTGCTTCGTACGAATTTCCCGTCCCGCCCTCGTTTCTGCCAGAATTGTTTTGGATAATGTAAATTTCTCGTTCCCTCCCGTAAATATCAGCGAGTCGCTCCCATCGTAAATGGTGATTTCCTCATTAAGAAAAATCGTATTGTTCTCTTTTTCAATCTTTTCAATGTCCGCCTTGCTGATGTCCTGGCTGGCTTCTACCAACTGGGCAATGGTTTGTGCGCGTTCATTGAGGAAAGAATAGAATTGTTTTTCCCTGTATTGATCGTAGAAATAATAAACAGAAAGGCAAAATAAGGCCATGATGGAACCCACCAGCATGGTAAAGAGCAAGGTCAGACGGGACTTGATATTCATTCTTCCTTGAAGATGTAACCCATACCCACTACGGTGTGGATCAGCTTAGCGGGATAATCCTTGTCCACTTTTTTTCTCAAAAAATTAATGTAAACATCAATCACATTGGTTCCCGTATCAAAGCGGATATCCCAAACTTGTTCGGCTATGTCTACACGCGACACCACGCGGCCTTTGTTCCGCATTAAATATTCTAGTAATGCAAATTCCTTGGCGGTGAGGTCAATGCGGTTTCCGCCGCGGCGCGCCACTTTTTCGTCCAGATTGAGTTCGAGATCAGCCAGGCTTAGGATCTGATTGGATTGTTCACGGTTGCTGTTTCTTTGGGATAGAACTTTGATACGTGCAATTAACTCCCTGAATTCAAATGGCTTAACCAGGTAATCATCTGCTCCGGCTTCAAAACCGTCCAGCTTGTCATCAATGGTTCCCAGCGCGGTCAGGAACAGGATCGGTGTGGCAAGGCCGTCGTGCCGGAGCTGGCGGGCGAGGTCATATCCGTTCAGTAACGGCAGGTTTACATCAAGAATAATGACATCGAAACGATAATTTGACGCCATTTTCTTCCCTACCTGCCCGTCATATGCCAATTCTACTTCCCAAGACTGTTCTTCAAGGCCCCGTTTCAGAAATCCTGCCAACTTGGGTTCATCTTCGACGATTAAGATCTTCATATATGATTGGTGAGCAATTTTATTTGCCAAATGTTGCAGATTTTCTCTTTAAAAAAAGGCTGTCCGAATATATCGGGCAGCCTTTTTGTCTATATCCACACCATTAGAACGCTTGCAAGTATCTACAACATCGTTCTATTATAATGCAAAATATAAATTATTTATTATAAAACATAGGCCACTTGGCCTTTTTGCAAAATTAAATATAACCATTTCAGTAATAGTCAGTTCCATTATCCAAGTCCGACCGGTCATCAAATGTGCTGTAATCGTCCTCTTCCAGACGCATTCCTTTGACTGCTTTTTTAATCAACCCAATCTGTCCTGCGTGGTAAACATCGTGCTGGATAACGCCGTGAATCAATGTATAATAACTGTAATCCCTGCCTGGCACTGGCTCTTCCAAAAAACTGTCACTTTCTATTTTTTCAAGCTCTGAAATCAATTCTTCCTGCGAAAGGCTGAGTTCCATTTGAATGGCTTCCCACTCAAACTCGTCCACCAACGCAAATTTTTTCCAATCCTTATCCAATGTTTTTATGTCAAATTCCGCATCGCCCTGAATTTTGCGCACGGCGAATATCCGCCACGTAGTCATGTGGTAAACGATCTCAGCGATCGAGTGCGTGTTGCTGCTCAGCCTTACCTCGGCCATTTTTGGCGTAACGTCGCGCAGCGCTTCCACAACGGACGGACCATACCAGGCCTCTTCACTTTCATAGGTGTCGTTGAGTACATCTATAATCCTTAAAATCTCTTCTTTTGTTTCCATATATATCCAACCGATTTTGTACGGGGTTTAAATGATTTGCGGTTTTGCTGCAACCAATTTACTTGATGAATAGTCCTGAAAAATATCTGTAACATTTTAAAACTAAAAAATTGGACCGAGAAATAACGAAAAATAAAATGTTCAATTTCAAATTTCGTTTAATTATCATATTTAAATACTAGAAATAAACATGTTAAAAAAAGCTTCATTGTTCATACTCATGGCAGGAATAGGATTGATGTCCTGCTCCAAAGATCCGATCAGTGATTTGTCAACAGAAGAAACCCTCGTTTACATCACCAATCACGATAAAGCGGCCAATTATACGCAATACAAAACGTTCAGCATCGTCGATTCTGTGTTGGTTGTTGAAAACGGACAGGCAGGCACTGCATTGACCGAACTGGACCGGGATGTTCTGATCCGGATCATTTCCAACATGGAAAAATTGGGCTACAAATATGTCAGCCCAAAAAGCAAGCCAGACATCGGCATTAACGCAAGCTGGGTTACCAACACGTATTTGAATGTTGTCCAGCAGCCATTGTCGTCCTATTATGGCGGCTACTGGGGCGGCGGCGGATATGGTTACGGTTATCCAAATTACTACCAGTATTACCAAACCAGCGAAAGTTACTGGCTGATTTCCATGCTGGATTTTAAAAACCCGAATACGGTAGACAAAACCTTCAAAGTGGTCTGGGATGCGCAAATCCGGGGCGCGGGAATCGGAGAAAGACAATATGTGGACACAATGGTTGACTCTATTTTTGGTCAGTCGGGTTATTTAAAAATTAATTAGAAATGAAAAAAATCATAATCATTGCCCTTTTCGTAATAAATGGATTTTCGTCTTACGCGCAGGAACCGGCGCCTAAGCTTTATACACTTCCCTCACCATTTGAACGCTACACGCACTACCTGGCCACTGCCAGACTGATGGGCGCTATGCCGTTGGGATCGTTTTCGGATAATTACATTGATAAAGCCTCTTTTCAAAACTATTCTATTTCTATCGAATGGGTTCTGAGAAATTCCCCGATCTCCGTCGGCGGGGAAATTGGCTCAACCTATTTTGAAAAAAGAATTCCGAGAGCGCTGTATCAGAATGGGGAAGAAACGCTTTCGGCTGTTCAGACGCGCACTGTTTCTCAATATCCCGTTGAAATTTTTGGAAATTATCACTTTCTCCCCAAAACTTCGACCATACAGCCTTACGTGCAGCTGAGCGGTGGAGTCAGCATTTTGGATTACACATTATATTACGGCAACCTGGCCTCTCAGGACCAGAAAGTACGGCCTAAATATGGTGTAGGCGTGGGTTCAAAGTTTCCTTTTAAGCGTGACGGAGCCTTCGGTGTGGACGTTCGGGTTAAGTACGACGGTGTTTCTTACAAGCACGAATACATTGACAAAGGAATCTCTTCTGTGAATGGGTCAATTGGTTTATTCTATCGGTGGTGGTAAGTTTGTCTGATCCTTTTCATCAATCCTGAATAATCTGTGCCCAATAACAACAGCATTTTGTCAAAATCAACATTCTTTTGGATTACCGCATTATTAGTTTTTCTGACGGGGTCCGGCCTTTGGCTCTGGAACCGTTTTGGCCCAACGACAGGCCGGAGCTATCCGCCGAAACTGGAAGCCTATCCGGTTGCAAGAACAATTGATTCGTCTTCGTCCGCCTGCGACCTGGTGGTGCGGCGATACAAACAAATTGGCGAGGAAATGCAATTCGAGCTGGCCGCCAATGCCAGCGGGCTTTCTCCTTATAATGTTGAAATAGCGCAAAAAGGCAAAATAATTCAATTCAAAGAAGTCCCGCACCGTTTCGGGATCTGGCTTTCCACTATGCCTCTGGCTCTCGAAACCGGCCCGGCGACGATTAAAATTATCAGCTTGGGGCAACCTGGCTGCGAGACCTCGGCTGCTTTTGAATTTGATAAAAACAAAAAAGTAGAAATCTTAGATCCCCAAAGCTGGATAAGGCAGGGAAGTAAGGACAACTGGCTGGATGTGAGACCAATAATGGCAAACGGAAAGCTGCATTTAAAAGATTTCGGCAATTATGACGACGGCCGCACGAAAGTCGTCATGATCGACGGTATTGAAGTGAAAGGCCTGGAAAACGGCATTGAGGCAAAGCCTGGCTATTTGTATTCCATTACTGCCCGCTGGATCGATGCGCCTTATAATGATTGGTGGAACAAAATGCGAAACCGCTCCATCAGGCAGCAAAATATCTGGATTTCAGGAAATCCCGGCGCAAAAGAGGACACGAAATTAACCCGTATAGAGATTCCGAAGTGGTTCTCGCCATCGCGGACGATTAATGTTGATTTTGATACAAAATTCCCCGAATTTGAGCCGATTAAGGGCAAATTGGTCATGCAATACCAACTAAATGATTACGTCCCAACGGAAAATTATTACAAACGCGGCATTAATTATCTATATAACGGCAAGGACACGCCGGCGCCGCGGATGCATTACACCGCAACGCCCAATTACTTTGGCGATAAGGATGAAAAGTGGTTCTCTTCCTTATCACAGTCGGATGTTGAAAGCCGGGCTATCGTTCCCAACTTTGGCGTTTATGCCCTGGATTTCGAGTTTTGGAACCAACATTACATTCCGGAAGTGAAGCAACGATTGATCTGGTTTGCCAGAACGATCCGAAAAAACCATCCGGAAATGTACCTGATGGATTATTGGGGCGGCGGTGCTTACACCAATCCGCACATTAACACAATGGGCGGTAAAAATCCGAAGGAGCTGATGGACGATTACAATAACCCCAAGCCCAACAATTCCAATTTCGAAGCATTACCCAATGGAGATAGTTTCCATGACCTTTTTAATGCTACGCCCATAGATGTTTATCCCAAACCCATGTTCGTGAAGGATGAAAAAGGGAACACGCCTAACAATTTTGTTCTTCTTTCCGCGATCCATTCTTTGCGGATCAACAAGCTCATTCCTTATCAGAAAGACAATAAACTCATCTTTTTTGGCTGGAACCGCTATATGCCGCTTTACAGTGATCCGATTGTGCCCTGGAATTATCAGCTTACCGATCCAAAAGGCGAATTGGTAATGAACCAGCTGGAAACGATGCCGGCAAGTCAGGCTTTAAGCATGTCGCTTTTTTCCCTGATCATGTTTGACGGCTATTATTTGTGGCACGACAGCGGCCCGAGCGGCAAAGATCCTAATGCTTATAAAGTGGGTTCCGATGCCTCGTCCTGGGGACATGAATGGTATCCGGCAGACGGTAAAACCCCCGAGTCGGAGATCGGGAAGAAATCGACGGGTCGCGATGCGGCTTACTACTGGGACTATCCTACTCAGTATTATTCACTTGGAAACTGGATGGCTAAGCAAGTGGAAGACGTGATTGTCGGCGGAACCAATAAAGACCTCGCTTTTGAATTAAACGGCAACTGGATTCAGCCCAAAAAAGAGCAGGCTTTGCTCGCCATTGACAAAAAAGAGCCGTTTGTAACTTCCATTGTAAAAGGAAACCAGATCGTTGTTTTGGGTGTGGATTCGTTCCAGTCCCCTACCGCGAACCGCGTATTGAAAGTCAAGTTGCCGGACGGTTCCGAAACTTCCATTGAATTGTATGGAAATTGGCCTTCGCTTTACAGAGGCACATTAAAATAAAAAACAATTGCCGGAGGCCTGAGCCCCCGGCAATTGTTTTTTATTCTAAGAAACCCTGATATAACTTCCCAGCCATTTCAGGTGCGAACCGTATTTATGCATAATTTCCTGCACCATCGGATCGTCTATGTGTCCCAGGAACTCAACCAGAAACCACGCTCTGAATGTCGCGGTTCCCCTTAACGGGCGGCTTTCAATTTTTGTAAGGTTAATCCCCCTATCGTTAAAGTCTTTTAAAAACTCGTACAAAACACCTGGGCGGTTTGTATTGGGCAAATTGGCAATAATGGTCGTTTTGTCGTCATCACTTTTAATGTTGACAAAATCTTTGGCCAAAATCAAAAACCGCGTCCTGTTCTGGTCGCTGTCCTCAATGTTATCAAAAAGGATCGGAACGCCGAAAAGCCTTGCGGAGATCGAGGAACAAATCGCCGCAGCGTCCTCTTCCTGCGATGCCATTTTCGCAGCTTTTGAAGTAGACTCAACCGGGATCAGCTCAATGTCCATTCCTTCCAGATATTCGTTAATGAACTTTCCGCATTGCCGGAATGCAATGTCTTTTGAATAGATCCTGCGAATGTTTTTAAGCGAATCGGACTGCGATGCGAATGTGAAATGCACCTGCAAAAGCACTTCGGCGACAATGGACAGGTTTTTTTCACGGAGAAAATCTACTGTTTCGATCACAATGCCTTCCTGGTTATTCTCAATTGGCACGACGCCAAACTTGGCGCGGCTTGTCTCCACACTCTCAAATACGGAATGAATGGTTGGCAGCACCAGATATTCGCTCATGCCACCGAAGCGCCCTTCGGCTGCCTGATGTGTAAAACTGCCTTCCGGTCCCAGATATGCCACTCTTTCCGGCAATTCCAGGTTACGGGAAACGGCGAAGATTTCGAAAAATATGGCGTCAATGGCCTGCCTGGTCAGCAAACCGTCGTTGCGCTTTTCGAGGCGGTCCAGGATTTGCTTTTCTCTTTCGGGGCGATAAATGATAGACTGGGACGAACGTTTCAGGTCACCTACTTTTTTAACGAGCTCCATACGCTCATTCAAAATACTAAGCAACTGATCGTCAAGTGAGTCTATCCTGTTTCTTAGGTCTTGTAATTCCACTGGACGGTGATTATTATGTATCAGGAGGTCAAGTAACGATTTAGAGACCTGACACTCCTAATATTATTTTTTGCGCGCAAAGATAAACAAACGGTCAGCTATACTGCGAGCGCAAGTTCTTCAATGTTCTTTTCTGTTTTGAGGTTGTCAATGATAAAACGCTGGCGTTCAGGCGTATTTTTACCCATGAAATAGCTCAATAATTTCTGAATGGAAGTTTCTTTTTGCAGGATTACCGGTTCCACCCGCATGTCTTCGCCAATGAATTTTCCGAATTCGTCCGGTGAAATCTCGCCGAGGCCTTTGAAACGGGTGATTTCGGGTTTGCTGCCCAGCTTGTTCACAGCATTCTGCTTCTCTTCCCCGCTATAACAATATATGGTCTCTTTTTTATTCCTGACCCTGAAAAGCGGCGTTTCCAGCACAAACAGATGCCCGTTACGGACGAGGTCCGGGAAAAATTGAAGGAAGAACGTCATCAGCAGCAAACGAATGTGCATACCGTCCACGTCCGCATCCGTTGCAATCACAATGCGGTTAAAACGCAGGTTTTCCACGCCGTTCTCAATGTCGAGTGCATGTTGAAGCAAGTTGAATTCCTCGTTTTCGTAAACGACTTTTTTTGTTAAACCAAAACAGTTCAAAGGCTTACCTCTTAAACTAAAAACGGCTTGTGTCTGAACGTTACGGGATTTGGTGATTGAACCGCTTGCCGAATCTCCCTCTGTGATGAACAATGTGGTTTCGTAGCGAAAGTCATTTTTCAGGTCTGTCAAATGCAAGCGGCAGTCTCTCAGTTTCTTATTATGTAAATTTGCCTTCTTGGCACGATCATTGGCCAACTTTTTAATGCCTGCCAATTCTTTCCGCTCCCTTTCAGACTGTTCGATCCGCTTTTTCAATGCGTCCCTCGATTCCGGGTGCATATGCAGGTAATTATCAAGCCTTTCTTTTACAAAATCATTGACAAATGTGCGAACTGTGGTGCTGTTCGGATCAGGCGTAATGGTGTTGGACCCTAACTTGGTTTTAGTTTGGGATTCAAAAACGGGCTCCTGCACGCGGATGGCCACGGCGGCAATGATCGACGAACGCACATCTTCCGGTGCATAGTCCTTGTTGAAATGTTCTCTAACCGCTTTTACAACGGCTTCGCGAAATGCTGCAAGGTGCGTTCCGCCCTGCGTAGTGTATTGGCCGTTAACAAAAGAATAATATTCCTCTCCATATTGATTGCCGTGCGTCATGGCAAATTCAATGTCCTCTCCTTTTAAATGAATAATCGGGTAGCGCAGCGACTCCGCGTCAGATTTGCTTTGCAGCAGGTCAAGCAAGCCGTTTTGGGAAATATATTTTTGCCCGTTGAAATTAATGGTAAGGCCCGCATTCAGATAACAGTAATTCCAGATCATATTATCCAGATACTGAGGAATGTAACGGAAATTCTTAAAAATCACACCGTCCGGCTCAAAGGCGATGTGCGTTCCGTTACGCTGGTTTGTCTGTATTTCCTTGGACTCGTTCACAAGCGCGCCTTGTGCAAATTCAGCATTTTTACTCTTGCCTTCCCGGAATGACTGCACCTTGAAATACTGTGAAAGTGCATTAACCGCCTTTGTTCCGACACCATTCAAACCAACTGATTTCTGGAATGCGCCAGAATCATATTTTCCACCCGTATTGATCTTGGAAACGCAGTCTACAACCTTTCCAAGCGGTATTCCCCGTCCATAATCCCTTACTTCGACCCGGTGTTCGGAAATTTTGATTTCTATGGTTTTTCCGTTGCCCATCATATGTTCGTCGATTGAATTATCAACGATTTCCTTTACCAGAACATAGATCCCGTCATCCACCGAAGAACCATCCCCTAACTTGCCAATATACATCCCTGGCCTCAATCTGATATGTTCTTTCCAATCGAGTGACCTTATACTATCCTCATCATATTGCACGTTGGTACTTTCCATAAATTACGATCCCTTTGAAGGCGATTGTTGATTTTAAATATTGTATTTTAATAATTTAGGACATTTGTCGTTACCCTGTTATAACTTTACACGAAAATAGCATGGCCCCGATTACTAGAAATTCTTTAAAAATAGGAAAAATCTAATTTACTTTGCCATGTTATACACATCCAATAAGTAAGTATGCTCATATTCAAAATTCAAAAACGCTAGTCTTATATATAGTTTTAATGAATTGCAGGCATTTCAATAGTACAATATTACTTCATATGAACAGAATCAAATTGGCAAAAAGTTATAAAAGCATTCTCCTTTATCTCCTCTGTTTAGTTATTTCGTTGCCATCCCTGTCTCAGGGAATTCCCCAATCCATTCCAACCGCTCCTACCGGCACTGCGCCTCAAAGCGGAACCAATAGCGGTGCGCCGAGAGGTAATGCGGGCAATGCTGGCAACGCGGGAAATTCAGGGAATACACAGGGAAATCAGCCTGGTGCCAACAATCAACAACAGTCTGGTACTCAGCAAAATGCTGAGGGGCAGGGAACTGAAAAAGGAAAAGCCGCGGCTGACCAAAAGGCTCAAACGGGTGACCAGTCGAATCAAAGTAAAATAAACGACACCACATCTTCTCAGCTTTCCGAGGCAGATCAGGAAAAAGAAGCTTTCCGCCAGAAAATCTACGGATATTCTCTTTTTGCAGATAAAAACCTTGATGCCATCCCGGATTTCCAGATCGCAACGCCCACAAACTACATTGTAGGCCCTGGTGATGAGCTTAAAATCTTCATCTACAACTACGCAGAAAGCACTTACGAAGTCACAGTTACAAAAGACGGCTTTATTTCGTTGCTCCGCGTGGGTAATGTATATGTGGCGGGGCGTACGATTGAGGAAGTCCGCAAGATATTAATTGACAAGTTCTCTAAATTTACGCCTGGTCTCATTGGCAGCGGTGGTGAAACGGCAAGGACCAAATTGATGGTAACCCTTGGCGATGTACGCACCGTAAAGGTCTTTGTAACAGGAGAAGTGATCAATCCCGGAACTTATCAGGTGTCCTCATTGTCGTCTGCGTTTAACGCACTTT
Source organism: Dyadobacter chenwenxiniae (assembly GCF_022869785.1). Lineage (NCBI taxonomy): Bacteria > Pseudomonadati > Bacteroidota > Cytophagia > Cytophagales > Spirosomataceae > Dyadobacter > Dyadobacter chenwenxiniae. Next base: position 6,779,751 of record NZ_CP094997.1, on the reverse strand, counting down.
ACCAGGCTGGCGGACCAAACGAAATTGGATCTTTCCGTGATGTGCGGGTAGTTCGCCAAGGTAAAGTTGTGTCGCATATTGACATTTATGATTACCTTGTTAATGGTAAAATCGATGGTGATATACGTGTTCAGGACAATGATAATGTGGTGGTTGGCTACTATCTGAAAAGAGCGGAAATAGCGGGGATGGTAAAACGCCCGGGCATCTACGAGCTTAAACCAGAAGAGAAATTAGGCGATATGCTTCGTTATTCCGGTGGTTTTAATGATAAAGCTTACCGCGCAAGATTGAAAGTGCAAAGGATCACGTCAAAAGAACGTAAGATACTGGATGTAGCAGAAGCCAATTACGAAAATTTCGAAATAGTAACCGGTGACTCTGTAAATGTCGAAACGGTTCTGGATCGTTTTGAAAATATAGTAACTGTTGAAGGCGCCGTCATGCGGCCGGGTGATTATGCACTGGATAACAGCCCATCATTGAAACAACTGATCGACAATGCGCAAGGCTTGCGCGAAGATGCATTCGTAGGACGTGTGAGTGTATTAAGAACACGCCAGGATCTGGTTTTGGAAAGCATATCGATCAATTACACGGATATCCTGAACAATGTTACGCCTGACCTTATTTTGACCAGGCTGGACAGAGTCATTGTCCCTTCCAAATTTGACATGGCCGAAACGGCATTTGTGAGTGTAAATGGAGAAGTAAATAATACGAAGATTACCGAGAACGAAGGCAAATTCCCTTACACGGTCAATATGACCCTCGAAGATCTTCTGGTTCAAGCGGGAGGACTTAAAGAATCTGCTTACACGTCCGAAATCGAGGTGATCAGAAGAAAAAGAAATAGTATTGCAGGAGCTGCAAATGCGCAGATTTCGGAGGTCTTCAAGTTTGATGTGGACCGTGACCTGTCCCTGAACAGCAAAGGAAGCAACTTTACGTTGATGCCTTTTGACCAGGTAACTGTTCGTAAGTCACCTAACTATGTCGAGCAGCAAACTGTATTTGTGGAAGGCGAAGTGCTTATCGCAGGTCCTTATACTATTGTGAATAAAAATGATAAAATCAGTGATGTCATCAAAAGAGCCGGCGGTTTAACCGAACTGGCCTACCCCGAAGGAGCCACATTGCTGAGAAGAACATTGGTGAGAGAACTGGATGAACCAACTGATTTCGATCAGGCGGAACAGACTGAAAAGAGCATCAAATCAGGAACGATCATTGGTGATGTTCCAAATGTGAAAGAAGAATCGATAGGGATCAAGCTTAAAAATATCCTGAAAAGCCCGGGCTCGTTTGAAGACCTGATTGTTCAGGAGGGTGACATTATCCGTATTCCAAAAAGACTGGAAACAGTGCAAGTCAACGGGGCGGTCCTGTATCCCACAACGGTAAAATTTGGAAAGGGAATGGCATTTTCTGACTACATTTCGCAATCCGGCGGCTTCACAACGGAGTCATTGAGAAAAAGCTCTTATATTAAATATCCTAATGGAAATGTTGACAGAACAAGAAGATTCCTGTTCTTCAATGTATATCCGAAAGTTGAACCGGGCTCCGAAATTTTCGTTCCGCAGAGAGCCGCTCCTGCATTGAATCCGCAGCAGGCACTTCAAACCGCAACAGGAATTTTGGGTTCTGTAATGAGTTTAATTTTAGCAGTCTTGGCCTTCCGATCAATCAACTAATGTCAACTACGACACTACAACCGCAACAACAAGTACCAGAAGATGAGCTGACCCCGAAAGAGGTTATCGAAAAAGTGCTGGTCGTAAAAACGGCGATTCTCCGTAACTGGAAAATGCTGGTGCTCTTGCCTATCCTTGGTTTTGGGATCGGATATGGCTTGGACACATTCATTGATAAACCGAATTTGTATGAAGCTGAGGTTGTGTTCAACCTTGGTGCAGGCACGCAGTCGTCCGGTTTCGGCGATATGGCGGGGTTGCTGGGATTGGGAAATGCTCCTGATGCGAACATTTTTACAGGTGAAAACTTTTTCTATTTCGTGAAATCGCGTCCGGTTTTGGAAAGGAACCTGATGAAAGAAGTGGAAGTGAATGGCAAGAAAATGATCCTAGCGAACTTCTTCATTGATTCAAGCGGGATCAAGAAAAAGGAATGGGAAGAAATTCCTGAAAATCATACCTTCCAATTCGCCAGCCGCGATATCAAGAACCTTGACATGAAGTCGAGAAGAATCTTGAATGAGTTGGTTAAGAAGGCAGCCGCCGCGACTGAAATTGCTTCCCTGGATCGTAAATCTTCGTTTATTTCACTCTCAACCAGCATGGAAAACGGCACGCTTGCAGGGCTCTGGGTGACAAAGCTTCTGGAAACGGTTGAGGAAATGTATACAGAAAACCAGACACAAAAATCGCGTAAGACATTAAATCTATTACAACATCGCGCTGACTCCCTGGCAGCAGTGCTTGGCATAGCCGAACACAAGCTTGCAAGACAATTGGATTACAGCGCGCAAATAATGTTACCGGAAGCCAAGGTTTCTGCCAGCAGTATGGAAAGAAAATCGGCCTTCCTGCAGACGCTTTATTATGAAGCGATGGGAAGCGCTGAAAAAATGCGTGTCACCATGGTTCGTGAAGCGCCTTTATTTACGGAAATTGAAGGCATCAAAGTGCCGTTGGACATTAAAGCAGAAGATAAGAGGAACGCAAAAATCGGGGCATTGGTAGGCGTGATGCTCGCACTAATATTCACTTATTTCCGGACGGTCTTTGCAACCCCCACAGTAGTAGTTAAGCAATAGAATGGCAACTCAACACTCAATTACAATAAAAGCAGGCGGATCCGAGAAGGATTATTGGAAAGATCTTTGGCTCAACAGGCAGTTACTCTGGATTTTGTCAAAGCGCGACATTTCAGTTCGTTATAAACAAACCCTGCTAGGTATTGCTTGGAGCGTTTTAAGACCCATAATGACCATGACTGTCATGGTCTTTGTTTTTAGTTATCTTGCCAAAATCAAAAGTGATCCTGGCGTCCCCTACCCGCTGATGGTTCTGAGCGGACTCACAATCTGGACTTTCTTTGCGAATACATTTACGCAGATCAGCAACAGTATCCTTATTAATGGGAATCTGGTTTCCAAAGTGTACTTCCCAAGGCTGCTGATGCCGTTGAGCTCCATAGCTGTCGGTTTTGTTGACTTTCTGATCGCTTTCGGGATATTTATGGTGATGACACTGTTCTTCAAACATCCCATAAGCTGGAACATTGTATTTCTTCCTTGCTTCATTTTACTTACATTTATTACAAGTTTGGGGTTTGGCCTGTTCTTTGCGGTTTTGAACGTTCGCTTTCGGGATATCGGTCAGTTAATTCCATTTTTAGTACAAGTTGGAATGTACGCCGTGCCAGTTGCTTACAGCAGCACACTTGCAAAAGGAACATGGTTTGAAAAATATTATAACCTGAATCCCCTGGTTGGTATTATCGATGGTTTTCGTTGGTGCTTGCTGGGTGACAAAGCATATTTTAATCCCCAAAGTCTTTACTCGACGACAATAATTTCCTTTTCGATATTGATATTGTCTTTGATTTATTTCCGTAAAAAAGAAAAAACTTTCGTGGATCATATCTGAAATAATTACATTTGGGCATGCCTGTAATCGTAGCTGAAGACATCAGCAAGAAATATATTATAGACCATCAACGTAAAAATGGTTCTCCAAGCTTGCGTGATATTGTGACCGAACAGGTTGACAAAATGTTCTCGCGCAAGCAGAACAATTCCGATTTTGCCGAAAAAGAAGAATTTTGGGCATTAAAGGATATCAACTTTTCCATTGATCAAGGTGACCGAATCGGGATCGTGGGGCACAACGGCGCAGGGAAGTCAACACTATTGAAAATCCTCAGCCGCATCACGGAACCCACCACAGGCCAGATCAAGATCGAAGGCCGCATTGCCAGCTTGCTGGAAGTGGGAACCGGTTTTCATCCTGAACTGACAGGCCGCGAAAATATCTTCCTTAACGGTGCGATATTAGGAATGGCCAAAAGCGAGATCAGGCAGTCATTTGATGCCATTGTTGATTTTGCAGGTGTGGAAAAATTCTTGGATACACCGGTTAAAAGATATTCCTCAGGGATGTATGTGCGGCTCGGTTTTGCTATCGCAGCGCACCTTAACCCTGAAATCCTGATCGTAGACGAAGTTTTAGCGGTTGGCGACACCGAATTCCAGAAGAAATGTCTTGGCAAGATGCGTGATGTTTCCGAAAGCGGAAGAACATTGATTTTCGTAAGCCATAACCTGACTGCCATTCAAGCCCTTTGCAACAAATCCTTTTATTTTGAAAAAGGAAGGTTGATTGATCAGGGTGAAACTACACATATCGTTACCAATTATCTGAGCAAGGTTTCTCATAAAACGCTTGAAAAGCATTGGGACAACATTGAAAATGCGCCGGGTAACGATCAGGTCCGTGTCAAAAGATTTAAGCTTTTCCCTGAATATCAGGACGATCTGAACCACATCGACGTCCGTACGCCTATCAATTTCCAATTTGAATTCTGGAACCTGGTTGAAGGCGCAAGCCTGAACCTGAGCATGCACTTGTATACGTTTACAGGTGAGTGTATCTTCAATGTGGGAACGCAGGCTGAAACTTTTTCCAAAGGCCTCGTAAGCGGCGTTTGTGAAATTCCAGGCCATTTCCTGAACGACGGTTCCTATGTGGTTTCTATGATGATTGTAAAGGACACCAGCACCGTTCTCTACAACATGGAAGAAGCCCTTATTTTTGATATTGAGGATTATCGTGAAAATGTAACCTGGTATGGCAAATGGCCCGGATATATTCGCCCTCAACTTAATTTTTCCATTCGCCAAACTGAACATGTAGTGAATGATTAACGTCACTAAAACCTTCTTACCAGACCAGGAAAAATATCTGCAATATGTTCGGGAAATTTGGGAACGCGGATATCTGACCAATAATGGTCCCGTTCTTCAGGAACTGGAAGCAGAATTAAAAAAATACCTGGGGGTTGACCACCTATATTTTTGCGGAAACGGAACGATCGTCCTTCAAATCGCCATTAAGGCGCTTGAAATTTCAGGCGAGGTGATTACAACGCCCTTTTCCTATGTTGCTACTTCCAATGCAATACTCTGGGAAAACTGCACACCCGTTTTCGTGGATATTGACGCTCAGACCTTTAATATAAATCCAGCGCTGATCGAGGCTTCAATCACGCCTGCTACAACTGGGATTCTTGCCACGCACGTTTATGGCAATCCATGCGACATTGAGGCCATTGAAGTCATTGCCAAAAAGCATAACCTGAAAGTAATTTACGACGCGGCGCATGCATTTGGCGTCACATATAAAGGCAAATCTCTGCTTTCCTATGGCGATTTAAGCACATGCAGCTTTCACGCCACCAAAGTTTTCCATACCATTGAAGGCGGAGCATTAATTTCAAATCATCCCGAGCTCGACAAGAAATTGCACCTTTTGCGTGCATTCGGCCATCAGGGCGATGAACATTATCTTTATGCTGGGATCAATGGCAAGAATTCCGAATTCCACGCAGCCATGGGTTTGGTAAATCTTCCCCTAGTGAAAGACATTATTGCTGCCCGCAAAGAAGTTTTTGATGCTTACAACAGCATGCTTAACTGGGATGTGCTTTACAAGCCGGTTATCAGCAAAGACATTGAATATAATTACGCCTATTACCCCGTTGTGTTTCCTTCCGAGCAAGTGATGTTCCGGGTTATGGATGCATTGCGTGAAGAAGATGTGATTCCGCGGCGCTATTTTTATCCTTCATTAAATACGCTGTCGTTCATGCCAAGGCAAATTGCTTGTCCGGTTTCTGAGGATATCGCGCTAAGAGTGTTAAGTTTGCCTTTATATGTTGGCCTTCCGTATTCTGATATAGAACGGATTTCCCGCATTGTTAATGCTCATTTATTACCAGAATAGCATGGGTTTTGTTTACTGGCTTGCCTTCTTACTGTTTTTATACAGCATTAGTTTCGTTGCAAAAAAAATAGCCCAGCCGTCCCTGGCAGAATGGCTCATTGTTTGTTTCATGCTATTCGTGGGAAGCGTCATCCCGGCAGGTTTTGTACTATCTGCATTAGATCTTACCGCACAAACCTGGGCATGGATCATGGCCACATTCGTTGCCTTAAGCCTGCATTATGTAATCTGGACCTCGTTGATCCAGTCACAGCCCTCCTACTCCATTCGTGACGTCATTGCCAACAGGGCAGAAACCTTCCGGTTTTGGACAAAGGAGCTTTCCGTTTATCTGAAAACAATATTTTTCTTCATGTTTGGCACCATTGCTGTGATCGCAGTGACCAACCTCATTCTCGTGCTTTTCACGGTGCCAAATGAATGGGACAGCATGACAGGCCATTTGAACCGAGCCATCCGATACATTCAACATGGCACAATGGCTCATTTCGGAGGGACGAACTGGAATATGGACACTTATCCCAAAAGTCTCACAACGATCCAGATTTACAGTTATCTGATCAGCGGAAAGATCGAAAATGCGTTCAAACTAATTCACCATACTTCCTATTACATCACGCTCGTTTGCGTGTTTGGAATTGCGCAGCGCATCGGCCGGAACTTATCTGCAAGTTTCTTTTGCGCACTGGCTTACGGCATGTTCTTGAACTTCTTAATGCAGGCTGTAACCACCGAAACGGACATTGTTTTAACCGCTTACCTAAGCTGCCTGCTTTATTTCCTTTTCACCTATTACAGCACGCGCAACAACAAATATTTGTATTTATCAGGCCTCGCGTTCGGGGTGGTTTTCGGGCATAAAATAACTTTTGCATTGTTATTACCGTCCGTTTTTGTAATCATGCTTTACACGGTGTTCCTGGCACCGGATTTTAAAGTGTTTTTTCACAGATTCTGGAAACTGGCGGCTGCTATTTCGCTTGCGATGCTCGTTTATACATTTCCGACAGGTTATATCAAGAACATTATGGTTTTCGGGCATCCCATAGGCCCGCCTACCGCATTAAAACATCAGTCTGTTGAGCGTTTTGGCACATTATCTAACCTTTTCGAACAGGGAAGCCGCAATGTAGTCCGTTACACCTACGAATTTTGTAACCTGGATGGCATTCGCAATGCACAGTGGGGATACGATTTAAATACAACCATTCGCAAGCCACTTGTCATTCTGGAAGACAAATTGCGCATGCGGCTGGACGAAGAGACCGAATATGCGATCGTACCTTTTTCTTTCCAGCGCCGGTTTGATAACTTCAATGCCAATCCATACTGGGGTGTTTTTGGTTTTGCGCTGATATTGCCATTGATATTTTTCACATTGATCCGCGTCTTCCGATCCCGCGTGCATTCGTTTTTAGCCCTGGCATTCTGCCTCCACTTTGCAGCGATCTCCTACTCTGCCGTTTACGATCCATTTAAAGGGAGATATTTTATAGAGACTGGCTTATTCGGCGTTCTATTCCTCTTATTGTTGTTTTCAAACCACCGGTTATCAATCCTTAAACCGCGACGGAACGTTTGGAAAGGATACATTATGCTTGTTGTCGGGCTGGCCTGCGTTTCGGCGGTGATGTCGGTTTATCTGAACATTCGCTGCCTTCCTATCGCAGCTTACGGGTATAAATCTGCGTTGCAAACCGACAGGATCCATTTGCAAACATTCGCGCGTCCCGACATTACGAAGGCATATCAGACATTTGATTCCATTGTTCCAAAAGACGCGACCGTTGCACTGGCGACCATTAATGATGATTTCGAATATCCGCTTTATGGCGAAGATCTTTCTCGTAAACTGATCAGCATTAATCCTTTTGAACAAGGTTTGAAACCGATTCCGAAGGACGCGGATTATCTTTTTTATGCCAAAAGCGTGATCAATGACACCAGCCGCATCAAATCTTTACCCACCGACATTCGTTTAGGGAGCGATACGACAATCACCAACGTGGCTGTCCAGGGAGAAGATTATTATCTCAGAAAGCTTAAATAGCCATTCATGACCATCGCCATTATGCAGCCTTATATATTTCCATATATAGGCTATTTTCAGCTGATTAACGCCGTTGATAAATTCATTATTTACGATGATGTGAATTTTATCAATAAGGGGTGGATCAACAGAAACAATGTGCTGGTGTCCGGTCAGGCTCACCTTTTTACTATCCCGCTCAAAGACGCGAGCCAGAATAAGCTTATTAACGAGGTAGAACTTTCGAAAAGCGAACCCTGGCAAAAAAAGTTTTTGAAAACCCTTCAGCAATCCTATCAGAAAGCCCCCTATTTTCAAAAGGTTTTTGTTCTGATCGAAGAAATTGTAAATTTAGACGTTCAAACAATATACGAACTGACCTTTCAGGCGCTGAAAAGGACGTGCGAATACATGGAAATCACGACTGAAATTGTGCCCTCATCCATGATATATCAAAACACACACTTAAAAGGTCAGGAAAGAATTCTGGATATTTGTAAGCAAGAAAATGCCAGCCATTACATTAATCCGATTGGTGGGATGGAATTGTATGATAAAGAGAAATTTGAAAAGGAAGGGATAAAACTTGACTTCATCAAAAGTGTTGCAAGCCCGTATCCCCAATTTAAAAATGCTTTCGTACCTTGGTTGTCGATTATAGATATCCTGATGTTTAACGATCCGGAGCACATTAAGGAACATTTAAAGGCATACGAACTTATTTAACAATGGCTAAGGTTATCGTTTTTGGAGTACTCGACACAGCGGAACTGGCACACTATTATCTGACCCACGATTCAGAGCATGAAATAGTCGCTTTCACGATTAATCGCCAATATATTCAGGATGAATCCTTTAAAGGGCTGCCCGTTGTCGCTTTTGAAGATGTTGCCTCCCTTTTTCCTCCTGCTGAATACGCTTTTTTCGCTCCGATGACCGGCAGAAACATGAACCGGAACCGCGAAGGGATTTTCAATGAAGCAAAATCCAAAGGTTACAAGTTCATTTCGTACGTCAGTTCGCACGCCACCATTTTTGACAGGAGTGTTATCGGCGATAACTGTTTTATCCTGGAAGACAACACCATTCAGCCTTTTACAACCGTTGGAAATAATGTTGTCATGTGGAGCGGAAATCACATTGGCCACCACGGTCAGATTAAAGACCACGCATTCTTTACTTCCCATGTAGTGCTTTCAGGCCATTGTGTTGTTGAATCTTATTCTTTTTTTGGTGTCAACAGTACAATTCGCGATTACACGACCATCGCACAGGGAACTTTGGTGGGTATGGCATCTGCTATCACCAGGGAAACCGAGGAATGGGGAATATACATTGGAAATCCGGCCAAAAAAGTGCCGGGTAAGAAGAGCTTTGAGGCTTATTGAGCATATCCGGGTGAAGAATGTAATCGGGTAACCGAATTTTGAGACAGCAATTTACTGGGTAATGGAGCATAAGAAAATCTTATTTGTAAGTCATGACGCCAATCGCGCAGGGAGCCAGTTGCTGCTGCTGCAATTGCTAAGACTATTGAAAGAGCGAGGCGTTCCTATGCATTTGTTGCTTTGCAGCGGCGGAGAGCTGGAAAAAGATTTTGAAGAAGTTGTTGGTGTAACCCGTTTATATCAAAACATCAAAGTAACCGCCACTCCACTTACCGGAAAACTGCTTAAAAAAGTCCCGCTCTATAAATATTACCAGCAGCATTCGGCACACAAGATCAACGAAAGGATTGCAAATGAGTTGTCTCATCAGAATATCGGGCTTGTCTTTGTAAATTCCATTGCCAATTCGGGCGTTTACTCTGAGTTTCTGAAATTCCTGCACCATTTACCCCTTGTGCTATTTGTGCACGAGCTGGGCATGGCTGTAAAGCTTTATTCACATGAAAAGCAATTGAGTTTCATGCTGAAAAAAGCGGGGCATGTTATCGCCGTCTCAAACGCAGTCGCCAATTACTATATCAGGAAATACAGTTATCCCGAAAATCAGGTCAGCACTTTCACACTTATTGATCACGAGCACATTGATCGGAAGGTGAAAACGGTGCAGCGTGATATTTTGGAAAAAACATACAATGTGCCGCATGATGCGATCGTGATCGGTGGTTGCGGAAATGCAGAATGGCGTAAAGGAAACGATATTTTCAACTGGATAGCTAAACGGGTTATTCATAAAACCAGCCCGTTGCCTGTTTATTTCGTATGGGTCGGCGCAGGTCCGCAACACGAAATTTACGAATTGATTGAAAGCGACATCCGGCTGATGGGACTGAGCGACAAGATCATTCTCGTTCCGCCAACGCCACACGCATTAGATTATATTAACCGGTTTGATGTGTTGCTCCTGAGTTCGCGCGAAGACCCTTATCCGCTTGTGGTTTTGGAAGCAGCTTTGCTGGAAATTCCGGTGGTTTGTTTTGAAGATGCCGGCGGAGCACCCGAACTGATCGAATCAGATGCGGGCTTTGTGGTTCCTTATATGGACATTTCTGCTGCCTCCGAGGCAATTATACAGCTGGTCCTGGATCCATCACTGCGTGAAACGCTCGGCCGTAATGGCAGAAAGAAAGTATTGGAGAGGCACAATACAGAGAAAAGCGTCGCAAGCGTCGAAGCCATCATTCAAAAGTATTTACCTTTACAGGTTTCGGAAAAGCAGAATCAATGACAATTGCCTTCACAATTTGCTCCATAAATTATTTAGCCCAGGCCAGGACATTAGGCGATTCACTTAAATCCACCAATCCGGACGTCCTTTTCTTTATCGGTCTGGTTGATTCATTGCAAGGTGTCGTTTTTGAAAAAGGATATGCAACTGAGTTCCCAATGATCGAAATCGATAAGATCGAGATCCGGGATTTCCAGGAAATGGCTGACAGATACAACATTACTGAGCTCAATACAGCCGTAAAGCCATTTTACTTTACCTATTTTTTCAAACATTATCCCGAAGCAGATAACGTCATTTACTTTGATCCGGACATTATCGTTTTCCAACCGCTGACGGAATTACTGTCTTCATTAGCAACGCACAAAGCTGTATTAACACCGCACATTAATACGCCGATTGAAGATCAGCTGAAACCAAACGAGCTTCACCATTTGAATACCGGCGTTTACAACCTGGGTTTTGTGGCTTTCAGCAGATCCGCCGAGATCACGGAATTTATCCATTGGTGGGAAGAAAAATTGAGATATGAATGCCTTATCGACCTTTGTAATGGTCTTTTTGTAGATCAGAACTGGATGAATTTTCTGCCAGTATTTGTCTCAAACACGCATTTGGAACGTAATCCGGGTTATAATGCGGCTTACTGGAATTTGCACGAAAGAGTATTTTCAGAATCAGAAGGCACACATTTCGTAAATGGAACGAATCCGCTGATTTTCTTTCATTACAGCGGTTATGATCCACAAAAACCTGGTGTTTTGTCCAAATACCAGGATCGCTTCGAACTTTCAGCACGCCCGGATCTGACGGCTTTATTTGACCTTTATCGGAACAGCCTGATCAACAACGGCAATGCATATTATCGCAAATATCACTGCGCTTACATCAAACCTACCCCTGTTCGTCGTTATCAGCGCGTACGAAAGCTGCTGAAAATGCCTTTGAACTACATTATTGATCAGCTGGAAACAACCTGATGAAAGAGCTTGTATCCGTTATTGTGCCCATTCTCGATCCGCAGATCAACCCCACAGAAGAAAGACTCCTGCATCATTGCCTTAATACGCTTGATAAATATCCAGTCATTTTCATCACTTATGAGGGCGCAGATCTTTCAATTGTCAAGGAGCATAATGAAGATATTGATGTAATTTATTTCCCTGAAAAATACTTCCTGTCGCGAGCTGCCCTTGCGGGATTACTGCTTATGGAGGATTTTTATGACCGTTTCAGCTGGTGCGATTTTCTTCTCATTCATGAATTAAATAGCTGGGTTATCCGCGATGAGCTCTATTACTGGTGTAAGCAAGGTTATGATTATCTGAAAGCCGGACCGCTGGAAACCGACAACATTAAGCGGCTTTCCGGAATGGTTGCGAGGCTCTCTGGCCTGAAAGAAGATGAAAAACGACTGTTCGGGCACGCATATGCCAACAATGGGATCTATCTTTGCCGCATAGAACGCATGATCAGTACAATTAAAGCGAAGCAAAAAGAGGTTTATCGCTATCGGCATATTGATGATTTTTTGAATGCCGATTCTGTTTTTTGGGAAATTGAAGCGAACCGGTTTTGGCCTTATTTGCGGAAACCTACAAACATTGTTCGCAACCACTTTGCTATGGATGCAGCTAACATTGATTTAAACAAAACTTTACCCTTTGCATTAACCGGCATTTCGAAGGAAAATATTAATCAATTGCCTTATTTCAAATCATTGCCGGAAGCGGACTAGTTGCACATGAACATTATTTACACGGTTTGTAACAGAATCAACCTTGCCCATGCGCTCGCTTTGGCCGATTCGGTTTTGCTTCACCAGCCGAACCATACATTTTATCTTTGCTGGGTTGACGATACACCAATACAAGTCCCGTCACACATCAGAGTACTGACCATTGAGCAGGCGGAAATTCCGGCCTGGAAAAATATGGAGGCTCAGTATTACAACTTTGAATTAACTGCAGCTTGCCGTCCGTGGTTTGCATTAGCACTGCTGCGCCTGCACAAGGATTGCGAAAATCTTGTTTTCCTGGCTCCGTCGGTCATTCTGGTGAAACCATTTGAAGATGTTATCAATCCTGATTCCAACATTCATTTAACACCTAACATCAAAAAGCCACTCGCCCCTTCCCAGATTCTGGACGACAAGCGGATTTTAAACATTGGCATGTTCCATTCCGGCAGCTGGATGTTGAAATGTGGTGAGAAAACGCTGAAAATGTTAAACTGGTGGGCGGAAAGAACCGTCGACCGTGCTGAATTTGATCTTTGCAATGGCAAGAATATGGATCAATTGTGGCTTAATTATACATTGGTATGGATTCCCGAAACAACACAAATTGGGCATCCTGGCTGGCATTACGGGCTGCATTCCATTCTTAATAATGATCTTCAAATGCGAAATGGCGATTATCACATTGATGGAAAGCCACTGATATCGCTCGATTTTGCAGGACTGGATTTTTTTGATCCCGTATGGTCCAATCACATTGCCCTTATGCCGGCAAATAATGCTTTTCATGCATTGTTTAACATCTACAAAAAAACACTGGACAAATACAAAAAGTTACTTCCTTCCGATCGGCAGCCAGGTTATGGCAAACCTGCCAAGATCCGGGAAAACAGGATTCTAAGAAATAATATGGCAGCGAAATTAAAATCGATCACTGCATTCATTGACCAGTTTTAAATCACCAAAGCGGAAAATCAGGACTATATGCACTTCCTAGAAAAAAATACGCAGGACTTGCGGAATTTTATATCTGAACTTAAAATTAACGGCTCTGAGAACACCACTGATCAGCAGGATTATCCGAAATTAACGATCATAACGCCGTCCTATAACCAAGCTGATTTTCTGGAAAGAACGATTTTAAGTGTTTTAAACCAAAATTATCCCAACCTGGAATACATTATCGTTGACGGCGGCTCAACGGATCACAGTGTTGAAGTGATCAAAAAATACGAAAAATATCTTTCCTGGTGGGTTTCAGAAAAAGACCGTGGCCAGGTGCATGCCATTAATAAAGGTCTTGAAAAAGCAACAGGCGATTATATCGGTTTCCAAAATTCCGATGATGTATATTTTCCGGACACTTTTGCTCGTTTTGGGAAAGCAGCCTTAAACCAGGAAGATGACATCATTTACGGCGACCTCTACATGATAACCCCGGAAGATGAGGTCACCGAAATTTTGAAAACAACTTCATACAGCTTTGATTGCCAGATTCTAGAAGGAATGCAAATCCATAATCAGACGCTGTTTTTCAAGCGGGCATTGATTGAAAAATATGGAAAGTTTGATGAATCTTACCGTTTCGCCTTTGATTACGAGTTCATAACACGTTACACGTATCAAAAATCGACCAGGGTTAGAAAAGTTGAGGGCCTGGGAGGCGCATTGCGGGTGCACCCGGATGCGAAGTCGTCTACGATTGCGTCGGTAGGAAAAGAGGAACATGCGAAGATCCAAAAATTGTACATTTCAACGAACGGTTCAGCAGCTTCCAACAAAATAAGGTATCTTTGGTGCCGAGTTCGTAAAATCCTCTATTTCGCAGTGCGATTAGATTTACAATATATCCGTTTCAGATTTTCCAGATGAATTGGAGTCTACTTAATATAGCCACCAACTTTAATAATCTCAGATATTCCATCGGCATCGCCATGATGTTCAATGGTTTCCCGCTGATCTTTTTCATTCGGGATACTTTGGGTATTGGGCCGGCTAGCAGCGTGTTTACCGCCATATTTTTCGCCCTGGCTTTGTGTCTGATGGTGCCTATGCACCTCTTTAAGAGACTTTACAAGCCTAATGTGATCCTCTTTAACCTCGGTCTCGGCTTTCTTCTGCTTACATTATATTATTTCTTTTTTATCAACAAGCAGGGCAAATCCGTTGCAGACATTGGGAACTACGTCTTCATTTTCGGCTTCCTGATACTCCTAATGCATGTTCCTAACGATGTGAAGGACACGCTGATCATGATCCTTTTTCTGATGTCATTGTTTACCAACATTACATTGGTCTATTCTATCCTGAACGACCCCAACTGGACGCCCGGAATGCGTGCCGCGGTAAGCTTTGCCAACGAAGGCGCACAACCCGGTGGAAATCCGCACATTACAGCCCGAAACGGCATTATTTGCATGCTGTCCGGCATGGTGATGCTGGGCAGGACGCCCGGTATTTTTACCAAATTGTTCCTGTTTTTCTCGGTGCTGTTCAGCCTGGGGGTTATCGTTATTGCACTCGCCAAATCCAGTTATCTGGCCGTTGGCATTATGATCCTTGCTTACTTCATCCTGCAATTCAAAATTTCGAATGTCTTTTCCGCCATCGGGAGCGCTTTCAAAATGAAGAACATGGCTTTCATTGTGCTGATTATCCTGGGCATCCGATACTTTTTAATTCGTTATGGTAATGTTTTGGATATGCTCTTGGGTTATTGGGACGCTTTTGAAAACCGGATCCTGGACGTAATTTTTACTTCAACGGGCGTAAGGATAACGGAAACTGCGGACACGGATGCCTCCGCAATGGGTCGTGTAGGCGGATTTGGTGAATTCACAGAGACCTTATTTTCATGGGATGTTTTCCTCGGCAGAGGCTACAAATCGGACTATCTGGACATTCCCCTTCTGGAATCCTGGGTGAGCCATGGCGTTTTCGGATTTGTGTTTTTCGCAGGATTCAACTTTTTCCTTTTCGTTTACGCCGTGCGCGAAGTCCGGCGATATACGAATCCGCTGACCACTTTCCTGGCTTATTTCTTTTTCTCTTTAATGGTGTTGCTATTCACCGGCGGAAGGCCCTACGACATTGCATTCTGGTTTCCTTACCTGGTTATGATCCGGTTTTTGGGCATCAAATATCTGGATAATATTCCCAGACGATCCGCAACAACTCAACTCACAACGGTTACCAGCTAACCCTTTTTAAAAATTAGTCGTTGGGCGATTTTCGAAGAGCCAGCGAAACCTGCTCATGAGAGACCGCGTTGAACAATTAGATGGACTAAGAGGCATTTTTTCCATTCTCGTGATCGCCCACCATCATAATGCGTTCAAAGAATCGGTCTTTTACAACAACTTCTTTGTCATCAATTCCAGTCTTTTTGTTGACTTTTTCTTCGTTTTGAGCGGTTTTGTGATCGCGATGAATTACGTTGAAAGGATCAGCACCGGAAAGGATTTTGGCACGTTTCTCAAAAAGCGGTTTATCAGGTTGTTCCCGCTTCTTTTTTACACAGAAGTCATCTTTATTATCGCCAGTCTGATCGGCGAAAGCAGTCCTATGAAAAATGTTGGCGAGCTTGGGCTGCGCTATTATGCTTACACAGCCTTTGACACGCTCACATTCATGGGTTCTACGCCCGTTTTCGGCTCCTGGATCAGTAATAATTATCCGGCCTGGTCCATCTCTTCCGAAATGGTTTCGTATGCTTTTTTTGGGCTGGTTATTTTGCTTTTACCAAAAGTGAAGTATGTCACTTTTGCGATAATTGCTTTATTATCAGGTATTTTTATTATATCAAGAGGCGAATATCTATTGGCTTATGACTATGGTTTTGTCCGCGGACTGCTTTGTTTTTCGTTGGGGATATTTACAAACCTCGTATTAAGCAAACGAACATTCAGCTTGTCTGCGTTTGAAATTCCTTTCCTGATATTCCTGATTTCAGCTATGTATGCTGTTCATCATTACGACCTTAACTTATGGAAACTTGTTTTCCCGTTCATCTTTGCGGTGGGGATTGTCATTTTTGCAAGTTCAAAAGGAGTCGTGACACAACTGCTTAAAAGTGGTTCATTTCAATATCTGGGAAAAATCTCCTATTCCATTTATTTGAACCACGCTATTGTACTGATTTTGGTCAACGTAGTCCTTTTTCGCGCATTGAAATCGCCTGTTAATGAAGGGATGATCGCCATTTCGCTGGTCATCTCCATTTCGCTCACGATCCTTTATTCGCATTTCACTTACGAGTTTATTGAGAAAAGGGCGGGGAAGCTGTTGAAGAATTTGTTGGAATGAAAATTGAGTAAACAGGTAAACCTTTCATTGTTTTGAATGGTTATCCTAATAAACCAAAGCAGAAATCATGGCCACATTTTCAGAACTCATCAACAGCAATAAGCCCGTTCTCGTCGATTTTTCAGCAGAATGGTGCGGTCCCTGTAAAATGATGAAGCCCATTTTGGAAAAAGTAAAATCCGAACTCGGCGACTCCGCAACCATCATTAAAGTGGACGTCGATAAGAACAAATCCGCTGCTAATGCTTACAAAATCCAGGGCGTGCCTACTTTGATTGTTTTTAAACACGGCAAACCCATGTGGAGACAATCCGGCGTTGTGCAGGCAGATCAACTGAAATCCATTATTCAGAAATACATCTAATAGTTAACGTAATCCCGGAAATTTTGAGAGGCAACGATTTGGAAGTCATTGAAAACAAAAATTTCAGCATTGAAGATCTGACTGAAACCAGTTACGAACAAGTCAAATTTCTCAACTGCACGTTCTCTGATCTTTCAGGCATTGACTTCATCGACTGCATTTTTCAGGATTGTAACATGAGCAATGCAAGCGTCAAAAATTGCAAGATTTCTGATATTGAGTTTATCAACTGCAAATTGCTGGGTGTTAATTTTTCTGAATCGAAGGACTTTGCATTTGCGGCCAGGTTTGAAAACTGCATCCTGGATTATGCAATTTTTGAACAAAAGAAATTGAACAAATCTGCATTCAGTAACTGCAAGATTCATGGAGCAGACTTCACACAAGCCGACTTATCCAAGTCTAAATTCTACAATTGTGACTTCTGGGATGCTGTTTTTGCCAACACCAATTTAGCAGGCGTTGACTTCTCCAACAGCAAGAATTTTACCATCGACCCAACCAGTAACAACATTCGCAAGGCCAAATTCCTTTCTTCGGATCTGGCTGGCCTGCTGACCAAATTTGACATTATTATCAAGTAGCATTTTGACCGCCTGCGCATTTTTCGTTTCTTGGCGCGTCTAAATCTACCTATTCAATTATGTCACTTCAATTGTTTGCCGAAACCGTTTATACCGGTCAGGAAATTCTTAGAAACCAACTTATACAAGTCATAGAAGGTCAGATTGCCGGCATGGAATACGCTGAACCGGATCCAACGGTAACGCGCGTTGCCAATCTCGCGCCCGGCCTTTTTGACAGTCATATCAACGGCGGCGAGAAATTCTATTTCACAGAACGTGCTGACGAAGAAACCATTGACGATATTTATCAGGCTAGTGTAAAAACCGGAACAGCCTACGTGCTTCCCACGCTCATTACTTCTCCGCAGGAAAATATCCTGAAAAGCATTGAAGCAACGCGTAACTACATCGAAAAAAATCCACATTCCGGCGTTTTGGGAATGCATTTGGAAGGACCGTTCCTTAATCCTATCAAACGTGGCGCACATTTAACGGCCTACGTGCGCAAACCGACGGACGCTGAGTTAAGGGAAGTAATTTATCACGGAAAAGACATTATCAAGCTGATCACCATTGCACCGGAAATGTTCACGACCGAACAAATCCAAATGCTGCTGGAATCCGGCATAACCGTCTCCGCAGGCCATTCTAACGCAACTTACGACGAAGCAACCGCAGCATTTAACCAGGGAATTCAGCTTGTTACGCATTTGTACAACGCCATGTCGGCATTTGGTCACCGTGCACCGGGCCTAGTTGGCGCTACATTTGATAATGAAAATGTGTATGCACCGCTAATAATCGACGGAGTGCATTGCGATTTTGGTGCAGCCAGTGTGGCTTATAAGATCAAGAAAGACAAGCTGTTCCTAATTTCAGACGCATTGTTTTTAGGCGAAAAAGTAACAGAATTCAAATGGGGTGAATTTGATGCTTACTTGAAAGACGGTCGCTATACCAACTCGGATGGGAACCTCGCCGGAGCCACCATATCATTGCCCGACGCGGTTCGTAATGCGGTCAATATAATTGGCATTCCTTTGCAGGAAGCCATAGAAATGGCTACAATCAGGCCTGCAAAAGCATTGGGACTGGAAAAACAGATTGGCAGCATTGCTATTGGTTACCCTGCAACATTCACCACATTTGATGATAATCTGGAAAATTTCTCGGTTTTGAAAATGTAATGTTTACAAAATGAGCATTCCGCCTGCTTTGAGCTGAGTCCAGGTCATAGAAGTCATAAAGTTCTCGAAGCTGCCCAATCCGGCGGCTTCGAAATCATTTTTCAATTTCTCCAAAGGGCAAGCTTCTACATTGGAAGACAGCAACTTAGGCATAACCTCCACAAGCCACTCCCCCACAGCTACATCGGTTTCTATTGCCCACTCCTTTTTCTTATTATAAAAAACCAGTTCCGCGATTTCGTAAACCTTTTTGCCTTTTTTCTCCTCAAAAACAGACATTTCCGGCAAGCTCCCGAGCCAGGTCACAACCGCATTCGGCCTGTGTGCCAGCTCAGGCAGCTTACTAATGCTCTTTTCAATGTAATTGGGCGGAATGGAAGTCGGTGGCACTTTGAAATCAAACCATCTGGAATGCGGAAAGTCAAGACAAACGCCGTGCATGTAATTGAAAAGCGACTTCCGTAAACCCTCAGCAAACAAGTCGTGGTTCGCGCCGGAAGGATCGCCATGTTCCAGATCATTATTAGCAAAGTCCCCGCCATGAGGTCCAATCCGCATCACATCAAACTCCTCGGGATGTAAACCAACCGGACTATGCGCCGTCATCGCAAACCGATGCCAAAACCCCGATTGCACAATGCCAGCCTGAAACAATTGCCGCACCATTTCCAGCGAATCAATCGTTTCCTGGGCTGTTTGTGTCGGAAAACCATACATTAAATACGCATGCACCATGATGCCCGCCTGCGTGAATGCATCCGCGACGCGCGCAACCTGCGCAACCGTCACGCCTTTTTTCATGCGTTCCAAAAGCCGGTCAGAAGCCACTTCCAAACCTCCCGAAATGGCAATGCAACCGGAAGCTTTCAATAGCAGGCAAAGGTCATGCGTGAAGTTTTTTTCAAAACGAATGTTAGTCCACCAAACGACCGTGAGCTTCCTTCTGATTATTTCAAGTGCCAAATCCCTGAGCAACGCCGGCGGCGCGGCTTCATCCACAAAATGAAAGCCGTTCTGTTGCGTTTGTGCAATGATTTCTTCAATGCGATCACAAAGCAATGACGCCGTCATCGGCTCGTAACGTCTGATATAATCCAGCGAAATGTCACAAAACGAGCATTTGCCCCAGTAACAGCCATGCGCTAGCGTCAATTTATTCCAGCGGCCGTCACTCCAAAGCCTGTGCATGGGATTAACAATTTCAATCACCGACAAGTAGTCATGCAAGGGTAAATCGCTGTAATCCGGCGTGCCCGTATCACGCTGCGGCACATCCTTTTCCCTGGCGCCATTGTGATAAATTACTGCACCATCCACACGTGAATAGACACGTTTGAGCTGCGTAATTTCCCTTTCCCCGTCGAGATATTCCAACAGGGAAAGCAAGGGCGCTTCACCGTCATCCAGACAAATAAAATCAATGTAATTAAAAACGCGGGGCTCCTTCAATGTGCGTAATTCCGTATTTGGAAAGCCGCCGCCCATGACGATTTTAATGTTGGGATAATGCTTTTTCAGATGCTGTCCACATTTGAAACCGCCGTAAAGATTTCCGGGAAAAGGAACTGAAATGCAGACGATATCAGGATGGTATTTTTGTAGTTTCTGTTCCAAAACATCCGTTAATGTCTTAGACAACAGCGTATCAGGCGCTTGTAATGCAGCTTCCATCTCATCAAAACTCGTCGCAGACCTGCCTAATCGCTCAGCATAACGGCTGAAACCAAAATGCGGATCAACAGCCTCCTGGACCAAGTCGCCCAGATCTTCAAGATACAATGTTGCGAAATGCCGAGCCTTGTCATGAATTCCCATCGTCCCAAAAGCCCAGTCCATATCCTCCAATTGCTGGAAACGGCTCGCTTCCGGCAAATAACTCCGGTCGCAAATACTGTGCGCTAATGTTGGATTCTGGTTTTTAAGAAAACGGATAACCGGGTCAATGGTTGAAATGTATTCGTCTTTGAGCGAATAAATGCGAAAACTATTTTCCGAAAGCGCAATGTCAGACGCGTCAAGCTGCGCAAAAAGTGTCCGTAAACCCTCCGAAGAAAACAACTCCAAAATCACATCAATCCCTAAATCCGCCTGATACGACTCCCTACCCAAAGTGTTCAAAAACCCTTTTAGATAAGCCGTAGCCGGATAAGGCGTATTAAGCTGAGTAAATGGCGGCGTGACAAAAAGCGTTTTCTGCTGCAAGGTGACTTCAAGTTATTAAACAGTGTAAAGGTACGACTGGAAAAGAAAAATCGCACCTGTCGGATTTGTTGCGCATCCCTGATAGTTTCCGTAAGTTCGGCCAGCATTGGCGCAACCCCTTATGAACATTCTTTCAGACGTTTTATTTCAACAATATCTTGATCAAAATAAATCTCTATGTTGCCGCGTGCAATCAGACCATAATAGCCCGATTCTGTTCGTATCCAGTATTTTAAATGTCTCAACCATTCAATTTTAATATGCGTGCTGCTTTTCCCGGCTTCTTTTTAACATTAACATCATTACTTCTTGTAATTAACAGCGCTTCGCTTTTCGCTCAATCAAGTAAAATATATCCACCATCCCCATTCCCTGACCGCGTTATACTTGGTTATAAAGGTGCTCCGGCGACTTCGCAGGCCGTAAACTGGCGAACCGATTCCACTGTCACAAAAGGAATTGCAGCCATTCATGAGGCCGACCCTTCGCCCGATTTTGTGCCTAATGCCAAGATTGTGAATGCATTGACGCAGGCGGTTAAGCTGGATGGAAAGCTGGTGCATTATCATGAAGTGAATTTCACGGATTTGAAGCCTTCGACCCAATATGTTTATCGCGTTGGGAATGGAGAAAATTGGAGTGAATGGTTTCATTTTACGACGGCTTCGGATAAAAATGAGCCCGTGTCTTTTCTTTATTTTGGGGATGCGCAAACGGAAATACGCTCGCTTTGGTCACGGGCGATTCGCGGCGCTTACGCAACATTGCCCAAAGCCGATTTCATGATCCATGCGGGGGATTTGATCAACCGTTCCAACGCAGATCACGAATGGGGCGAATGGTTTGAGGCGGGTGGCTGGATTAACGGAATGATCCCGAACCTTTCAACTCCCGGTAACCATGAATATTTTAAAGACACAGACAATGATCTGAAAGTCTCCCAGCACTGGCGCCCGCAATTTGCATTGCCGGAAAATGGCCCGGACGGAATGATTGAAACGGCTTACTACATTGATTATCAAAATAATAGATTCATCTTCTTAAATTCTGAAGAAGCTGATAACAGCATTGGGGCAATGAACCGCCAGGCAGATTGGTTTGAAGAAGTTGTAAAAACGAATCCAAATCGTTGGACCGTCGTCGTGCATCATCACCCGGTTTATTCCACAAAGCAAGGTCGCAGCAATGATCGCTGGCGCAGGAAAATGGAGCCGCTTTACAAGAAATACAATGTGGATATCGTGCTGCAAGGTCACGATCACAGTTACGGTCGGGGCTTAAATATGCCAACAGGAGAAAGCCGGCAAACGCCCGACGGGCCGATTTACGTCGTTTCGGTAAGCGGGCCTAAAATGTATGACATTGGTTTGCAGGATTGGATGGACCGCGCGGCTTCCAACACGCAATTGTATCAGGTGATCACCATTGATTCGAGTAAATTGGCATTTAAAGCATTTACAGTGAGCGGCGATTTGTACGATTCGTTCGAGCTTAATAAAGATGATAAGGGCAAAAATACGCTGGTTGAACTCGAAGGAACCTTGCAAATGAAGGAGCGACTGGAACTGCCGGACCGTTATTTGAAAACATTTAAAGAGGCTGATTTAAAGCATTACAATGAGCGTTTTCAGGAGTATAAAAAGCGTAAAGGTTTGAAGTGAGGCAACCAGACTTCCCAAGTCTTGAAGACTTGGAAAGTCTTACAATTCGTTCTTAACAGCCCAAAAAATAGCATTCTTGAAAATGGTCTTATAAACATCATTTTCAAACAGAACCGGCGAGTGTCCCATGAAAATGTAAATGTTCTTCGCTTTCATTTTCGGATTCAACCAAATGACAGGATGGTCGCCCATTTTCACCTCGGAATCAGGCGAATAAGTGGATTCATCAACGCTCGCCAAGACGTCTACATTGGGCCGCGGGCTTTTGTCATAGATATACCATTCCTCTTTTTTCACCAAAAATGTCGCGGGAACACCCTTCATCACGGGATGATCGCTCTCCTCCACTTTCACGGTGGCGGCGGCAAAGTCGGCGATGTAATTTTTGTAGCGAATTCCGCCCATGAAATCCGCAAACCAAGGCCAGATCTTGTAGCCGTCAAATTCGCCCAGTAATGTGGCATGGTGAAAGCCAATCCAGCCGCCTTTGCCTTCATTGATATATTTTTCAAATGCCGCTGATGCTTCCGGTTTCCAGGCATAAGGAACATAATCGAGCTGAATAATGAGCTGATAATTAGCCAGATATGCTTCACTAATCGGGTCTGTTTTATCAATGTAATCAATGGAAAAATTCTCCTTTGCTGCCAATGAATCCAGCCAAATTCTGGCCCTTTTCGAATATTCAATGTGGTGGCCGCCCGGTTCAGCCATCGCCAAAACCCTGAATTGTGGTTTTTTATTTTGCCCAAATGCAGCTGTGCAGACGCAGAAAAGTAAGCACGCAAGCAGAAAAGCGGGAAGTTTCCCGGCGAAAGTATCCATGATTTTAAGGTGTTTAGGAATAAAACCGTCCCTATTTCAGGACGGGTAATGTTATGCTGCTGCTGTATTGTGCATTGTGGTGAATCGTAATTTTTGATTTCTGAAAATCCGCTTCATTGGCTTCAAAAATATTCAGAAACTTCTGTGGGTTCCTGTCTACCAATGGAAACCAGCTGCTTTGAATCTGCACCATAATGCGATGTCCTTTTTTGAATGTGTGGGCGGTTTCATTGAGCTTAACAGTTACTTTTTCCACTTTATCTTTTTTAAATGGCTCAGGTTTTGAAAAGCTGTTCCGAAATTTCCCACGCAACACTTCTGCCCGCACCATTTGCTGATAACCGTTCATATCCACCGGCTTATCACCATCTTTTGCGCCCGGAACCGAGGTGTTAGCAGGCCAGACATCAATGACTTTTACAATAAAATCCGCGTCAGAACCGGTCGTAGAAACCAGCAAATTGGCAATGATCTCACCCGTTAATGTCACATCGGCCGTCAAAGAATCCGTCTGAAAACTAAGCACATCCGGCCGTTTCGAAGCAAAACTCTGGTCTTCGGCCATATAAGCATTGTTCCTATGACCGCCGGTTACGCTCGTGTAAGGAACCGGGTTTGCCGGATCGCTTTCGTAAGCGGTTTCACCAGATTTCGCAGCAGGCTTAGAAGTTGATAATGTGCCATTTGCATTCAAATAATAAGGGGTCGGCCGACTATTTTTCGGCGGCCAGACATCGTAATTTTTCCATTGATTAGAGCCCGTTTCGTAAACCGTCACTTCCGGCTGATCAAAACTTCCTTTTCCTTTGAGATAAAAATTAAAAAATTTCGTCTCGATTTCCTCTTGAAAATATTTGTTCAAATCGCCGCCAAAATGATATTGCGCAAACGACTTCCATTGTGGCGCAGCCCAGCCTCCATGCGTCCACGGTCCCATTACGAGCCGATTATTATTTCCTGGCGTCTGCTTCTCGATCGCTGCATAAGTTTTCAAAGCACCATATAAATCCTCTGCATCAAACCACCCGCCAACGACCAGCACGGCAGGTTTTATGTTTTTCAAATGCTTTTTTATATTCCTGCTTTCCCAAAATTCATCATAAACCGGATGCGCCACGGTCTGCCGCCAAATGCTGTTGGGATCAGAAAAATAAGCGTCTGTATTGGCTTTTTTCAGAGGGCCGAAATCCAGGAAATATTTGTA
Source organism: Dyadobacter chenwenxiniae (assembly GCF_022869785.1). Lineage (NCBI taxonomy): Bacteria > Pseudomonadati > Bacteroidota > Cytophagia > Cytophagales > Spirosomataceae > Dyadobacter > Dyadobacter chenwenxiniae. Next base: position 6,755,028 of record NZ_CP094997.1, on the reverse strand, counting down.
AGTATCTTTAAATTCAGCTTTGAAAAACGGTTCATAATTCTCTCCATTAGCACTTTTTGGGCCGTCGAAGCCACTGTAAAAACCAAAGTTATCCATCAAAAAAAAGGCTCCATTGTGATAACAGTCGTCACCGATAAATTCATCGGACATTGGCGCTTGCGGCGAAACAGCTTTCAACGCCGGATGTGCATCTGGCAATGCCGCAGAAGAATAAAATCCGGGAAAGGAAATGCCGGATTGACCGACCTTACCATTGTTTTTTGTGTTTTTCAAAAGCCATTCAATCGTGTCATAAGTGTCGCGCGACTCATCGACATCTTTAATACTCGTCTTCTTGTCAATCGCCGGCGTCATTTCCCTGAAATTTCCCTCACTTTTATAACGACCGCGCGCGTCCTGATAAACGAAAATGTACTTTTCCCGCATCAGATAAGGATTTGGCCCCAGGCTACGGCGATATTTATTGACTCCATAAGGCCGCACTGAATAAGGCGTCCGCTGCATGAGGATCGGATAAGTTTGAGACGAATCTTTGGGGGAATAAATGGCAGTAAAAAGCTTCACGCCATCGCGCATCGTGATGTATTGCTCCGTTTTAATGTAATTTTCCCTCACCCAGTTGGTGTCGGGCGCCGCCATGTTTTGAGCCTGACAAATGCAGGTTGAAAGCAGCAAATAGAGCAATAGCAAACGTTTATTCATGGCTGGTTGTTAGTGATAAAATTATATTGGCCAAAAATACAGAAGAAAGTGTTTGTCAAACCTAAAACTTTTTACCTTCCCTAATATTTGCCCTACACGTTTTTCAATGATCCGAATTATTAGAAAATCCCTTATGATATTATTTATTTTGCTGGCTTTGCTTGTCATGGCCGGTTACATTTTTTTGCAGCGCCCACAGTTTGGCCGACAACCTTCCGGCGAAAGATTGGAATTGATTAAAAATTCACCGAACTACAAAGACGGCAAATTTCAGAATGAGAGTTATACGCCAGATTTGGCAGAGGGCCACAGTTATTCAAAAGTGCTCGTTAAATTCTTTTTTGGTAAAAGCAAATACAACATTCCCGGAGCAACCATTCCATCGCAAAAGACTGATTTATTGCATTTAGACCCCAGTGAGAACGTTTTAGTCTGGTTTGGACATTCATCCTATTTCTTGCAGATGGATGGCAAAACATTCCTCGTCGATCCTGTTTTTAGCGGCAGCGCTTCTCCCGTCCACTTCACGACGCCCAGTTTCAAGGGCTCCGATGTTTATGCCGTAGAAGATTTTCCGGCCATTGATTATCTTATGATTTCGCACGATCACTGGGACCATTTGGATTACACGACGATTTTAAAGCTGAAATCAAAAGTTAAGAAAGTGATAACCGGCCTCGGCACCGGCGAGCATTTTGAACATTGGGGTTATAACAAAAACATGCTGATTGAAAAAGATTGGAACCAGGGAGCGGATCTTGGTGACGGATTTCGGGTCGATATAACGCCGGGAAGGCATTTTTCCGGTCGCGGCCTTAGTCGCAATAAGGCACTTTGGGTTTCATTCGTGCTACAAACCCCGACCATGAAAGTTTTCATTGGCGGCGACTCGGGTTATGACCAGCATTTCAAAAGAATCGGAGACAAATTCGGCCCGTTCGACCTCGCGATCCTGGAATGCGGCCAATATAACGAAGCCTGGAAATACATCCACATGATGCCCGAAGAAACCGTCACCGCCGCGCGCGAGCTAAAAGCCACCAAACTGATGCCTGTCCACTGGTCCAAATTCTCCCTTGCCCTCCACGACTGGAACGAACCCATCCAAAGAGCCACTCTCGAAGCCAGGAAGCAAAACATGCCGCTGGTTACGCCCATGATCGGGCAGAAGGTCAATTTGAAGGGAGAGAATGTGTTTACCGATTGGTGGAAGCATGTGGCGTTGCAGCCGGAAAATTAGCGGGAGTTACCGGAGGGACATTGGAATTGCGAATGTGTCGGGAAGTTTTGAAATTGGGATTCTATACAAAACACTTGTAACTATGAATCAGGAACTTGTTGATAAGGTTAGGGCGTATGTGGCGGCAAAACGGGAAGAAATAAATAACTCTACTGATCCTCGGCAAGCGTCTATTGACCGTTTAAAGAAACTCGGTTATCTCGATGAAAATGGGGAGGTTGCTGAACATTATCGCGGCGGCATTCCTGATGACTGGGAGAAAAATAAAGCTTGAATTTAAGCCTGTAACACACACTAAGTTGAATGCATCCATTTCATTACTGTGACGTAACTGTCTACGGTTTTCACGGCTGTCACATAGACGTGAAAAATAAAATTCTTTACGGACTAACTAAGTTTGAAAAAAGTGCTAATCGTTATGATTGGTTAGGGTCTGGCGTTTATTTTTGGGAGAACGATATACAGCGAGCTCAAAGTTGGGCCGAGGAAATGCACGGAAAACGCGCAGCAGTTATAGGCGCAAAAATTCAGTTGGGACATTGTTTTGATATATCCAACTCTTCCGCAAAAGAGATTTTGAGAATTGCCTATGCTGATCTCTGTAAGGACTTGATAAACTCGGATGCTGCAATTCCTGTGAATAGACCGCATCCCAAGGCAAAAGGGAATCCTGATGATAATGTTTTAAGATATCTTGATAGGGTCGTTATTGAACACGCAATGATACTTGTAGGCGATAACGAGCCGAGTCTTTTCTACGACACCGTTCGCGCTCCTTTTCAAGAAGGTTTCCCCGTCTACCCAGGCAGCGCATTTCGCGAGCACGATCACATCCACTTATGCGTTAGAAATGCTGAGTTGCTGGTTGATTTGTTTGATCCGGAAGAGGTGGATTAACATAGTTTATTGAGGTACTATTCCACAAATTCAAATTTAAAATCGCAAGCTTTGACATGTCGCCATTCCTGGTGATTCTGCCCTTCATTCTCAATAAAGTCTTCCAACAAATCTTTAAGATTAATGCTAATCTCCTCCAATGTTCTGCCGCTGGTTACCGGCAAGTAGCCTGAATGTTTTCAATGCGTCCCCACAGCTCGTTATCACCTTTCTCAATAATAACTATCAGCTTCATACTAGTAAATCAAGAATGTACATTTGCAAATAAAGTAACATTTTTGTTACTTTAAAATTATTAACACACTATAATAATTTCTGATGACTGCCAAAGAAGCTCTCAAATTGCTTAAACATGACGGTTGGTATGAAAAGATGCAGAAAGGAAGTCATTTGCAATTGATCCACCCTTTTAAAGAAGGGAAAATAACAATTCCAATGCATAGTGGAGATCTCAAACCAGCAACACAGCACAGCATATTAAAAAAGGCTGGGCTGAAATGATAAAACGTTATATGAAAAGCAAGAAAAATATTGAAAATAGCTCTCAACCTGATGTAGACAAATCAATAATCAAATTGATCGTCGAAGGAGAAGAAGGTTCTCTTTGGGGTCGAGTTGAATACGAGGATAATTTAATTGTAGATGAAGCTGATTCTATTGAGCAGTTGCAAAAACAAATGGCAAATCTGCTGCTAGATTTCCATGATCTTGATCCGAAAAGCTATGAATTTTTCATAGAATTTGATCTTACAGCATTTTTCATTGAATTTGATTTTTTGAAAATGACCAAAATTGCCGAATTATCCGGCTTAAACGGCAGCCTTGTCAGGCAATATGCAACGGGGAAAAAGCATCCATCAGCAAAACAAGCCGAGAAAATTGAAAATGCCGTGAAGCAACTCGCACAACAGCTTTCTAATGTTCACATCTATGCTCGATGAAGTGAATTTACTAGTGCTGACTATTATCGCAAGTATAAAGATAAAATTTAACCCTTCCGCAACTCCTCAACCTGCTTCTCCAACTCGCGAATCCGATCTTCCTGCCTTAAAGCCTTCCGCTGCAATTCGATAAACTCGTCTTTGGTAATGGTTATTTGATCAGTTGGATTTGGTTGCTTTATAAAAACCGGTTCTTCTCCTCCTTCACCAAGCAGCAGCCAATACGGGCTAACTTCAAAAATTTTGACGATTTGACCGACTGCATCTGCTGTAAAGTTACCATTCCCCTTTTCAAGCCTGTTATAAGTCGCTTGCGAAACACCAATCCTCTTTGCGAACTGAGTTTCGCTTAGATTTAGATTTTCCCGCAACTTTTTAACTCTAATTATTTTAAACATTCAAAATAACGAATCATTTAAACTTAAAATGATTTGATATAAATCAAAATGAGTTATATTTGTAAAACACAATCTGTCTACTGCAAATTACACATATTATACAAATGGAAACAACTACGAAGCGCCAACCGGCAATGCCTATTAAGCAACGATTACTCATTCGTTTTCGCAAAGCCAAGGAGATGGCTGGCCCGAAATGGAGGGACAAGCTTGCCAAACATGATCCGTTTTTTGATACGAGAACTGGCGAGGCTTACATGCGGTCTGTTGCACAAGCCCTTTCAGATCCTAGACGTGGTGATGTTGACCGGATTGAATGTGTGACTTTGGCTTTGGAGGAAATTGCGGGGATTAATCAAATAAATTTTTAAAATACCGCTCAGGATCATCCAATAAGCTTTTGGTGAGCTGATAATGGTTTGTTTCTGTGTATTTTATTTCTTCAACAGGCGACTTGTCGAAGTCGAAAATTACCGCGCCGGGATAGGTTAAGAGGATTGGAGAATGTGTTGCTATGATGAATTGTGCATTGCCGGCACGTTCTAAACTGTTAATGATCGACATGAATGCAAGCTGCCGTTGTGGCGAAAGCGCTGCTTCGGGCTCATCGAGCAGATAAATACCCCGATTAAATTTATTTAAAAACAATGATAAAAATGCCTCGCCATGCGATTGCGCATGGAGTGATTTGCCTCCATATGCGTCCGAAAGATCATTTGCATCAACATAAGTAGCGAAATTGAAGAAGCTTTCCGCCCGCATGAAAAAGCCGTTGGTGATTCGTTTTGGTCGCCAGGAAAGCCTCAAAAAGTTTGCAAGGTTTGATTCGGTTTCGTAAAATTCGTAGGAGTGATTTTGATTTCCTCCGGCTGGATTGAAGCCACATTTGATTGCTATCGCTTCCAGGATTGTTGATTTTCCGGAGCCATTTTCGCCGACGAAGAACGTTACATTGGAATCGAATTCCAGGTCCAGGCCATTGGCCAGGACTGGGATGTTGAATGGATATTCGGATGGGTCGCCAAGATCGGTTGTGATGGCGTTGGTCAAGAATGGCATAATCGCAACATCATGTGTGAAGGTAAAGGACAACAAAAAAACCGCTTTAAAAAAGCGGTTTTTGTAGTTTCTGAAAGCGCATTTCGCGCGGTTATGTGACCCATAGGGGAATCGAACCCCTGTTTCAACCGTGAAAGGGTCGTGTCCTAACCGCTAGACGAATGGGCCGACTGGTCTCCTACTTCGCGCGTTTTTTAAGCACTTTCTTTCACTTTTCGTTTCCGTTTTCCGAAATCGTGGTGCAAAGATGCACGGCTGGTTTTTAAATTCCAAACTTACACTTGAAATAAAATAAAAGTATTTCGCACCTGCCTCATTTCCAGAACCTTCAATCTGAAAGTTTTTTTATTCAACCGCCGATAACATTAAATTGAGCTAACTTTCTAATTTTGGACTTTGGCGTTTTTTACCCAGTCCATAATACTATGATGCGATATATCTCCTATTCCCTATTTTTCCTGCTTTCTCATTTTACCATTGCCCAAAACAAAACGCCGGACGAATTCCTCGGCTATCCGCTCGGCTCCAAATTTGCTTACCATTCCCAAATCATAGATTATATCAAGTTACTGCAATCGCAGAATGCAGATCGCGTTAAGCTTGTGCAATATGGAAGCACCAATGAAGGGCGGCCGCTCGTGGTTGCGTTTATTTCTTCGCCTGAGAACATTGCGAATCTTGAAAAGATCCGTACGAATCATTTGAAAAGCATCAAGTTGCTCGACGGCAAACCAGATGCTGCCACGCCGCCGATTGTTTGGATGAGTTACAATGTGCATGGAAATGAATCGGTTTCGGCCAATACGAGCATGAAAGTGGTTTATGAGCTGCTGAACAAGCAAAATGTGCTGACGCAGGACTTCCTGAAAAACATGGTCGTTATGATCGATCCTTGTATCAATCCGGATGGCTATGAGCGCTATACGCAGTGGTATAACCGTGTGCAAAATGCCACTCCGGACGTTACGCCGTTCGCATTGGAGCATGACGAGCCATGGCCGGGCGGACGTTTTAACCATTATTTATTTGACCTTAACCGCGATTGGGCCTGGCAAACACAAAAGGAAACCAAAGAAAGAATTGCACTTTACAATCAGTGGATGCCGCATTTCCATGCTGATTTCCACGAAATGGGCCATAGCAGAAGTTACTATTTCCCACCAGCTGCCCGCCCTTTTCATAAGGATGTTACGGCCTGGCAGCGCCAGTTCAATGATCTGATCGGAGAATATTGCCGAAAATATTTTGACAAAAACAACTGGGCGTATTTCACGCGCTACAATTACGACCTTTTTTATCCAAGCTACGGCGACACCTGGCCCACGGCCAACGGAGCAGTGGGTGTCACGTATGAGCAAGGCGGAGGCGGAAGGGCTGGCCTGGGCATCGAGCGCAAAGACGAGCACGACACATTGACGCTTGTGAGCCGCATTTCGCATCATTATGCGACGAGTTTGGCGACATTGGAGGCGGTGCTTTCGCAAAAAGAGCGCATTGTTTCTGAATTTATCAAATTCCATGACGACGCAGCAAACGCGCCTGCCGGTGCTTTCAAAACCTACATTGTGAAGTCAAAAGGCAATGAAGAACGCATTCGCTCATTCAGCGATTGGATGGACCGTCAGGGTTTTGTTTACGGCATTGCAGGCAAATCGGCTTCCACAAAAGGAACAGAACTGACAACATTAACTGAACAGTCGGTAAAAGTTGAAAATAATGACCTGCTAATCAGCGCATATCAGCCGAAATCTAATCTTTTAAGGATTCTGTTTGAGCCGAAACCGGTGCTGGAAGATTCGGTAACGTACGATGTGACGAGCTGGGGACTTGCTTATTTGTATGGTTTGAAAGCTTATGGTTTGAAGGAAAAATTAACGCCAGCAACATATCAAAAAGAGAAAATTGAGAATCCGATTCCGGCCACGTCTCCTTATGCTTATTTAGCGCAATGGTCTGAGGTGGAGCATGCAGCATTTCTTGCAGAACTTTTAAAAAATGGTGTTTTGGTCAAAAGCTCAAACATTCCGTTCGAAATGAATAAGGCTTCCTATGAAGCGGGAACATTGATTATCCCAAAAAAGGGCAATGAAAATCTGGCCTTCGACAAACTTGTTACTTCCATAGCAACCAAACATTTTGTAAAACTCACATCGGTTAACACAGGTTACGTGAGCAACGGCGCCGATTTTGGCAGTGATTACATTGCAACATTAAAAACGCACAAAGTGGTTGTAGTAACCGGAGATGGCGTCAACCCAACATCTGTGGGCGCGGTTTGGCACTTTTTTGAACAACAAATCGGCTATCCGGCAACCATGGTAAGCGGTTCGCGGCTTTCGTCTTTGCCCTGGAACGAAATCGACGTTCTGATCCTGCCTGATGGCAAATACTCAGACATTATAGGAGATAAAAATCTGGAAGCATTGCAAAACTGGATCCGCAACGGTGGAAAACTGATCGCTATGGAACGCGCGACGGATGCATTTGCAGGAAAACCCGGATTTAATTTGACCAAAAAAATCACAGACCGAAAGAAGGACTCCGACACATTCAAAAAGTTCGGCGACCAGGAACGCGAAGACGCAGGCGATTCTTCACCGGGAAGCATGTTCCAGGTAACAATGGACACAACGCATCCGCTTTCATTTGGCTGCGGCAAAGAATATTTCACCCTCGTGCGCGACACCTACGAAATGGATTTCCTCAAAGACGGCTGGAACGTAGGTTACTTAGGGGAAACAGGTTACAAAGCCGGATTTGTAGGCAACAAAATAACCGGAAAACTCAAAAACACATTAATAATGGGAGTCCAGGAAATGGGCCGCGGCCAAGTCGTCTACCTCATGGACGACCCCGTCTTCCGCGCCATGCTCTATAATGGCAAGATTCTGTTTAGCAACGCGGTGTTTAGATAATGAGTGAATGACTGAATGATAATTTAATAGACTAATAAGCAGGAGCGATTGAATGGGAATGATTGAAGATTTAATCATTAAAATATTCAATCATTCTGTCATGCAATCATTCAACATTAAAAATATTCACTCATTCACTCATTCAATCATTCAGTCATTCAGTCATTCAATCATTCAAAATATCGAACCGCCAGCTCATATCCTCCAAGCCCGAGCCCGCAAATCATCCCCTTACAACGCGACGTAAGATAACTATGGTGACGGAAGGATTCTCTGGCGTGAATATTGGAAATGTGGACTTCTACGGCTGGTGTGGTTACGGCGGAAAGTGCGTCAGCCAGGGCGATGGATGTGTGTGTGTAACCGCCTGCGTTGATCACAATGCCGTCGAATGTAAAGCCCACTTCGTGGATTTTATCAATTATTGCGCCTTCGTGATTGGATTGGAAGTAATGCAGTTCAATGTCTTGAAAAAGACTTTTCAGCGTTTCAAAATAATCCTCGAATGACTGGTTTCCGTAAACGCCGGGTTCACGTTTGCCTAACAAATTCAAATTGGGGCCATTGAGGATCAGGATCTTTTTCATGCTATACAATCAGATTAACCGTTCATTAGATTTATATGTGGCAAAGCTACATCAAACATTTCAAAAATTATCTTCGGCTGGAACGCTCCTTATCGGGCAATTCTGTGGAAGCTTACGTTCGGGATGTTGAAAAGCTGGAAGAATATTTGGAGCTGGCGAAAATAGACTTGCCACCTGCAAAGATGAATGAAGAACACCTGACGGGTTTTTTGAAATATTTGTCGGAGCTCGGTCTCGCCGCACATTCGCAAGCGCGGATGCTTTCGGGGATTAAGGCTTTTTTTAAATATTTATTGCTGGAAAATGAGATCACAGAAGATCCTACCGAGCTCCTGGAATCTCCCCGCCTGCCCCGGAAACTGCCTGATGTGCTTTCTTATGAGGAAATTGAAACCATGCTTTCAGCCATTGACCACTCCACACCGGAAGGAACGCGAAATAGGGCAATTATAGAGGTTTTGTACAGTTCAGGATTGCGCGTTTCAGAGCTAACCGGCTTACAGTTAACACATTGTTATTTTGATATTGGTTTTCTGCGGATTTTGGGAAAAGGGGACAAAGTTCGACTCGTGCCGATTGGCAAGGAAGCGATCAAATACACTCAGATTTACCTGGAGCACGTTCGGAGTGAAATTGCAGCGGCCAAGGACGCAGAAGACATTGTTTTTTTAAACCGAAGAGGCGGACAGCTTTCCCGTGTAATGATCTTCTTAATGATCAAGGACATTGTGGAAAAAGCGGGGATTCATAAAACAGTAAGCCCGCATACATTCCGGCATTCGTTTGCGACACATTTGATTGAGGGCGGCGCGAGCTTACGCGCAGTGCAGGAAATGCTTGGACATGAGTCGATTACAACCACAGAGATCTATACACATTTGGATCGCGATTATCTTCGGCAGGTCATTACCGAATTTCACCCAAGAGGTTGATTATTTCACTTCTTCTAAAAGCGAATCCAGTAAAAGGGAATCTGCATCCGGCGTGGCGCCCGGCAAGGCGCGATTCAATTGCTTAGGCTTGTTCCACGGAGCAGTTGTGCGGCTCGACATATCATATGAAATGTAAGCGAACAACGCAATAAACAGGATGGTTACAACGATAAATACGCTGCGGCTTTTGTTTTGTTTTTCCATTCTAATCAACGTCCCGCACCTGCTTGGGCGTTTTATATAAAGCAAGATTTCCTGTTTTAGCAGAAATTTCCTCCCATTTGAAATTTTCAAATTCAATAATAGCAACGCTTCCCTTCTTCATCGAACCGATACTCGCACCAGAAATGTATTCAGCAAAATAGGTGATATCCGGGTTATGCCCGAAAAGCGCAAGTTTGGAATAAGTTTCAGGCACTGTATTAACCGCAGCGAGATAAGCCTCCGGACCGCCATCATAGATATCCGCATTGGAAACCAGCGATCCAACGTCAACGCCTAGCTTTCCAGCGGTGATAACGGCCGTTTCATAAGCGCGTGAAGCAGGACTCGTAACAAAAATATCTGGTTTGATATCCATTTCGCGCATCCATTCTCCCATTACAGCAGCCTCGGCCAACCCCTTACTGTTCAGTTTTCTGTCAAAATCTTTTGTCAGAAGAGTTTGGTCCTCGGCGGTTGCATGGCGTACGAGAATAAGGGTCTTTTTCATTTGCTATTTTTTTCAAAATTACAGATTCCTCTCATTTAAACACTTGGCAGTCCGACGAAAATTAGCCGGATTTTTTTGCCACTTAGTGTCCTGAAACGACCTTTCGACATTAATTATTCTACAATCCGCGACAATTAATCCGTATTTTTGTTTCTTACATACCTATGAAATAAAACCCATTATACAGCATAACATGTTACAATTTCTTAAATATGTCCTGGCCACTTTCGTCGGCATAATCATCTTCCTCTTCGTTTCCATTTTCATTCTTGCCGGCATCGGATCTATGTTTTCCTCCGAGGAAGAGGTTGTAATCGAGGAGAAATCCGTTCTTAAACTGGATCTCAACAAGCCAATCCAGGAAGTGGGCGTCGAAAATCCTTTTGCTGAAATAGGCGGGCCATTTGGCGGCGACGAAAATGCTGTTGGATTAAAAGACATTATCGAGGCGCTCAAACGCGCACAGAAAGATGATAACATCAAAGGGATTTACCTCAAAACAGAAGGACCGGAAGCAGGCTGGGCAACTTTGGAAGAAATCCGCAATCAGCTTTTGGAATTCAAAAAATCAAAAAAATTCATCGTCACTTACGGCGAATCTTACTCTGAAAAAGGCTATTACATTGCTTCGTTAGCCGATAAAATTTACCTTAATCCAGCTGGCGGAATCGAGTGGAATGGGCTTTCAGCCGAATATAGTTTCTTCAAAGGCACATTCGATAAGCTGGAAATCAAACCCTTGGTTTTTCGTGTTGGTGAGTTCAAAAGTGCAATAGAAATGTTCTCCCGCCAGGATATGAGTGAGGCAAGCAAAAAACAGTCGTCTGAGCTGATCGGCGCTATTAATGGTAACTTTCTCAAAAATATTTCCGCTTCCCGCAACATTCCTGTTGCCGAATTAAAAGGACTCGCAGATTCACTAGCGGTTGACAATCCAAAGTCAGCATTGCAACATAAGTTCATAACCGATCTTGGTTATCAGGACGAATTGGAAGCTTATCTGAAAAGAAATCTGAAAGTTGAAGAAAAAAAGAAAATCGCTTATGTAGGTGTGGACAAATATCTGAAAGGCGGCAAAAGATCTGACGATGGCGATTTCAATAAAAGAATTGGTGTTTTGGTGGCGGAAGGAGAAATTACGAGCGGCGAAGGTGGTGATGGAAATATCGGTTCGGAGAAATTTGTAAAAGAGCTGAAAGAAATCCGGGATAATGATAAAATCAAAGCCATTGTGATCCGCATTAACTCCCCTGGCGGAAGTGCCCTGGCGTCCGATGTCATGTGGCGTGAAATTCAGCTTACCGCTAAGAAGAAGCCGGTTATTGCTTCAATGTCGGATGTGGCAGCTTCCGGCGGCTACTATATGGCGATGGGTTGTGACAAAATTGTTGCACAGCCCAACACCATTACAGGCTCGATTGGGATTTTTGGCCTGATTTTTAACGTAACCGACTTCATGAATAACAAGCTCGGGATCACATTCGATGGCGTAGGAACCAGTCCGCATGCCGACTGGCCTACCGCAACCCGGGAAATGACGGAGTTTGAGAAATCGATGATCCAGAAAGGCGTTAATGAAGGCTATGAGACCTTTACCAGGAAAGCAGCTGCGGGTAGAAAGATGTCCGTTGAAAAACTAAAAAGCCTTGCACAGGGTCGTGTTTGGTCTGGCGTTGAAGCCAAGGAACATGGACTTGTGGATGTTCTGGGTGGCGTTGATGATGCCGTCAAACTAGCCGCAAAAGCCGCGAAGCTTAATGAAGGCGATTACAGGGTTCGTTACTACCCTGAAAAGAAAAAGCCTTTTGACGAACTGGTCACCAAAATTATGGGCGACAACGAAGAAAAGGCAACAACGAAAGCGCTAGGCGATCTTGCTCCTTACGTCAAGATGTATAAGAAACTCACCAATATGGGCGGAATGCAAACAAGAATGCCGTTCGAACTGGTCATCCGCTAAGCAATTAATCCACTAATAGTTTCCCGGTTTTCTCGTCGATCTCTTTCCGTACAACCAGCACAGCATGCTTGTTTGGCGCGATGCCAATGCCATCCTGCCTGGCGTAAACTTTGGTAAACTCTGCCCCGAAATAGAGGATTATGGAAGAATAATAAATCCATGTCAGTAAAATAACAATGGATGCTGAAGTCCCATAAGCAGCTCCCAGATCTGATTGGCCTAAATAAAAACTGATCACAAATTTGCCAATCAGGAACATAATGGCGGTAAATGCCGCGCCGACGATACATTCTTTCCAGCGCAGGTCACCATCGGGCAGCACTTTAAATATGACCGTAAATAATGCGGTAATAATGGTTAAAACGAGTGCGAGATTAACAATGTAGAAGATCACCACAGAGGCTTCTGAAAAATATCTTGTTAGCTGATTACTAAGCACGTCCACAAGGGCACTGGCGCCAAGGGAAACGACCAGCAAAAACCCTAACGTTAAGATGAGAGAAAAGGAAGTCAGCCTGTTTTTCAGATATTGCAACCAGCCTTTTTTAGGCTTCGATTTGATAGACCAGATATAATTGATTGAATCCTGCATTTCTGCAAAAACTCCGGTCGCACCGATCAACAAGGTTCCGATTCCAATTGCGGCAGCAAGCCCTGACTTATTTGAAAGCTCTGCATTTTTCAGGATTTCCTGCAACTGAAGCGCTGCGTTCGCGCCTACCAAACCTCTGATTTGGCCAAATAGCTCACCCTGAATAGCATCTTTACCAAAAAAAATGCTGAAAACCGAGATGATAACCAGCAACATCGGAGCCAGGGAAAAGATGGTATAATATGATAATGCCGCACTGAGTTTCAGTCCATTATCGTTCATAAACTCATTAAAACTCTCCTTAATTATGGAAAAATACAGCTTTACGTTTTTCATATCTATGTTATCTAAACAATGCCTGTGGGCGATCACATCAAGTTGTTAGACAAATATCCATGCCAATGCAAGCCGTTTTCGCCTGTTACAGCAGCAATCCAGCAAGCGTTGCCGACATGTAGGATGCCAGCGTTCCACAAATGAGCGCTTTGAAACCCAATCGCGCAAGGTCAGCGCGCCGGGACGGAGCCAGCTCGCCGATGCCACCAACCTGGATAGCGATGGAGCTAAAATTAGCAAATCCACAAAGCGCAAAACTGGTAATTACAATGGTTTTGTGGTCGAGCGTGTCCTTCATTTTTACAAGATCCAGATAGGCTACGAATTCGTTTATCACCATTTTTGTCCCCATTAAGGAGCCGGCGGCCTCTATATCCTTCCCCGGAACGCCCATTGCCCAGGCAAAAACTGAAAATACTTTGCCCAAAAGAAAGTTGAAGCTTAATTGCGGAAACGCGAACAGGCCGCCTATCAAGCCAAGCAAATAATCCAGCAACGCAACCAATGCGATGAAGCCGATTAGCATGGCAATAACATTGAAACCAACCTTTAAGCCTTCACCTGCTCCCGCCGCAATTGCATCCAGCAAGTTGGCGTGCGTTTTCTGAATTTCCAGTTTGACAGTGCCTTTAGTACTGGATTGTTCAGTTTCGGGATAAACAATTTTTGAAATGACCAATGCGCCCGGCGCGGCCATCAAACTCGCAGCAATAAGATAGGGAGCGGGAACGCCCAGCGAAATGTAAACGGCCATTACGCCACCAGCTATGCAAGCAAAACTGCCCGTCATCGAAGCCATCAGCTCCGAGTTCGTCATGTTTTTAAGATAAGGCTTGATCATGATCTGCGCCTCCACCTGACCTACGAATGTGCTCGCGACATTGGAAAGTGCTTCCGCCCCACTCACACCCATGAGCCAATAAACACCACGGGCAATAAGGGATACAACGCGCTGCATAATGCCCAAATGGTAGAGCATATTCACCAAAACGGCGACGAAAATAATTGTCGGAATTACCTTGAAGAAAAATACGAAGTCATTGCCGGGACCAAATGCGCGTTGCATCAAGTCCGGCCTTACTAATGTTCCGAACACAAAATCTGCGCCGCGGTCGGAGAACGAAAGTAATTTTTGAACTTTATCGCCCAACCATTGGAAAATAGCCTGGCCTGTTTCCGTGCGCAGAATAAAAACTGCCAGACCAAATTGAAGTGCCAGCCCCACGCCTACTGTCCGGTAATTGATAGCTTTTCTGTTATTCGACATCGCAAAGGCGATGCCCAGGATCAATATAATACCCAGTAGTCCCGTAAATCTTTCCATAAATTGTTAAGTCGCCCTTTGCCAAAAGGTGCAAAATAACAACAAATTAATTGGAAGCTACGAATTGAATAAAATATGGGAACGCATCGTGACCTATTTCACTGCAATGGCCGGTCCCACGGACATTGCCAACTCATCGGAATGGCGATGTACGATTTTCCATTGCTTGTTCTCTCGGCGGAAAACGATCGTCACATGCAAATCGAGATTTTGGCCATTTGCCAGCGTATAATGTTCTTTTTGAAGCACATAACCTTGATCAGGACCGGCGTGGCTGGCGATTTTTTCCAGGGTGTAACTTTTTTTACCGGTGATCTTCTTGCTAAATACATCCAGACTTGCCTCCACTTCCTTCCAGCCTTTGGATTCTTCACTATTAAGACCGCAAAAATTGGTCACATCTTCTGAACGAGACCAAAGTGATTTATAATTTTCTGTATTCCCCTGCGCAAATTCCCGGTTTCCCTGCTGCATTATTACGACCGTCTCATCAAATGTTGTAATTGGCAAATTGACATTGGAAACGAAACTTTCTCTGGCAGGAGCCGCCGGTGAATTTACCTCCCGGGTTTTGGACCTGTATTTAAATGAAGATGCGAGGAGGATGAGTAGGATAAAAACTGAAATATTTCTTTTCATGGCTAATAAACTTTTAATTCTTACTTAGAATCGTAATACAAATATTCAATGTAAAAAATTAATAAAATAGCGTAGTACTACCTGTTTACAGCACATTACACCACCTTATTACGCATTTTAGCACAGAAAAGTATATGAATAGTCATAAAAAAAGGAGAACAGGTCGCCCCGTTCTCCCAATGAACCTTAACTATTAATATTTTAATAACCCAAGACCGGCGAAAGCCATTTTTCAATTTCTTCTAAAGGCATGTTTTTTCTCCTTGCATAATCCTGAACCTGATCTTTAAATATCTTACCCACAGGGAAATAGCGGCTTTCAGGATGAGAAAAATACCAGCCGCTCACGCTGCTTGCAGGGTACATCGCAAAACTTTCAGTTAATGTGATTCCCAGCTGCTCAGCATCGAGTAAATCAAACAGCATGCGCTTCTCGGTGTGGTCCGGACAGGCGGGATATCCCGGCGCAGGACGGATGCCTGTATAGCTTTCCTTGATGAGATCTTCGTTACTGAATGTTTCGTTTTTGGCATAACCCCAAATTTCCTTACGAACGCGCTCATGCATTAACTCCGTCAATGCTTCTACCAAGCGATCTGCCAGCGCTTTAACCATAATGCTGTTATAATCATCGTGATCCTTTTCGTATTTATCCAAAAGCGCCTCGATGCCGATGCCCGCAGTTACTGCAAATCCGCCAATGTAATCAGTCTGGCCTGTTTCCAGCGGCGCTACGAAATCGGACAAACAATAATTAGGCAGATTGGAAGCCTTCTGGCTTTGCTGACGCAAATGATGCAGAACCGCCGCCGTATCAGCCACCAGTTCGCCTGCATTCAGATTTTCCGTTGCGTGCTGGCTGATTTTATATTCAATATGCTGGTGCGAACCGTGTCTTTCGCAAGGCACCTCACGTGTTTCTTCTTCAAAATGATGCAACACAATGTCGTCCTGAATTGCATTGGCTGGCCAAAAACCAATTACGGCCTTGGCTTTTAAAGTTTTGTCGCGGATTATTTCTCCTAAAAGAACCGCTGCATCTTCGTACAATTTGACCGCTTCCGCCCCTACCACTTTATCTTCAAAAATCTTGGGGAATTTACCATGCAGCTGCCAGGTTTGGAAAAATGGCGTCCAGTCGATGTATTTGGCAATGTCTGCCAAGCTATAATCATCGTAAACCTTTGTTCCCAGGAATTGTGGTTTGGTCGCTTTAAAGTTTGTCCAGTCAATTTTCGCTTTATTTTCGCGCGCTTTGTCAATGGCAACATGTGCTTTCTCACCGCCTCTTTTCGCATGATCTTCGCGCAGCTTGGCATATTCAGCCTTAATGTCCGACAATACATTTGCCTGACTTTCATCGTTTTGAATAAGCTTACCCGCAACCGGAACAGATCTTGAAGCGTCCAGAACATGGATCACCGCACCTGAATAGTTAGGGTCGATCTTAACCGCTGTATGTATACGCGACGTGGTTGCTCCACCGATGAGAAGCGGCATTTTTAAATTCCTGCGCTCCATTTCTTTGGCAACGCCCACCATTTCATCCAGCGAAGGTGTGATCAGCCCGGAAAGGCCTATAATGTCGACATTGTGCTCGATGGCAGCGGCCAGGATTTTGTCCGTCGGCACCATTACGCCGAGGTCAATAATTTCGTAATTGTTACAGCCCAGCACTACGCCGACAATGTTTTTACCGATGTCGTGCACGTCGCCTTTCACTGTTGCCAGTAAAATTTTTCCGGCTGAATTGTTACCTTCACTCTTTTCTGCCTCGATGTAAGGCTGCAAATAAGCAACCGCTTTTTTCATCACCCGCGCCGATTTAACGACCTGCGGCAGGAACATTTTACCTTCCCCAAAAAGATCGCCGACAATGCTCATTCCGTCCATCAAAGGGCCCTCAATCACCTCCAATGGTCTGGTGAACAAATGCCTGCATTCCTCTGTATCCTCGTCAATATAATCCGAAATTCCTTTAACCAAAGAATGCGAAATGCGCTCTTTTACAGGCAATTGTCTCCATGAAAGATCCGGACCGCTTTGCGTTTTGCCTTTGTCTTTTACAGTTTCGGCATATGTTACGAGGCGTTCCGTTGAGTCTGCACGGCGGTTGAGCAGCACATCTTCGACCAGTTCCAGCACGTCCTTCGGGATTTCATCATAAATCCCAATTTGCGCAGCATTCACAATGCCCATATCCATGCCGGCGCGAATTGCGTGATACAAAAACGCGGTGTGAATCGCTTCACGAACGGGCTCATTTCCACGGAAACTGAAAGAAACATTGGAAACTCCACCTGAGACTTTTGCATGCGGCAGGTTTTCTTTAATCCAGCGAACGGCATTGATAAAGTCAACGGCGTAGTTGTTATGCTCCTCCATGCCCGTTGCGACGGTCAGAATGTTCGGATCAAAAATGATGTCCTCAGCCGGGAAACCAACTTCTTCGGTCAAAATGCGGTAAGCTCTGGAACAAATTTCAATACGTCGTTCCAGATTATCCGCCTGGCCTTGCTCGTCAAAGGCCATTACAACAGCTGCTGCGCCATAGCGCAACACAGTTCTTGCCGATTCCCTGAACTTTTCTTCGCCCTCTTTCAAAGAAATGGAGTTCACGATCGACTTGCCTTGCACACATTTTAAACCTGATTCGATGACTTCCCATTTAGAAGAGTCGATCATTAACGGCACTTTGGAAATGTCAGGTTCGGAGACGATGAGATTTACAAAGGTTTTCATGGCTTCAACGCCGTCGATCATCCCTTCGTCCAGGTTAACGTCAATCACCTGCGCGCCGCTTTCAACCTGTTCACGGGCAATAGCGAGCGCTTCGTCGTATTTGCCTTCACGAATTAGCCGGGCAAATTTCTTTGAACCAGTCACATTACAACGTTCACCAATGTTTACAAAATTGCTCAGCTGATTGATCTTAACCGGCTCCAATCCTGACAATTTCATAACCGTTTCGGTGGAAGGCAATTCTCTCGGGCTATATTTAACAGCCAAATCCGCAATGACGCGAATGTGATCGGGCGTCGTTCCACAGCAACCGCCGATGATATTGACCAGATTGTCCCTCAAAAATCCGTCAATAACCTCGCCCATTTGCTCTGGTGACTCGTCATACTCGCCCATTTCGTTGGGTAACCCTGCATTCGGGTGCGCCGAAGTGAAAAACGGCGCTTCTTTTGCCAGGATCTGCACATAAGGACGCATTAAATCTGCTCCCAATGCACAGTTCAAGCCAACAGACAATAAAGGTAAATGTGAAACAGAAGTTAAAAATGCTTCCGTGGTCTGGCCCGACAATGTTCTTCCCGACGCATCTGTAATCGTTCCGGAAATCATAATCGGCAATGCTTCGCCGGGATTGTTTCTCCAGGAATCCAAGCGTTCCACCTTACCATTTTTGGCATCAACAAAAAATTTATCAATTGCAAAAAGCGCAGCTTTCGCATTGAGTGTATCAAATATGGTTTCAACAAGCAGCACGTCGCAACCGCCGTCCGTCAAGCCCTTAATTTGCTCATAATAAGCCTCTACAAGCTGATCGAAGCTGATAGCGCGATAACCCGGGTTGTTAACGTCAGGCGATAATGACGCTGTCCGGTTTGTTGGGCCCATGGAGCCCGCTACAAATCGCGGCTTGTCGGGATCTCTTTCGGTAAACTCATCCGCAACTTCCCTGGCGAGGCGGGCCGACTCGAAGTTGAGCTCGTAAACCAGTTCTTCCATGCCGTAATCGGCCATGGCGATGGTTGTTCCGGAAAATGTATTGGTTTCTGCAATGTCCGCTCCGGCTTCAAAGTAAGCAGCGTGGATAGCTTTTATAATGTCCGGGCGGGTCAGTGAAAGCAAGTCGTTATTTCCCTTCACATCACGTGGCCAGTCCGCAAAGCGATCCCCCCTGTAGTCATGATCCTCCAATTTGTATCGCTGGATCATCGTGCCCATAGCGCCGTCAAGTACCAGAATACGATTTTTCAGGATTTCACGAATATCTGCTTTTTGCGTTGCTACCATTGTGTTGTATTTGTATTAACAAAATAATTTATGCGAAAGAATTCCAATGTCAACTGGAAAGCAAATTTAGCTTAATAGATGTTTTGTTCAAGATTTTCCAAAAATTTAGACTAATAGTCTGCCAATACTCAATTGGCTAAATTATTTATCTATATTCGACCCGATGAAAAAGTGAATAAAGATATTCTATCTATGTATAATCCTGACGAAACGGACGCTAAAATCCTGCATTATTTGCAACAGGATGCCACCTTGAAAACAAGGGAATTATCAGAAAAGTTAAATCTGTCTTATACACCTGTGTATGAGCGGGTACGAAGATTGGAGAAAGAAGGGATCATTAAAAAATATGTTGCACTCGTTGACCGGGAAAAGGTTGGAAAGAAGCTTATGGCCTTCTGCAACATTGCGTTGAAAGAGCATTCCAAATCAATGGGGGAAAAATTTGTGAAGGCCGTTGTCGCGATGCCGGAAGTGATGGAATGCTTTAATATTTCCGGGGACTACGACTTTTTGCTGAAAGTTGTGGTCGATGATATGTCTCAATATCAGCAGTTTTTAATGCAAAAGCTCGGCTCGCTCGAAAACATAGGAAGCACGCACAGCCTGTTTGTCATGGGGGAGATCAAGAACTCGTCAGCCCTGGAAATGCACATCCAGAAAAAATAAATACGGCACCGGAAATTCCAGGCCGTATTCCAACTCACCCCTAACAAAATTCTTTAACGTCTTCGAATGTCGGTAACATTCCTATAATTATTTACGCCAGTCACAAAGCAGTTGTTGCAAAACAAAGGACTTTTTTGACCCTAAAACGGCTTTAACGTTTTTTAAGATTGATTTTGAACGACTTGAAAATATTATTGTCAACTTTTGCAACAGAATTATGGCAATGTCCGTAATCCTTATAAAGAATTCAATCCCTGACAATCTGATCCTCTAACTTTGCTCTTCGGACGAAAAATATCTTTTGACGAGAACGACTTTGATACAGTCGTTGCTGCGTGCATTGCTGGCAATAACCAGGCACAAAGACATTTATATAAACAGTTTTTCGGCTATTCGAAAAGCATCTGTCTGCGTTACACATCAACAACCGAAGAGGCGGAAGAAGTTTTGAATGAGGGTTTTTTGAAGGTTTTCAATAATTTAGGTAAATACGATTCCAATCATCCGTTCAAGGCCTGGCTGCGGACGATCATGGTGAATACGGCGATCAGTTATTATCGCAAGCACAAGAAGCACAGCGAGGACATGATTTCCTTGGAAGACGCCCCTTATCCCAAGTTTGAAGAAGATATAATCGGCCAGATCACGGCTGACGAGATACTGGAACTGATCCAGAAGATCAAGCCGGTTTACAAAAATGTGTTCTTACTTTATGTAGTCGATGGCTATAACCATCGTGAAATAGCAGATCTGCTGCAAATCAATGAGGCCACGGTTCGCTCACATTATGTTCGTGCGAGGGCACGTTTGCAGCATTTAGTCAAACAATATTACCCAAATCTCTTCCCAAGTGATTGGGCTGTAAAGTCATTCAGAGGAAATGAAAACTAATAAATTTGAGGATACTATACGCCGGAAATTAGAAAGTATTGAACCTGACTTTCAAGAGAAAGACTGGGCTAATATGCAGCGTTATATGCGAGCCCAAAGTCCTCCAAGTTTCTGGCAGCAACACAGTTCATGGATCGGGTACGCCGCCGCAGCTTCGGTTTCGATGGTCATGGCGTTTATGTATGTGAGCCAGCGCACGCAGAACAATCATCTTACAGCAGATGTAAAAAAACTCCAGCATCAGATCGAAGCCATTAAAAATGCGCCGACCCTTGCTGAAAAACCGGATACGGTATATCTCATTAAAAAAGGGGATGGTTCGGATGAGCTGATAGCGCTTTCCGCAGCAGATAATGACATCCCTATCGCTCCGAAGGGCACATTGGCAAGTCGGAAAACAGTTATTAGCAGAGGAGGAGCTAACGCCAACAACAGACGTGCCGAAAACCTCGCACAACCGGTCTCAGACATTGTTGCTGCGTCTTCAAATCCAGGCCTTGCCAATGTCGACGGTGGTTCCGGCTCTGCGGGCAACAATGATAACTTTGTTCAATCCAGCGCTGGTGCAGAAAGGCTTACCATCCCTGCGGGCATTCAGGTGGGCTTGCAGCAACCCGTCGACATTCACAACAACCGTTTTGATGTGAACAAGATGAAATACAATCTCGTAAACCGCATTTCCAAACACCAGTATCAACAAGCATTGCTGGCTTCCAACATTCAAAAATCGGCATTACCCGCATCCGGCAAGAAAACCGAGCAGGTTGCACAAGCGGAAACTATTATTCCAAAATTGGATCTGAAAGTGCCATACCGCTTCGGGGCGGGCATCGCGACGGATGGTGTAGGCAAGACAAAAAGTGTGAGTGGCGAAGTCCTGATTGCCAGGAAGTTTTCAATTTCAGCGGGAATAAGCTGGCTGAAAGTAAAGCCCATGGAGTTTTTTAACGAGAAGTTGTTCCGCGAAAAAAGCCGCCGGGACTTCCGTGGCGAGCATCCGGGTGAAGTGCCTGTTGCCTTGAAGGTTTATAATATCAGAGTTGACCCAACGGTTGTGCAAATTCCTTTAACCGTTGCATTCCGAAATAACATTAAAGATAACTGGGCCTATTATGCGGGCGCGGGGACAAACTTTACAGTGTCTGCAAAAGAGAAGGTTTCCTTCGATGCCAAGGGTGCGAATTATGCGTATATGAACCAGCATTTCGAGGCAAAATCAGACGTGCCTCTGATCAGTTCTGTCAATTTGACCATGGGTCTCGAAAAAACCTGGTATCCGATCGTGGTGCAGGCAGAGGGATATCTGTACGCCTACTTCAACCAGCTTACACCACTGAGCCAGTCCGCAGGACCAGGCGTCAAGGTTAAGCTGATGTATCAGATAGGGGGAAAAATGTAAACAGCCAACTTCAACTTTCAGGAATAATAAGTAGAATGTTGTTCCTTAAAGTCCTATTTTTGGCTTTTATTTACTCCCCTATTATACATAGCTTTTGAAATTCGCTGCAATAGATATTGGATCCAATGGTGCCCGCATGCAAATATCTTCGGTACTGCATGACGAGGGAATTTCCCGTTTTAAGAAAGTTGAATATGTTCGTTTTCCTCTAAGGCTTGGTCATGATGTTTTCACGGAAGGTCGGATAAGCCCCAACAGTGAGGATCGGATGATGAAGCTGATGCTTGCCTATCAACTGCTGATGGAACTTCATGAGGTGGACGATTACATGGCTTGCTCAACCTCTGCAATGCGCGAAGCCGACAACGGTTACGAAGTCCGTGAACACATTCAGCAGCGCACAGGCATCCATATTCAAATTATAGATGGGCAAAAAGAAGCGGAACTGGTTAATAATGTGGTTGTAAAATCGCTTAGTGAAGGCCAGTATATTCACATTGATGTAGGTGGCGGCAGCACGGAGCTGAATGTTTATAAGGACAGGCAAAAGATTGCTGCAAAATCATTCAAATTAGGCTCAGTAAGGCTTTTAGAAGGAAAAGAATCTAAAAATTCCTGGTTGAAGATTAAGGAATGGATTAATCAATATGTTGATTACTCTTTGCCTATCGAAGCCGTTGGAACGGGAGGTAACATTAACAAACTCTTTGACTTATCGTCCAAATTATCCGAAAGCTCCACCAGCCTGGATGAAATCGAAAGAATGCGCGATTACATTGCTTCTTTTACATTGGAAGAACGCATTAATAAGCTGCAACTCAACCCGGACCGTGCGGATGTAATTGTGCCTGCTGGCGACATTTACACTTCTGCAATGAAGTGGGCAGGCGCCACGGTGATCCACGTGCCTGATGTGGGCCTTAAAGATGGGATGCTGCAACTACTATATGATCGGGCTTGCCGCAAAAAAAAGCCCGAGGTTAAGCCCGGGCCTTTGTCAGCGTAAAAATTGTCGGGGCTACCAAACGTGTTCAAGGTCCTTAGCGGAATACTTGTGGTTTCTTTCAACGAAAACGGAGTCCTTAGCTTCGCGTTTCAATGCTAATGGGTTTTTCTTGCCCAACTTTGCAATAGCTGCAACCGGAAAAAGAACCACGAAGAAGACGAGCGACAAAAGGATTCGTCCATTAATAGCACCCAAAATTTCTGCAATCTTATACCAGCCTTTTACGATCAGGTCGCCTGCCGCGGGAATGGCAATGCTTAACATGCCAACTGCTGCCGCAGCGATCAGAAAATATTGTGATTTAAAAATAAAGTAAAGGACTACTAAACCGGTAACGATGACCAACTGTGCTTTGGCCTTATCTGATTCACTCATTTTGAATATTGGGGATAATTAAATGCAGTGGCTTTCGAAACCATTGCATATCTAAAAAGTCTAATCGTCGGCGAGTTAGAATAAGGTGTATATGAACGGAGCCACCGCTGAACCTCCACCGATAACAATCAGAACACCGATAAGTAGCAAAACGACAATCACAGGAGCCAACCACCATTTCTTACGCTCCTTCATAAAGGCAAACAAGTCTGTCAAAAAATCCATTTCTTTTGTGTTTTTATTTCAAAGATAAATATTTCAATATTTTTTAATACTATTTTCTCATTATATTATCATTAAGGCTTCTTCATAGCTTCTGTAAGCCTGTCTGCGATCAGCTTATTTAATGTTGCGCTGCCGTGTCCGTCGTTCTTTCCTACAACACGTTCCTTTTCAGGAATTTTCAGAACACCATCATTAATGCCCACTACGGTCACGCCTTTGGAACGCAGATAATCTTCAACAGGCTTGGTATAACCTGCACTTTTATCCACCTGAAACAGAAATGGGATAAACACGGCATACATTTTAGCACCCGTGCTGTCGCGGTAGTCGATCATTTTGGAAAGATCTCTCAGATGCGCATTAAGCACCGTTGTATCCGTGTAGGCAGTTTGAACAAATTTTTCAAATGTACTGAAACCTGTGTGGGGCAACTGCCAATAGATAAAATTGGGCAGATAAAAACGCTTCACCAATGTTGCCATCGGCCCTTTCAGATCCGCATAAGGTTCTGCACCTGAGAGTGAAAGACCTTTTTCGCGACCGACTTTCTCAATGTCGTTAGGGAAATATTCGAGAACGATAACGTCTGGCTTTACCGGGAATTCTACAAGCCTTTTTGCCTCGTCACGCGTATCGGCACCGGACATTCCCAAATTATAAACAGAATGCTTATCGGCTCCCAGTGAAGCTTCCAGTTGATTTGAAAACCGCTCGTTCACATCTTTCAAACCATGCCCGGCTGCAAACGAATCGCCAATGACCAAAATCTTTTTTTTGCCGGGTTCTTTTTTGATTTCTTTGTCATGATAACCCAGCGAATTAATAGGTTTCCAGTATTTCTCCCACCATATCTGTGAAGCCTTAGAAAGCACGCCTTCGTGGCTTTGAGGTATGTACATGAATATGATTTCCAGGAAGATAAGCGTGACAAGTAGCGGAACTGTGATCGTGACAATGTTGGCCAAAATCCCCTTTGCCTTACTTTTTACAACGCCATAATAGAAAATCCTGAGGATTTCAATGATGAGCAAAAACCAGAAGGCAAATTTCGCCAGCCGAACATACCAGCTATCTGCCTGCGGAAAACCGGGGTATTCAAATTTTATGTCAAATCTGTCGGGATAGAACAGGAAGATGAATAGTAAGCCGAGAAATAAAATGCGAATTACGCTTGTAACTATTTTAGAAGTCATTTGTGTATGTTACTGATATTCAAGGCGATTAATCCAGAACGAATTCTTCCTTCCAATTGTCCTTTTCAAGCCATTCAGGCTGTTGTTTTTTGTCAAAAATGAAATTACCAACTACGAGGTAATCCATTTCTGTACGCATAAAACAGCGGTAAGCATCATTTGGCGTGCAAACGATCGGCTCCCCGCGGACATTGAAACTGGTGTTCACGATCACGGCATAACCCGTAAGCGCCTTGAAAGAATTAATGAGCTCGTAATATCTTGGATTGGTTTCCTTGTGAACGGTCTGGATACGCGCAGAATAGTCAATGTGCGTAATCGAAGGCAAGTCCGAACGTTCAAAATATAGCTTTTCACGCAGGTCCAATGAATCATAATTAGCGGGAACCGGTTTGCGTCTGCCCTCTGCAACCGGGTGAACCAGCAGCATATAAGGCGAAATACCATCGTAATCGAAATATTCTGCGCAATCCTCTGCCAAGACAGAAGGTGCAAATGGCCGGAACGACTCGCGATATTTGATTTTGAGGTTCAACTTTTTCTGCATTTCAGCGTTTCTCGGATCTCCTAAAATGCTTCTTCCGCCTAATGCACGCGGTCCGAACTCCATCCTTCCCTGAATCCAGCCTACCACATTCCCTTCGGAAAGCAATTTGGCCGCGTCCACAGAAAGGTCTTTGAAATTTTCGTAATGCGTGTAGACCGCTTTGTATTTTTTGGCGGTTAAAGCCACGTCCAGATCGGAGAATGTTGGTCCGAGGTAAGAACCTCTCATGGCATCAGCCTTCCAGGTGATTTTCCTTTCCTGACCGAAGAAAATATGATACGCAGCCTGCGCAGCGCCTAATGCACCACCGGCATCCCCTGCAGCTGGCTGGATGAAAATATCTTTGAAAATGTTGGCTTTCTGCAGCTTACCGTTCGAAACGCAGTTCAATGCAACGCCACCAGCCATACACAGGTAATCTGCGCCAGTAAGCCTCTTCGCTTCTTTTGCCATCCGGATCACCGCTTCTTCTGTAATGTTCTGAATTGCTAGGCCGAGGTTACAATGAACGGGCTCAAGCGCGTCTTCAGGTCTTCTTGTTTTGAAACCGAAAAGTGCTTCCCATTTGTCCTCATTCACCATTTTCAAGCCGGTTGCGTAATCAAAATAATCTTGATTCAGCCACACAGAACCGTCTTCCTTTAACTCGATCAGATCTTTGAGAATGATATCCTCATATTTTTTAATATCAGGAGAAGTTGGGTTGCCGTAAGGCGCTAAGCCCATTAACTTATATTCTCCGGAATTAACCCGGAAGCCAAGAAAATATGTGAATGCAGAATATAAAAGTCCTAACGAATGTGGAAATCTCAGCTCTTTTAAAATGCTGATATCTTTTCCTTCGCCCAAACAAATCGAGGCTGTTGCCCATTCACCAACGCCATCAATAGTCAGAATAGCCGACTTTTCAAATGGTGAAGGATAGTAGGCGCTTGCCGCGTGCGACAAATGATGTTCAGGGAAAAGAAGCTTTACTTTTTTCTTTTTGTCATAACCCAACTTGACCAGCTCTTCATTGATCAGACGTTTTAAAAACATCTTTTCTTTGATCCAAACCGGCATTGCAGTTAAAAATGACCTCACGCCTCTGGGTGCAAATGCGTAATAGGTTTCAAGAAGTCGTTCGAATTTCAGAAGTGGCTTGTCGTAAAAAACGATTGCGTCCAGTTCATTTAATGTTAATCCGCCGTATTCTAGGCAAAATCTTACGGCTTCGGAAGGAAAACCCGGATCGTGTTTTTTTCGGGTAAAGCGCTCTTCCTGCGCTGCTGCAACAATTTCTCCATTATCAATAAGGGCTGCTGCCGAATCATGATAAAAAGCTGAAATACCTAGAATTTTCATTTACCTAATTAATAATTTACCACTAAGAACGCTTCCGGAGACATTTAAACCAGATGGCAATAGTGTGTTTTCCTGAACAAGTCTTATATATTTTTGATTTTCAATATCTTACAGAAAATCGATAGCACTTTATCCTTAAATTGACGACAAAGCTAGCAAAAGTTGACACAAATTAGGTATTATCCATATTTACACAAAAGAGAACGATTCAACGGTTTTGTAATTTAACCGGATTAATTATTCCAAATACCATGTAAGGCTTTCCGCGTGCTGAACCTGGGAAACCATACAAACGGCAAAAATAAGGAAATGGATTTTGAATAAATGTCATCTGCCGTTTACGATATGTTATTCCAGAAGCTTAAAATCAACAATAAATGTTGCCAGCTTATTGGAGAAATGTTGCGCTCCCCGCTCACTTACATGGCAGACGTCGCAAAAAAAACTTCCATCCTGCGGCATATTTCTCGCCATATCAAAGAAATGCTTGCCGCTCCGTTTTGCCATGTTGATAAGAATTTGATTATGCTTGTCAATGCCCTTTTTCACATTGTTCGCCTCGCCCCAGATCGTTACGGGAGATGCGTAATGGCACCCTGCGAAATGATCCATATCCTTCTGTTCACCGGTAAGTTTTACGCCTTCGGGAAAGTAGGAAGCGTAATTGAGCAGCAGCAATGCATCGCCGCGTCTTTTAGATAGATCAATGATGCCGCTTAGGTTTTTTTGATAAGATGCAGCGGTTTTAATCTTGGCCCCAAATTTTGCAAACGCAGGATCCACCTGCTCCTGGCTTGCATATACTTTTCTGTCCATTTTATCCCTTATCCCCCTCGTTACCAGATGACATACATAAGGAATTACGGTATAATTTATCTCCGGGTGCGACTGTAAAAGATAAATGTCGCTATACCACTTAATGTGCGAGTAATCAGCCCGGAAATCTTTATCGGGGATGCAGTTTGCGCGGTTTTCATTGATGGCTTCGTAATAAATGACAAGGTCATAGCTTTTGCCTGCCAACAATTTATATTTGATCAGATTATCCAGGGAAGTATGTCCGGCGGCGGCGGTGTTGTAAAAAGCAAACTTTTTTGCGTTGCCATATTTTTTACGCAGGATGGTGTCCAGCCGGGCTTCCATATTAGACCAAGGCGTGCTGATCACAGATCCGCCAAGAATGAGGACATCCTGAATGTCGTCATCATTTCGAATGTCTTTACCGATCATTTCCTTGATTGTGGGATAGAAGCCGGAATACAAATAATCACCTGGTTTCAACAGCGGATAGCCATAGCACATTAATGCTATCCTGAGAATTATTTCAGTGATAACGAAAAGAAAAAAAAAGAATATTAACGAAAAGAGGAACGGACGCCAACTCATTCTGACATAATCCGATACGTGGCTGTTTGTTAAAAAGAACAGGCTCCTTTCAACTGTATCGGTTGTGCCATATACGAGCAGAGACTCGTTTTGGATTTTTAGGTTACAATTTTTGTTGGTTTGTGATGCTCGTCCAGCGCTACAAATGTGAAAATACCTGTTACAGCCTTCTCCCGGCCCTCTTCATACATCTTCTCGACAAAAATGTCCACCCTGACTTTCATACTTGTGTTCCCAACTGTTTCCACGCGCCCTACGAGCTCAATAATGGTTCCTGCCGGGATAGGATGGGTAAAATCAATGCGGTCGGATGAGACTGTGACACAACGTAACCTTGAAAAACGGGTGGCCGCAATGAACGCAACTTCGTCCATCATGGACAGTGCTGTTCCACCAAAAAGGGTGTCGTAATGATTGGTATTATTGGGAAAAACGGTTTTAAAAACGCGTGCTTCGGAGGCAAGAATCTTTTCTTCTAATGTCAAAACAGTGGTTCATTTAATTTGACAAATGTAAAAAAGAGTCAGGAATAGTTACTCCTGACTCTTGATAACCTTGGCTTAATGCGCTACGGGAACAGATTCGCGCAAGATGTTCGCGGCGATAATCATGTTTTGCAGGGCAGCTTCCGTCTCGGGCCATTTTCTGGTTTTAAGGCCGCAATCGGGGTTAACCCAAAGGTTCCTGGCGGGAATTACTTTCAATGCTTTTTCCAGTAGAGCGATCATTTCATCAACCGTAGGCACTCTCGGCGAGTGAATGTCGTAAACGCCCGGCCCGATTTCATTGGGATAATTAAAATTGGCAAATGCATCCAGCAGCTCCATCTGCGATCGCGAAGTTTCAATCGTAATCACATCTGCGTCCATGGCGGCAATGGAATCGATAATGTCATTGAACTCGGAATAGCACATGTGCGTATGGATCTGCGTCTGGTCCGCAACACCGGCGGCGCTCAGCCGGAATGCATCAACAGCCCATTTGAGATAATTATTCCACGCATGTTTGCGCAGCGGCAAGCCTTCGCGAATAGCCGGCTCATCGATTTGAATGACCTTAATGCCCGCTTTTTCAAGGTCCACCACCTCATCTCGAATCGCAAGCCCGATCTGGAATGCGGTATCCTTTCTCGGCTGGTCATCCCGCACGAATGACCATTGCAGAATGGTTACCGGGCCCGTCAGCATGCCTTTTACCAATTTTTCAGAGTTGGCCTGCGCGAATGCCGACCATTTTACGGTCATCGCTTCGGGACGTTCCACATCTCCAAAAATGACGGGTGGTTTTACACAACGGCTGCCATAACTCTGCACCCAGCCGTTTTGCGTGAAAACAAATCCCGACAAGCTTTCGCCAAAATATTCAACCATATCATTCCGCTCGAACTCGCCATGCACCAGCACGTCGATGCCCAGCTTTTCCTGCCAGCGCAAGGAGCTCACAATTTCTTCCCTGATCCTGGCTTCGTATTCTTCAATGGTTAATGTTCCCTTTTTCAAATTTGCCCTCAGCTGGCGCACTTCGTCCGTTTGCGGAAACGAGCCGATTGTGGTTGAGGGAAATAATGGCAGTTGTAACTTTTTAATCTGGATAGCCTGACGGACCGGAAAAGCATTTTGTCTTTCGAAGTCACTTTCCTTCACACTTTGCGCACGCGCTTTCACCGCAGGCTTATGAATCAAAGCGGAATTCCTCCTGGTTTCAATCGCTTGCTGATTGGCAATAAAAGCCTCATCAGTGGCCCAATCCGTTGTGGCCAGCCGCTTTAATGTTGCTACTTCATCCAATTTCTGTTTTGCAAAAGCCATCCAGTTCTTGATTTCCGGCGTCAGCACTGCTTCATTTTTTTCCAGTTCCAAATCATGCGGGCTATGCAGCAATGATGAAGAAGGCGCTATCATTACGCGGTTTTCTCCCAGAACTTCAACAGCGCTCTTGATAAAATCCAGTGATTTTTGTAAATCATTTTTCCAGATATTTCTGCCATCCACAACACCCAGAGAAAGCTTTTTGGTGGAAGCGAAAAATGCCTGATCTGCCAGAATTTGAGGCAATGTTTCTGCGCCGCGCGTGAGGTCGATGTGCAATGCGTCAATGTTCAGGCTTGCTGCTGTGCCCAAATTATCTTCCAAAGCGCCGAAATACGAGGTTACCAGCACTTTTAACTTTGGTAACGCTTCCCGGATCTGTGTGTATGCGCTTTGCAGAGCCAACTTATCTTTTTCAGTTAAATCCAGAACCAATGCAGGTTCGTCCAGTTGAACCCACTCGGCTCCGCGGGATGCAAGTTCTTTTAAAATAGAAATATATACGGGCAGAAGATTGTCCAGCAGGTCAATCCGGTCAAAACCAGCCTCTTTTTCTTTGCCTGATAACAAATAAGTAACCGGCCCGACCAGCACGGGTTTGGTCAAAATCCCTTTTTGCAGCGCGTCTTCAAATTCGAGGATGATTTTATCAGAATATCGGCTGAATTTTTGGTTTATGGTAAACTCGGGCACCAGGTAATGATAGTTTGTATCAAACCATTTGGTCATTTCCATGGCCTTAATGTCCACACCGTCGCGCTGGACGCCGCGGGCCATCGCGTAATAAAGATCCAGCTCGCGGTTGGATTTGCCATCAAGCAGCTGGTGATAGCGCCCGGGAATGGCTCCCGCCATCAGTGACGTATCTAAAACATGGTCATAAAGAGAGAAATCATTAGACGGAATCAGATCAATGCCTGCATTCCTTTGCGTCTCCCAATTCTGATGCCGGATTTTCCGGGCCACTTTTTGGAGTTCCTCCCTGTCGATTTTTCCAGCCCAGAACTGCTCGCTGGCCTTTTTGAGTTCGCGGTGGCTTCCCACACGCGGGTAGCCGAGATTGTGTGATAACATTACCATTGTGTTTAAGAGTTAGTAAAACCCCTGTGAAACACCCCCCATCGGTAAAACATCTTCTGCCGGTTACAGAATCATTACTTACAGTAGCACGAATGCGCATAACTTGCACACAGTTCTTTTCGATTCCGCTTGCTGGATGAGGGCTCCAACAGCAAAAATCGCTGCCCCGATTGACGGGCGTTCACAAAGAACGTGGTAAAATTAAAATGAAAATTTCCCGATCGCCATTCCTGTCACGATTTAAGTGAAAGCGGTTACAATTAATATTTTGGGCAGGATAAAATATCTGTTTTAACGCATATTACATTCACCCAAAAGTGAATTTTATTGGCACAGATCCGGCATCAATGTCTGTTAACCTGCATCCGCACGGTGCGTAGGTTAATGTATTTTTTGAGGCCATTGATGGGTGACTCAAAAAAGAACCAGGAGAGCGAAGCAACGGCAATGACCAGCGCAAGGCTTACTACTTTTCCCATAGCTTCGGTGAGGATGATCTCAATTTTGAGAATTCTCTGGAATATTTTGATCAGAAGCGGCAACAGGATTGACGGCACAACCATATGATATATGTAAAGTCCGTAACTAATCTTGCCAATGTATCGTAATGCGGAATGATTGAGAATTTTTCCAGCAACAGATCTAAAACCATTTCCGTGGCTTGCATGCGCGACAAAGAACAAGCAAAAAACGGCCATTGAAGTCCGAAAAAACAATGTTACCAGCACAGAATCTGCGTGCGTCAGACAGAAGAACAAAAAGAATGTCAGCCCGCCCGCAGCGAAAATGTTTAATTTTCTGAGAAAAATTTCGGGCGACCTGTCATAGACAAGAACATAGGCCCACAGTGCGCCAAGGCCAAATGCATCCAGACAAGTCGGCATTAATACGCCCAGGTTATGCCCGAAAAAAGACAGCAGAAGCCTGCTGATAATCCCGAGAGCAATTGTACCGGCAATTACGTTTTTAATGAAACGCACCCGAACGCTCAGGATAATCAATGGCCAGAAAAGATAGAATTGCTCCTCGACCGAAAGCGACCATAATGTGGATAAAAGATCCGACCAGTTTGCGGTTTTTTCCAAAAGGAAATTAGAGATATAAAGAATGTAGTGTGCAGGATAAGTGTAAAAATCGGTGTTAATGGTTGGTATAAAAGGAATAGACTTCGCTTGCCAGATTACAAAAAGCAGAAAGTAATACAAAGGGAAAATGCGCAAACCCCGCCGTAACAGAAAATTCTTATAGGTTTGAGCAAGGCCTGCTTCTTCAACAGAAGCCTTGCTCACAAGCAAAATCCGCGTGATCAGGAACCCGCTCAGGACAAAAAACAATGTGACGCCAAGCGGTCCGTTCGCCAGCACATTAATCCCCTCTCCTTCCGGAAACCAATGAAAAAGGATGACCAATATGATCGCAATTGCGCGCAGGCCATCCAGTTGCCTGAAATATTCTTGTTGTTTTTGCATTTATTCATAAGGATTAGTCCGCTATAAATAAAATTACACTCCACTAAAACGAATACGCTTCACCAGGCTGACTATCAGCTATTCCTTACTATGTATCTCAATGTTCTATCCCCTTCGCCGCCTCCGCATCCAGCAAAAACTCAGCATTCATGTGATTTTGCAAAGCCGTCGCCGGGAACGCTGTTGTGACCGGAAATGCCAGTGCACGTTGAATAACCGGCGCTTTCGCACTTCCCGAGGCCATGAGGATGGCTGTTTTTGCCTCCATAATGTGCCGGATCCCTACCGTAATTCCCTGACTAATAACTGTTGGCCGCTTGAAATATTTTTGTCCAACCTCTTTAGTTACGTTTTCCAGCTCCGAAACATGCGCATAACTGTCCCAGGGCGTTCCCGGCTCATTGAGGGCTAGATGTCCATTCATGCCCACGCCCAGGATGATCAAATCCAGGCCGCCAAGACCTGCAACAATCTTATTAATTCTCATACATTCTTCCTCCGGATCAATCGCTTTTCCATCGAAAAACACGATCTGGTCTTCGCGTAAACCAATAGGTTTGAGAAAATCTTTATTCAATAAATTTCTGCATCCCCCATCATCCTCCGCTCCGAAACCGACCCATTCATCAAGGCCGATGAAAACGCATTGGGAAAAATCAGTCATGCCTTTTTGGTTTGCAGATACCAAAATTTCAAACATGCCAAGAGGTGTGCTGCCGGACGGCAGACAAATAACCGCGGTGGGTTTTTTGGAAAGTAGAGCCATTACACGCTCGGCCGCGGCTAGGCTCATTGCTTTATAATCCTGGTAAACGTTGAGTTTTGGTTTCATAATTTAAATAAAAAGTGTTTGAAAAATTCATAATACAGACATTCTTTTCGGGAAAGAAACATTTATCCTTGAAAAACACCAAAAACTGAGAGTCCAATCCTAACTTTACCGCATAATCCCGATTGTTCATTCTCACTAATCAAAAAATGGAATACCGTATAGAAAAAGATACCATGGGTGAAGTGCAGGTGCCAGCTCATGTTTACTGGGGCGCACAAACGCAACGCTCGATCCAAAACTTTCCTATTGCCCAGGATATCAACAAAATGCCTAAAGAAATCATCAAGGCATTTGCATATTTGAAAAAAGCCGCAGCTATCACCAACTACGAGGCAGGCATCCTTCCAAAAGAAAAAAGTGACCTTATCGGTCAGGTTTGTGACGAGATTCTGACCGAACAACTCGACGACCAGTTTCCGCTTGTCGTGTGGCAAACGGGCTCGGGAACGCAATCGAATATGAACTGTAACGAGGTGATCGCTTATCGGGGACACGTATTGCAAGGGGGCGAGCTGGCTGATAAAACAAAATTCCTTCATCCGAACGATGATGTGAACAAGTCACAGTCTTCTAACGACACATATCCAACGGCCATGCACATTGCTGCTTATAAAATTCTCGTGGATGTAACTATTCCGGGCATTGTTAAGCTGAGAGATACATTAAAAGCCAAATCCGAGGCTTTCAGAAACGTCGTTAAAATAGGTCGTACGCACTTTATGGATGCGACCCCGCTTACATTAGGACAGGAGTTTTCGGGTTATGCGTCTCAACTGGACCATGGCTTACGCGCGATCTACAACACACTGGCGCACCTTTCGGAACTTGCATTGGGTGGGACGGCTGTTGGAACGGGTATTAACACCCCCGAGGGCTATTCGGAAAATGTTGCACGCCACATTGCCATATTAACCGGACTGCCATTTATCACCGCTGAAAACAAATTTGAAGCATTAGCAGCACACGACGCGATCGTAGAAGCACACGGCGCGTTAAAAACCGTTGCTGTGAGTTTGATGAAAATCGGTAATGACATCCGCATGCTGTCATCAGGCCCGCGTTCCGGCATTGGTGAGATCCATATTCCTGATAATGAGCCAGGAAGCTCTATTATGCCTGGGAAAGTGAATCCAACACAATGCGAAGCCATGACAATGGTGGCGGCACAAGTGATGGGTAATGATGTCGCGATTGGCATCGGTGGCTCGAACGGACATTTTGAATTGAACGTGTTCAAACCATTGATGGCCTACAACTTCCTGCACTCGGCACGCCTGATCGGCGATGTTTGCGTTTCCTTTAATGATAATTGCGCCGTGGGCATTGAACCCTTGCATGAGAACATTAAGAAGCACGTGAACAATTCGCTCATGCTGGTTACGGCTTTAAACACAAAAATTGGTTATTACAAAGCTGCGGAAATCGCTCAGACAGCCCATAAAAATGGCTCGACATTGAAAGAAACCGCTGTTGCGCTGGGTTACCTGACGCCGGACGAGTTTGATGCGTGGGTGAAACCGGAAGATATGGTAGGAGACAATAAATAGTTTTTAATCCAATGTAATCAAATGCTCCGTCAAACCTGGCGGAGCATTTGATTTTAGGACTTGCCCGGCTATGAATATCAAAAACACCTTGATGGCAGATCCAATTCAGTCCAAAAGACGAGCGGCCGAAGTTGCAGCATACGCTTGCCTGGATCCTGCACATTTTGCTGAATTAATGCAATGTTTTCTTTCGGACCATTTCAGGCTTGCCCAGCGCGCGGCTTACAGCGTCGGCATGGCAGGCCGCCAGCGACCGGATCTGATGGAGCCGCACATAGGTTCACTGGTGGACCAGCTCGAAAGAAAAGATATCCATGATGCCGTCATCCGCAACAGCGTCCGTATTCTTCAGGAAGTTGAAATCCCGGAAGATCTGCATGGCCGGGTGATGGATGTGTGTTTTGAATTTATCCAAAACCGGCAAGCAGCGATTGCGATCAGGGCATTTTCGCTTACAGTGTTATACAATTTTTCAAAAATTTATCCCGAAATTAAAAATGAACTGGGCATAATTATTGAGGAGGCGATGGAGTTCGAAACGCCTGCGTTCAGGGCAAGAGGAAAGAAAATTCTGGCCAACATTAAAAAGCAAAAGCATCCTCAACACAGGTAAAACAGCTTACTTTACTTCTTTAAAACAAAAACAGCAAATGACTATATACTGCTATTCCATGCTGGACGATTCGCTGAGAAAAAACCTCAGTGAAGCACTGCAACCCCATCATAACGTTCATTTTCGTACCGGGACATCAACTGAGGATGAGAGCCTGGCAGCCTTCAAAACAGCAGATTATATCCTTGGCAACCCGCCGGTTGAATGGTTTGACAATGCTTCCGATAATCTTAAATTCTGGCAGCTTGATTCGGCTGGATTTGACCAGTATGCAACTGTAAACATTCAAGAGCGCGTGAAGGTGGCCAATATGGGCGACTGGTTCGCACGCCCTTGCGCCGAGTCCATTGTGGGCGGCGTGCTTGCGTTATACCGTGGCCTGGATACGCTGACATTGCTGAAACAGAAGTCGGAATGGGTCGGATCGAAACTCAGAGCTGAACTTAAAATTCTATACAAGCAGAATGTGGTCATCCTGGGAGCAGGGACAATTGGTTTGGCCGTCAATACAATTTTGAAAGGATTTGGCTGCAACACCCATCTCATGGCCCGGACTTCGCGGGAGGCAGACCTTCACAGCAAAGAAGAACTTTTCACCGAGCTGCCTTTTGCAGATCTGGTAATTAACACGCTGCCCGGAACCGCACAGCATTTTGTTGATCAAACATTCTTTTCCAAAATGAAAGAACGCAGCGTGTATGCAAGCGTAGGCAGAGGCAGCACGACAGACGAAGACGCATTGATCGACGTGCTGCAATCAGGTTACCTGGATGGCGCCGTTTTGGATGTGACCGAAATCGAACCTTTGCCGGAAAGCAGCCCACTTTGGACTTTGGAGAATGTAATCCTGACGCAACACACCGGTGGTGGACACAGCAATGAGCACATGGGTAAAGTGGATTTATTCCTGAATAATATTTTTGCAATGGAGAATGGCGGGAATATTGTCAATGAAGTGAATCTGCGCAGAGGTTATTAAGCAATCATCAGATCAAACATTTAATGCAACAAACACATATAGCAGAAAAGATAAAGGAAAAGTATTTCCAGAAGTTTGGCGAAACATCAAATCCGGATCAGGTAAGGACTTTTCGTTCGCCGGGAAGAATTAACCTGATCGGCGAGCATACAGACTATAACAATGGCTTCGTGCTGCCAGCCAGCGTAGATAAGGCGGTTTATTTTGTGATTGAGGCAAGAGACGACGACCAGGTTATCCTGCACGCCGCAGACCTGGATGAGACATATTCATTTTCCGTTCAGGATCTTTCCAAACCAGCGCAGTCCTGGACTCATTATCAGTTGGGGATTATTGAGCAGATCTATAAAAAAGGACTAAAAATCGGCGGTTTCCAGACCACATTCGGCGGCGATGTGCCGGTTGGTGCCGGATTATCTTCCTCGGCAGCATTGGAATGCTGTCTCCTATTTGCCTTGAATGAATTGTACGATCTCGGTCTTGACAGATTCAGCATCGTAAAAATGTCCCAAAAGGCTGAAAACGAATATGTTGGTGTACAATGTGGCATTATGGACCAGTTTGCTTCGGCATTTGGAAAGGAAGAGTCTGTAATCCGGCTCGATTGCCGCTCATTGGAATACGAATATTTTCCATTCCCCATGCAGGATTACCTTTTGGTGCTTTGCGACACAAACGTAAAACATTCCCTGGCCAGCTCGGAATACAACACGCGTCGTCAGGAATGTGAAAAGGGCATCGCTATCCTGCAAAGATATCACCCGGAAGTGCAAAGTCTCAGAGATGCGACACCAGCAATGGTCGAAACGCACAAAGACGAACTGGGCGACATCGTGTATCGCAGATGCAAGTTTATAACCGAAGAAATTCAGCGCGTTCAGGATGCCTGCGACCTGCTCGTGGAAGGGAATCTGGTTGATTTTGGCAAAAAAATGTACGCCACGCACCAGGGACTGCAGCACGAATATGAAGTAAGCTGTCCGGAGCTGGACTTTTTGGTAGACCAGACATTAGCAGATCCTGCCGTGCTGGGTGCCAGGATGATGGGTGGCGGATTTGGCGGCTGTACAATTAATCTGGTTAAAAAAGATGCAGTTGAGGCTTTTGAACAAAAAATGAAAGCAGCTTACCAGGAAAAATACCAGATTGACCTGCCTTGTTATAAAGTAAAAATCACCACGGGCACAGAGGAAATTATTTGAATTTGAAACTATTCTCAGGCAAACCTTTAACCATTGACATGAAAAAAATATTCTTTTTATTCACCGCGCTGACCAGCTTTTACCTTTTCAGCTGCTCCAAATCAAACAAAGAAGAAATGATCAGTACGATTTCAAAAGAATCTTTCGGCAAACTGCCCGACGGCCAGGAAGCAGACCTTTATACGCTTACCAATTCAAAAGGGATGACCGTGAATATTACCAATTATGGCGGCATCATTACTAAATTAACTGCGCCTGATAAAAATGGTGAGTTTGCTGATGTCGTACTAGGTTTTGACTCACTGGCTCCTTACCTGGCTGGTCACCCGTTTTTTGGTGCATTAGTAGGTCGTTACGGCAACCGGATTGCAAAGGGACAATTCAAGCTGAACAATGAAGAATACAAGCTGGCCATTAACAATGGACCTAATTCATTACATGGCGGCATTAAAGGCTTTGATAAGGTGCTCTGGAAAGCGACGGAAATCAATAAGGATTCGATTGTTGGCCTTCAACTCGAATATGTGAGCAAGGATATGGAAGAAGGTTACCCGGGAAATCTGACTGTTAAAGTGGTTTACACCCTGGACAATGACAATGCATTAAGCATTAACTACACGGCAACAACGGACAAGCCAACGGTTATAAACCTGACAAACCACTCGTATTTCAACCTTACAGGATTGAAAAGAGACATTCTGGATCATGAGATCATGATTGAATCAGATAGCATTGTGCCTATTGACACGACATTGATTCCGACGGGAAAACTTCGCGCGGTTGAAGGAACGCCATTTGATTTCAGAAAGCCAACTAAAATTTCCGCTGGCATTAATAAAGTTGAAGACGAGCAAATCAAAAACGGCGGCGGTTACGACCATTGCTGGGTGCTGAAACGCAAAGAACCAGGCTTAGTTTTGTTCGCAACTGCGAAAGACCCGGAAAGCGGCCGTAAATTGGAAGCTTTCACCACCGAACCCGCTGTTCAGTTCTACTCAGGAAACTTCCTCGACGGAACATTAAAAGGCAAAAACGCCACTTACGTCAAAAGATTCGGCTTCTGCCTGGAAACAGAACATTACCCAGACTCCCCAAACCAACCTCAATTCCCTTCCACGGTGCTGAATCCTGGGGATACATACCAGACGACAACAAAATATCGGTTCTCGGCCAAGTAAATGAATATGCTTGGAAAGAGCGAATCATTCGGGATACACGCATCCCAAGTGATTCGCTTTTTCATAAGCTGTATTTTTAGTATTTTTGCCCATGCCGACCGTATTATTTATCCACGGATTTCGTTTTTTCTTTTATCTGAACGAGCATGAGCCGATCCATGTTCACGTTAAAAGGGGCGATAGTGAAGCGAGGATCGTGTTGGTGCCTTTTATTGATATTTCCTACTGCAGGGGATTCAAGAAAAATGAAATGAGGACCATTATCGAGATAATATCCAACAACTATGAAACCATTATTGAAGCCTGGCACTCGACCTTCCATGAGTAAAGAGTTAATGGATCTTTTATCTGGTCCTGAGGAAGATATCAATGTCAATGCTTCTGATGATTTTGATAAAATAATTGAGTCCAGCAATTTGAAGATTCAGCATTTCACTTTTTTTCGTGATCTGGATCTCATTGTATTTATTTTGAACAACAAAAGAATCATTCAAAGGGCATTATCCTCGTTTCCAATACTTGAACAAGCCGAGGATTATCATTTATACCAGTATCAGGTTTCGGATTATGGCATCCACTGGCCCGATCTTGACGCCGATATTAGTCTCAGAGGTTTTTTGGTAGAAGAAACCAAAAAGCTCGTTGCTGCATAAATATCTTCATTCATTAACACTTCCAATGCTTACCAGAACAGTAAAAATCAGCAATGTTACCAATTTGTCCGATGCACGTTATTGTGCGGGGATGGGCGTGGAAATGCTGGGTTTTTCGATTGATGAAGATTCTCCTAATTATATTTCCCCAAAAAAGTTTGAGGATATTTGCTCATGGCTGGCCGGCGTGAACCTCATTGCCGAAACCGCGCAGACGGACCCTGAGGCCATCATTCAAACGTTGGCCAACTATCCCGTGCACTCCGTACAAGTGGAATCGCCAGGACTTTTAAATTATCTTAAAAGTGAATTAAACCTCCCGCTGATCCTCCGAATTAGCGTCGACCTTTACGAAGCAGACGAGATCAGTTCCATATTAAGTCGTTACGAAGGCGAAGTGTCCCATTTCCTGCTGGAGAGTGATAACGAAGCCGAGCTCACTGAAAACTGGATGCAGGTGCTGGGAAACCTGGCTGGCGAATATCCGATCTTGATCGGCTTCGGGCTTGATAATGAATATACTGTAAGCGCGCTCACAGAACTTTTTCCAAACATTGGCATCGCATTACGCGGAAGCGAGGAAATACGTCCTGGTTACAAAGATTTTGGCAGCATGATGGACATCCTCGAAGCTTTGGAAGAACAATAACATCCAAAAACCCCTCTTATAAGTCAATTAATAATAGTTCTCACTAAAAATACCCGCTCAACACGCCCTCCCGCCGATAATAATTTTCCGATTTGCAGTATCTTGCATTACCTACTACCTTTGATTACAAATAAACGCTAAGCTAATCATGGAAAAGAAATTGCATCGCATACCTGACCAGGCAGTTTTCGGAGGAGTCGCATCCGGAATTGCTCAATACTTTCAAATTGATGTTGTTATAGTCCGCGTACTGTTCGTTGTAATGCTGCTGCTGCCGATCCCGCCAACATTTGGAATGACTGCATTTATTTACATTATTCTGTGGGCTGTGCTGCCAACCGGACCAGTTGAAACCATTTATACAACCAACACATCATTTGACACGAATCCGCCAAGACCATCAGATCCTGTTTCAGACAAAAAGAAATCCGACCAGACGGTGATGATATTGGGCGCTGTGTTGATATTTTTCGGAGCTGTGATGCTTGTCGACGATTTCCCGGTTTGGTATCAGTTTAAAAAATATTTCTGGCCAATCGTTTTAATCGCCATCGGAGCGTTTTTGATCCTTCGCCAGCGCGATAAGGAGCACCAAAATAACACAACTGTTTACCCGACAACGCCTCCGCCGCCAGTTGATCCGATTGCACCAGAGCCGGAGCCACAACCTTATACACCGTTTACTCCCTCGACGACGACAACATCAACGACGCATTTCCCCGAAGATCCCGAAGCGAAAAAACCGGATGACGAGGACGATCAGGTGATCAAAGTAAATTGATAAAAAGCATTATAACCGACCCGGTTTTCACATTTAAATAAATACAGCCATGAACTTTCGAAACATTTTCTGGGGAGTGATCCTCATCATTGCCGGATCTCTTTTCTTGATTGAAGAAATAACAGCATTCGATTTCGGCCGCTTTTTCTGGCCTATTATCCTGATTACAACCGGTGCGCTTTTATTATTGCGTAACTACTTGAATTCTGATATTTCCAACCGTTCAAACATTTAAAACCATGAAAAACTCACGCGGTATAGTTTGGGGTGGATTGCTAGTCATATTTGGAATGCTCTGGCTGCTTCGGAATATGAATCTCCTCAACATTGATTGGGACCTGATTCTGCCCTACTGGCCTGTATTACTGATCGTAGCGGGAGCATTGCTTATCGCAAAAGGCAACGAAAGCAGAGGGCTCGGCGGATTAATTGGATTGCTGATTACGCTTGCTGTATTTGGCGGCATTGTCAATAAAACAGACCAAGCCTTCGACCGCCACGCCGACAACTGGGATTGGAACTGGGACAACGATGACGATAACGAGCATTATGGTTATAATGATCACGATGACCATGATAACAATAATGACGATGAGGATAGGGATGAAGACTACGAAAATGACCGTGGGAACCGTGATAGCAAAAGGCCCATCAATGGCAACTACAAGTATGAAATGGAGGATTTTATTCAAAAAGCCAATTTTCATCTGGAAGGCGGAGCGGGTTCTTTCACACTGAATGGTAACACGCAGAAGCTTTTTGAAGCCAACACAAAAAGCACAATGGTGGGCTTTTTATCCAATACATCCATTAACAAACTGGATAACTCTGCCACTGTCAACCTCAAAATGGAGGAAGGTAATGTAAAGATCAATAAAGGTGAAATTTCCAACCAAGCCAAAATTCAATTGAACGAAAGGCCAATCTGGAACATTGATTTGGGCATCGGCGCCGGAAAAGGCAATTTTGATTTCAGTAATTACAAAGTCGAAAAGCTTAAAGTAAGTACGGGTGTTGCCGATATGGACATAAAAATGGGCGATAAGGTTGCCACTTCAAACATCGACATTGAGGCTGGGGTCGCATCCATTACATTGGAGCTGCCTCGCTCTGTGGGTTGTGAAATGCATATGGACGGCGCATTGAATGCTAAAAATATGGATGATCTGGACAAAATCAGCAATGGCCTTTACCGCTCTCCCGACTTTGACAGCGCCTCCAAAAAGATCATTATCCACTTTGAAGGCGGCCTGACAAGCATCAACATCAAGCGCTATTAATACACCCCGAAAATAGAAATGAATATCTTTGCAGCTTATCGCAACGATATTCATTTTTTTTATGCCTCAAAAAGTCCTGTTTATAAGTCTGTTACTCCTTTTCTTCTCCATAATGAGCATTGCTCAAAAAACGGATAATGCATCCGGCAAGAAAACAACCATTCCTGCCATGGAACAAAAAATGATAGATCAGGGATTAGTTGACATTCAAAAACTGGATCCGAACATTCAGGTTGAATTGAAGTATTCTACAACCGATAATTTCGTGGGAAAAGACGTTTACGGGGATTTAAATCGCGCTTATCTGCAACCGGAAATGGCGAAGCGGCTGGTGAAAGCAAATGCACTTTTGAGAAAAAACCATCCCGATTATACATTGCTGGTTTACGACGCAGCCCGCCCGAATTCCGTGCAATTTGCACTTTGGGATGCGCTGGATAACCTCAAAATTCCAGCAAAAAACAAGAAAATGTATGTTGCAGATCCCAAGACCGGCTCCAACCACAACTTTGGCTGCGCGGTGGATTTGACTGTCGTTGACGAAAAAGGAAAACCATTGGATATGGGGACCAAATATGATTTCTTCGGTCCCCTGGCCTATCCCCGTTCCGAACAGGAAATGTTGAAAAAAGGCAGGCTTACCAGCCAGCAGATCAACAACAGACAGATCCTCAGGAAAGCGATGAATCAGGCTGGTTTTGCAACAAATACAACGGAATGGTGGCATTTCGATGGCATGTCCAAGGCTCAGGCGCGCACGAAATATGGCATGATCAAATAGATTATTCCTTCTTCACCGTGCTCCCGCCGGACGTTTTCTTATCCACATCGGGATTGCCTTTATAGCGCACATTGCTTGCGCCGCTCGCATCCACTTTCAGTAATTCTGAAACGCAAACCCTGGCAGTGCTGGCTCCTGACAATTCCAGATCCGATTCCTGCGCAACGAGATCAAAGGCATCCAGCTGAGAAGCGCCGGAAAGTTCACCGTCCAGATACTTGCCTTTGCCGAACATTAAAAGCTGCGACGCACCAGCGAGATCAAACTTGAAATCACGGCCTGAGCCCTCAAACTCAACCTTTGAAGCGCCGGATAATTCAAACTCCAAGCCAGGCAAATTTTCAAAACCCTCCATTTTTGCCTTAATAGCACCCGAAAAATCAACCTTTTGAACATCCGGCATGGTAATGTCGATGTACATCGGCTCCCGGCGGTTACGCCAGGAATTGTTGTAACGCGCAATTAGTTTTCCGTTTTCAACAAACAAGTTCAGATCATCCAGATCGTTGAGTTCCCCTTTTGCAGAAACAGAAAAAGAGCTTCCGGCTTTGACGTTCAACCGAAATGCATCGCCCATTTCCAGCTCATCAAAATTCCGGAAATCATAAGTTCTCGTTCCTTCGCCACGCGGCGGAATGTCGTCCTGGGAATCGACGTAGACACAGGATTGGATAACAAAAGCAAAAAGGGCAAGCGAAATGGAAAAAATAAAATGTTTCATGGCTAATAAATATGATTATGAAATATGGCTAATGCACGCAGATCAGGGCGTTTGGTTTAAGACAATTACCCCCCGTGCCCCCCCTATTCATAAAAAAATATTTTTGGCATAGGGGTGTTGGGGGGGGCAGTTGTCTTATAAAAAAAGCGAATTAACCTTGTCAGCGACCGCTCTTCTTTATCGGGAACCATTAATCGAAAGAGATTATTTATTTTTGACCGAAAATCAAAAATATAACTCGGTGTACTCTTCCGACCCAGATATTGTCAATGCCATAAGGCAGGGCGATGAACAAGCCTTTGAGCAGACTTTCCGACATTACTATCAGCGACTTTGCAATTACGCCTGCACTTTACTCAAAGACGAGGAAGAGTCAGAAGAAGTTGTACAAACCGTTTTTTTAACAATATGGGAGAAAAGAAAAGATCTTGAAATAACATTATCATTAAAATCCTACCTCTATCGTGCTGTTCACAACCATTGCCTCAACCGCTTCAAACACGCATCGGTGCGGCAGGTGCATAAAGAACACACATTGAAT
The DNA here is from genome assembly GCF_022869785.1 of Dyadobacter chenwenxiniae. NCBI lineage: Bacteria > Pseudomonadati > Bacteroidota > Cytophagia > Cytophagales > Spirosomataceae > Dyadobacter > Dyadobacter chenwenxiniae. The sequence continues at coordinate 6,710,619 of NZ_CP094997.1, read as the reverse complement.
TTCGGCGCACAATCTTACGAGTCGGTAACAGAAGTGATCCATGCAAATGAACTGGAAGAACGAATAGAAAAAGCAGTGAGCACATTACCAGAACAGTGTCAGAAAGCATTCAGGCTCAGCCGCTTCGAAGAACTGAAATACCACGAAATAGCAGACCAACTGGGAATTTCGATAAAAACAGTAGAAAACCAGATTGGTAAGGCGCTGAAAATATTGCGCATTGAGCTTGCAGATTATCTGCCCGGATTGCTTTGGCCGGTTTATCTTATTGTTGAACAGCTAACCAGATCGTAACCATGAATTTTCATGAAAACATATCGGAAGAGCTGTTAGCACGCTACCTGGCAGAGACCGCTTCCGAAAAAGAAATAGAGCAAGTGAATGCCTGGCTGGCCCAATCGCCCCAAAATGAGCGCGAGCTGGCTACTTACAGGCTGATCTGGGATCACTCGGCACAAGCTGCAAAAACCAGTTTCCCGGTCAATACGGATGCTGCATGGAACAAGATGAAGGCCAAAATGGCCAGGCCAGCTCCCATCATTGCGCCCGAAATCCTGAAACCAGCAGCGCGCGAAATTGATTTTACACCAAAAACAATTCAGCGGAAATTTCCAATCACGGTCTGGGCGGCTGCAATGGTCGCTTTGGCCTTGCTGGCTTTCGGATGGTTTCATTTCCAATCTACTAAAACCGGTGAAACGCAGCGCATTGCAACGACCAACAACACCAGCGACAGCGTGCTGCCAGACGGCACCAAAGTTTTTCTCAACTATAATTCTTCATTAACCTATCCTTCCAACTTCAACGGAGATCTCAGAATGGTTTCCTTGCAGGGAGAAGCGTTTTTTGATGTGAAACCCGACGCCGAACATCCGTTTGTGATCAATGCGAATGGAACGGAAATACGCGTTTTGGGAACATCATTTAATGTGAAAGCGTACAAAGAAGCGCCGGTTCGGGTGGATGTTTCGACGGGGAAAGTGCAGGTTAGCAAAGCCTCGAAAAAGATTCAGCTCGTAAAAGGGCAAGGCGCAGAGGTGTTGGATGATACGATAAGAGGTTTGGAAGCGAACAGAAATATGTTGAGTTACCACACGCAGGTTTATGATTTCAATGCGGCAGATTTAAATGAGGTAATTACTTCAATCCGTGACGGTTATCACGTAGATGTGCGACTATCCAACCAGCAGATTGCACAATGCAGGCTTACGATCCGCTTTGAAAAAGAGCCATTGGACGCCACGCTCTCGGTCATCGCCGAAACATTGGATCTTGATCTGAGAAAAGAAGGAAAGGTTTACTGGCTCGACGGAAATGGCTGCCAATAGTTTCCTCAACCATAAAACAAGCGTTCTTTTCGCCTGGCTTTTGTTGATGGCCAGTTTTGTAAATGCGCAGGACTTGCTGGAAAGAAGGATTTCGCTAAATGTTACCAACCGTCCGCTGGACGAAACGTTGCAAAAAATTGGCGATTTAGGTGGTTTCAGCTTTTCTTACAGCCCGGACATGGTGGATGTGAAGGTCCGGGTCTCTATTCAGGCCAACAATCTGAGCGTCAGGGAAATATTAACGAGCATTTTTAAAGATAAAGTCTCCTTCAAGGAACGCCGGCGATACATTATTTTGCAAAAAATTGAAGTCCCAAAAGACGAAAAGCCCGAGAATTTCGATCTGAACGGCTACATCATCGATAACAAAACGGGACGAAAGCTGGCTAATGCGAGTATTTACGAATCGGCCACACTCGCTTCCGCGGTCAGCAATCAATATGGATATTATAAAATCCGCCTGCCGGTCTCGCTGACGGCCGTTCGGCTGGAAGTCAGGAAAGAGGATTACATCGGAAAAACCATTTCAATCGCAAGCAGGGAGGATAAATATTTACAAATCAAGCTTAATCCGGATACATTAAGACCGCTTTCAGGGAAGGCGGCGCGGGCTGTTTCCATCAAAGATTCGCTGCATCACAAGGTGGCGATTCCGCAGTTTGAGAACGTGTCTGAACCGGATTTTGAACTGGACACCATTGTTGAACAAATGGCGGCAAGCCGACCGGAATTTAATCTTACCAAAGAATCTGAGAAGTTTCGGACAACTTATCGCAAGGTCCAGAGCAGTTTCGTGAGCGCATTTGCGTCCGCTAAGCAGGCGATCCACACCCGCAACATTCAGGATACATTATATCAACCGTTCCAGGCTTCGATTCTGCCATTTTTAGGAACAAACCATGAACTGAGCGGAAACATTATCAACGATTATTCCATTAACCTGATCGCTGGCTATTCGCTGGGTGTCAACAGATTAGAAGTTGGCGGCTTCCTCAATGTTGTGCGTGGCAATGTGAATGGATTTCAGTTGGCTGGGGTCAGCAACATTGTCGGCAAGGATGTGACCGGCTTTCAATATGCCAACTTCCTGAATATCACATTAGGAAGCATTCACGGCTTTCAGGGAACAAACTTCATCAACTACATTGGCAGAAATTTGAGAGGCTTCCAGATTGCAGGCATCGGCAATGTGGTGGTCGGGACTCTTGAAGGTTATCAGCTTTCTGCGGGTTATAATTATGCAAATACAGTGCGGAGCGGCCATCAGATCGGTTTTGTCAACTATGCGGATTCCTCGGCCACAACTCCTTTCGGGATTTTCAGCTACGTCCGCACGAATGGTTACCGCCGCTACGAGTTCTCGACCGATGAATTCAACTATTTCAACACAGCCTTCAAAACAGGCGTAAGTGCATTTTATAATATTTTCAGCCTAGGGACCAGCGGAACCATGGATGACAAGCCGCTCCTGACATTGGGTTACGGCTTTGGAACAGCACAAAATTTGGGCAAAGGCTGGGGAATTAATGCGGACTTTACCGCCAACCTGGTCATTTTTAAGGATGACCCGCTCGAAGACGTCAACACGGGACTTTTTAAAGTGGCGATAGCTGCTGAGAAAAAGCTGGGCAAACAGTTCGCACTATTTGCGGGGCCATCTGTCAACCTGCTGACCAGCAAACATTCGGGCTTGATGGACACAGAAAAATCAAAAGGACTCAGCCCCATCTGGCTCGGCGGGACACCGGACCACTCCCGCAAAACCTATGGCTGGGTTGGTGTGCAGGCGGGGATCAGGTTTTGCAATTAGTTAAAAACCGATGCGCTTTCTGCCATTTTGCAAGGCAGCGCCCGCAGCATATTCTTTCAATTCTTTCAGTTCTTTTTCAAAGCCGCCCGACAAAATCGGGAAGCGGCACCACGATCTTGGATCCAGATTAAGGTCATCCAAATGGAAAGAAGGCGCGTAACGCTCCCGTTTCCACTGGTTTCGGCTCCACAATTTAAAAAAACGTTCCGTCCACGCAAGTAACTGCTCCGTATCGTAAAGTCCTTTGTACCGAACCTGTAAATGGCGATAAGCTTCGAGCGGAGACTTTTTATCCCTGATCGCGAGCTTTTCCAATGCATTCAGAAATTCATAAGGCATCAGATCTGCCTCGTCCGTCTGTGTTTGCGCGAGCGGACGAAGCTCCGCCGTAGGCTGCAAGCTGTTCACTTTTTTCAAGCCCTCGATTTTGATATGCTTGCCTTTCACTTCACAACCCGCAGTTTCCAGCCAGCGAAGCCACTGCCGTAAATAATGCTTGTCAATTCCCGCCAACGGACTAATGCTGCCCGCCGTGTCGCCATCCATCGTGGCATAACCCACGGCCGCCTCGGACCGGTTGGAAGTGGCCAATAGTAAATGATTGGAGAGGTTGGTGAGCATCCATACGCCCGGTGCTCGCACACGTGCCTGAATGTTCTGCAAAGCAATGTCGTCCTGCTCCCAGGAAAGCTTTCTGCCGATTTGATCTTCAATGAGGCCCTTGTACGTCTCGACAAGCCCATTGATATTAATGTTATAAAATGTAGAACCGATGGATTCTGCCAAAGATTGCGCTGATTCCAGAGTATCCGTGGAGCTGTTTTCTGTGCCCTGGTAAATGTTATGGATCAGAACCAGAGCCAGGTCTTCCTCGGTTTGGGCAGACTGAATGTCCTTAACGTAAGCCAATTTCTCCTTCAAACGGTCCATGCCAATGCTTTCATCCGCAAGCCTGATCATTAATCCGCATAAGGCAGTGCAGGCGCAGGAGTCCGCGCCCCCTGAAAGTGAGATAGTAAAACCATTGGATCGGCTTTTTCTTAAATAATCAAACAGAGCCAGGCAAACTGCACGTGCAAATTCTTCTTCTTTCAAAGCTCCGCCTTTTTCAAATGGCTCGATATCAGGAACCTGTGGTAGAACAGGATCGATATCCGGGAAGTCAAAACGCCCTGCAACGCGCCACGTGCGGTCTTTATTAGCCAAGGCAATTTTGCTTTGCACCTGGCTCAACCGCGTGTATTCTGTGTCGATAACCGCTGTCGTGATCAGGTAATCCTCGTAACTGAACCGGGGGCTCGAGGCAAGCAGGTCGCCATTGGACGCGATCATGGCATCTCCATCGTAAATGGCTCTGCCGGCTTCATTACCGAGCAAATTGGTATAAATATAACTGCATGAAAACGCCCGGGATGCATCCACAACAAGCTTTTCGCGCGTCATAAATTTATTAAATGCGAAATGGCTCGCACTTGGGTTCAGTATAATGTCAACGCCCCTCTCATAAAGCCTGCGTGCAGGCCGGTTAGAAACCCAGCCATCCTCGCATATTTCAAAACCTACTTTCACCCCATTGGTGCCGCCCTGAACAGGGCCATTTGCCAGATCAAAAAGTACATCTCCGATCGGATACAGCATTTGATTCACCTCAATGGATTCAACAATGCCGGGCTGCCAGGGGCGAAACCACCTGGCTTCGTAGTGAATGCCATTGTTTGCGAGATTTTGTTTACAATAAAAACCCAGAATCTGCTTGTTTGAAATGAGACAGGCAGCATTATAGACGCTTCCGTTATGCCGCACAGGCAAGCCTACGGCCACAACCATTCCGGCGGTTTCCTGCACAATTTCGAGCAGACATTCCTTGGCCTGTTCAACAAGGTCGGGCGCGAAGAAATAGTCGTCGCAGCCGTATCCCGAAATACAGAGCTCAGGCAGGCAAAGCAGGCTTACCTGTTGCTTACGGGCCTCATTAATTGCATTAATAATGTTCTTCGTGTTCCCCTCCCACGCCATCGGCGTCTGATTCACCACTCCGGAAGCTACTTTGATCAATGGCATAAAAACGATTCTGGTTTGTGCCGGCAACTTAATAAAATTGCTGTGCGTACCGGCAGATGTTTTTCCCTATTTTTGCCAAACATAAAAATTAACCAGTAGATTCCTCTTGCAATTCCCCTCATTCATCGCAAAACGCATCCGCCACAACGAAGCAGGCTCATTTTCTGCAACCGTTTCACGCATCGGCGTTGCCAGTATTGCCATCGGGATTGCGGTCGGGATCATCGCTTTTGCCGTGCTGCTGGGTTTTAAACAAACCATCCGCCAAAAGATTTTCCTGTTTGGTGCGCACATCAATATCTCCTCATTTGCGGTTGGTAACACGTACGAGGAAGCGCCGCTTTTTGTAAAAAATCCGATCACCGAAGCATTACCTAAAATACCGGAAATCCTTCGATGGCAAGGTGTCGCACATAAATCCGGCATTTTAAAAACCGCCGACGAGATCAAAGGAGTTATTTTAAAGGGCGTAGGCCAGGATTACGACTGGAAAACATTCAAGGGAAGCCTGATTGAAGGAAAACTTATTACCAATAAAGATTCGACTTCGATCAAATACGGGTATTCCTCAGAAATCCTGATCAGCCATAAAATCGCCTCCCAGCTCCGGCTTAAATCCGGTGACAATGTGATCATGTATTCGCTTCAAAACCCTCCCCGGCCGCGTAAACTAACCGTAACAGGCATTTACGACACCCAAATGGAGGAATTCGATAACAATCTGATCATTGGTGACATTAGTCTGCTGCAACGGCTCAATGGCTGGGGAAAGGACTCCGTTGGGAGTTATGAGGTTTATTTGAAGGATTTCGAGAAGCTGGATGAAGTTGCTGCGCAACTGAGAAGGACGCTCCCACCATCCATTTATCTCCAACGGGTGACCAGCATTTTTCCCCAAATTTTCGACTGGCTTTTATTGCTGGACCGCAACACAGCCGTTTTTTTAACATTGATCCTATTTGTTGCCTGTTTCAACATGATCTCGATCCTGCTGGTAATGATCATGGAAAGAACGCCGCTGATCGGACTTTTGAAGACATTGGGAAGTCCCAATAAGCAGATCAGAATGGTTTTTTTCAGGGTCGGGCTTCATATGGTACGCAAAGGCATCATTATCGGGAACATTGCCGGGCTCCTGATTTGCTGGATTCAATACCAGTTTAAAGTCATTTCGCTTGATCCTGTTAATTATTACATGGACACCGTGCCCATCGTTTTCGACTGGCCTATTTTCTTCATGGTCAACGTGATTACCATTGTTATTTCCGGGCTCATTTTATTAATCCCTACATTGATAATCTCGCAAATCACGCCTATCAAGGCACTTTTGTTCAAAAAATAATAGATTGAAGTCTGTTTTACCAAATCACTTTCTTCAACAATTCCGCAGCCCTCAACAGCGTGTCATCATTTTTAGCGAAACAAAAACGCAGCGTGTGGTAATGGGTGATCTGATCGTAAAAAACAGAAACCGGAATGGATGCTACACCCGCTTCAATGGTCAGCCGCTCAGCAAGCTCCCGGTCATTTTCATTAGTGAGCTTTTCATAGGAAACATTCTGGAAAAAACTTCCCTCAGAAGGTTTCAAACCAAAGCCTATGTCCTGGATTGCATTGACAAACAGGTCCCTTTTTCGCTGGTAAAATGCTGATAATGTCAGATAATGCTCAGGGTTCTCCAGATATTCCGCCATGGCAAACTGAACGGGCGTTACCACGCTGAAAACCAGGAACTGATGGATCTTCCTAAATTCGGCTGTCAATGCTTTTGGAGCGAGACAATAGCCTATTTTCCAGCCGGTTGTGTGAAATGTTTTACCAAACGAGCCGCACAGAAACGTGCGTTCAGCCAGGGTAGGAATGGATGCAGCGGAAATGTGCTGCAGGCCATCGAAAATAATGTGTTCGTAAACTTCGTCGCTCACCACCATTAAGTCGTGCTTTTCTGCAATGCCAGCAAGCTGTTGCAGATCAGATAGTTTCCAGACATTCCCTGTTGGGTTATGCGGCGTGTTAATGATCACTGCCTTCGTTCTCGGGCTGATTTTCGATCTTACATCTTGCCAGTCAATGCCTTCATACTGCGGATGCAATGTTACAAAAACCGGAATGCCGCCATTGAGTTCAATGGCTGGAACATAACTGTCGTAGGCCGGCTCAAAAACGATCACTTCGTCACCCGGATGCACGATGGCGGACAACGCTACATACAATGCTTCCGTAGCACCGCTTGTAATGGTGACTTCGGTTTCGGGATGGTATTCTCTTGCCGTTGCGGTGAAGACTTTCTTTGCGATCGCCTCCCGCAAAGCCATTACCCCGGCCATGGGCGCATATTGGTTTTTGCCTTGCGTAATGTATTTTCCAACAAGTTGCTGCAATTCGGACGCACAATCAAACTCCGGAAAGCCCTGCGCCAGGTTAATCGCCTGATGCTCTTCGGCCAATCTGGACATTTTTGTGAAAATTGTGGTTCCAACGCGGGGAAGTTTGGAGCGGAGACCGGCCTTCAAATACATATGAGATCTATGGAGTTGTTCAGAATGAAAACTTTTCCCAAGTGCTCAGGAAAGCTTCAAATATAGCTTATAGCAACGTCCCATAGCATTAATGCGTGTATTTGCCGGAAATTTTACCACAATATTTAGTATAAAACGCACCTCGGAACTTATATTATTTCACAACTACGTTTCCCCATGCATCACGTTCTTTGCCTGCGCCCGCTAATCTTCCTTTTTTACCTGATTCCTGCGACATTAACCGCACAAACCATTCAATGGCAGGAAATGTATCCGGGTGTGTGGAAAGGAATCGCTGGAAAACCGGATGATTATGATTTGCTCAAAGCCGCAGAAACCACTCCTTCGCCAACGCTGCAAAAGCTTTCAAAGGAAGCATTTCCATTGGATATGACCGAGATCCGTGTTGAGCAGAACAATGGTAAAACTTATCTCCGGTTGCCACTGGTTAAAAACGAACAGCTTTTTGGCTTCGGATTAAATTTTCAGACCGTGCACCAGCGCGGAAGGATCATGCAATTGCATGCAGATCATTACGGAAAAGCCGATAATGGCCGCACGCACGCGCCTGTGCCGTTTTATGTGTCGTCGTTAGGTTATGGTGTTTTTGTAAATTCTGCCAAATACATGGATGTATATGCGGGCTCCAATGTGCGGAAAGACAGCAAAAATCCGCCGGAAGTGATGGATCGCAACACAAACGAGCATTGGAGCGCGCATCCTTATTCCGATGCCGTGGAAATGCTGATCCCGGCGCAAGGCATTGAAATATATGTATTTGCCGGCCCCAAACCGATCAATGCGATTCAGCGGTTCAATCTGCTCACCGGGGGCGGTTGCCTGCCTCCACGCTGGGGACTGGGTTTTACGCAGCGCGTGCACCGGCTTTACACGGCCGAGCAAGTGAAACAGGAAGCCAAAGCATTTGAAGAAAAAGGCTTCCCACTTGATTTTATTGGCCTGGAACCCGGTTGGCAAAGCAAGTCCTATCCGTGCACATTTGAATGGGACAAGTCACGCTTTCCTGATCCGGCCGGGTTTATTAAAGAAATGGGCGCGATGGGCGTTAGGATCAATTTATGGACCAATCCTTATGTATCTCCTGATGCGGCGATTTACAAACCAATCCTGCCTTTCACTGGCTCGCATACAGTTTGGAATGGTCTTGTGCCGGACCTTTCCATGCCGCAAGCGCGAAAAGTCCTCTTTGATCAATTTGAAAAAGAACATGTAAAAATCGGTGTGAGTGGTTACAAGATTGATGAAGTGGATGGTTACGATTCTTATTTATGGCCGGATGTCGCTACTTTTCCCTCGGGTCGCTCTTCGGAACAGATCCGTCAGACCTACGGCTTGCTCGTGCAAAAGCACAGTTTTGAAATGTTCCGGCGAAACAATTCACGTACATACGGTCTCGTGCGTGCGTCCAATGCAGGGGGTGCATCCTTCCCCTACGTGATTTACAATGATAATTACAGCCACGAAGATTTCATTACGGCATTGATTAACAGCGGTTATGCAGGCGTTTTATGGACGCCTGAGGTGCGCGCATCCAAAACCGCCGAAGAATGGTTGAGGCGTTTCCAAACAGTTTGCTTTTCGCCCATGGCCATGATCAATGCGTGGTCCAGCAGCACACAGCCATGGACATTTCCGGAAGTTGCCCCTCAAATTAAAGCCGTTGCTGAACTGCGCATGCGCATGATGCCTTACTGGTATTCTGAATTTGCGAAATATCATTACGACGGCACGCCGCCATTCCGCGGAATGAGTCTGGAAGAAGGCTTTTCCGGCCCTGTCAGTAAAGAAAAAACACCCACGGACCTGGAAGCGAATCCTTATGAAGAGGCACTCATCAGGGAGGTGAAAGACCAATATATGGCCGGGGAATTTCTGCTGGTCGCTCCCCTGTTTACGGGTCAGGCTTCCCGCAAAGTCATCCTACCAAAAGGCCGATGGTTTGATTTCTACACTGGAAAATTGGTGGGCGACGGAGAAATTATCACCATCTCACCAGGCCTCGATAAGATCCCGGTTTTCGTAAAAAACGGCGCGATCATTCCCATGATGCCCGCCATGCTGCACGCGCCCAAAGCCGGGCAAAAAGTGGACCTGGAAGTAAGGCATTATGGCGATCAGAATGGAAGCTATAAGCTCTATGATGATGATGGTGAGACATTCGCATATGAAAAAGGCATTTTTTCGTGGCGCACCATTCAAGTTCAAAAGCAAAAAGACGGAAAAATGAAAGGCAGCATTTCCAAGGCGGAAGCGAATAAACCGAGCACGGTCGGCAACGTTACCTGGCGCTTTATGACGCAATGATCACGCTTGATCCAGATTAATAAAACCGGAACTAAATTGTTTCACACGAAGCGGATTTTGTGCCAATTCCGCCGCAAGAAACTCGGGATAGAGCTTAATTTGTGAAATTTCAGCAACGGAATGCCATTTAAAAAACAATTCACCATCACCTTCCACACCGATAAAATCGTTCTGATCCTTTAAAGACGGGATTTCCATTTGATAATAAAATCCAAGCTCATGGTGCTTGATGTCATTGTAAACAAAGAAATTTTCCGAAATCCACAGCATTTCGCCCACTTCAACATCCATTCCGGTTTCTTCCTGCATTTCCCGGATCAATGTGTCCTTGGAAAACTCAAAAAGGGAAGCGCGGCCACCAGGCAGGCTCCAAAATTTATCAGACGGCGTTTTATGCAGAAGCACTTTTCCATCCACAATCGCAACGCCCGCAACACGGTAATTAAACAATGCTCCATCAATGGCCAGGCTGATCATTTATGCTAATTATTTGAAGATTATAATGATTTGGCTTTTCCTACGGACGATTCGCGGATGATCAGCGACGTTTTTAATGATCTGGTTTCAAAAACGTCCGTCTTCTGCGGATGCTCAATGAGCCTGATCAACAGCTCTACGGCCTGCTGTCCCATTTCCATGGCGGGTTGCACAACGGCAGTTAATGGCGGATTCAGCAATTCTGCAACACTGATATTGGTAAAACCAACAATCGCAATCTGTTCCGGAATACTGATATGATTATTTTGCAAAACAGACATACAACCCGTTGTAAGACGGTCGCTGGCTGTAAAAATTGCATCTGGCGGTTCGGGCATTTCAAGCATTTCCTGCACTGCCTGCTCATTTTCACTGGCTACTTTGCCTCCGTGATAACAATATTTGACATAAGATTCGTCAAAAGGAAGACCGTAATCTTCCAAAGCCTGCTTATATCCCGCTAAGCGTTCGGTTGTTATGGATAAGTAAATAGGACTTGTCAGGTGTGCAATGCGTTTTCTGCCGGATTTGATCAAATGTTCTGTTGCTTCGTAGCTTCCGGCAAAATTGTCAACAACCACTTTGTGCGTTTCAATTCCATTCGGAACGCGATCCAGAAAAACAATAGGCAGGCCCCTTTCTATCAGATCCTGAAAATGAAACAAGTTGGTTGTCAGGCTGGATAGAGAAATCAAAAGGCCATCCACTTTGCGGGAAACAAGGTAATTTGTATTGGCAACTTCCCGCTCATAAGACTCATGGCTCTGAAAAATAACCACGTGATAACCCAGGTTATAGGCTATGGATTCAATGCCATTGATGAGCTGCGAGAAGAAATGATTGGCGATTTCGGGAATAATGACACCGATGGACTTGCTTTTGCTATCCCGCAAACTCAGCGCGATAGGATTGGGACGATAATTCATCCGCTCGGCATATTCCATTACCAATTTCTTGGTTTCCGGGTTTATTTCATAGCTATTGCGCAAAGCCCGAGAGACGGTCGAAGTCGAAAGTCCCAGCGCTTTGGCAATGTCCTTTATTGTGATAGTCTCCAAAGAAAAATTGGTTTATTCCAACTTCATGTTTGATTAAATATACTTTATCGAACATGAAGTCAATGTACTAAAATAGAAATGAATATCTAAATGGATCGGAAGATGTTTGCCACCCTGCTTGAGCTGACAACGTTCCCGATAACGATTGCACAAAAAAAGACAATTCATTATTTGATAATTCTAACTATTCGGCCTAAACTGCTGAAATTAACGATCCTCTAAGATCGACGCGTAATTTAGGGGTTACCCCGAAAAACACAATTTGCCATTCCTTAATGAGTACGATAAATTTATTTGACCTGACGGGCAAAACCGCATTGGTAACCGGTTGCAACCGGGGAATAGGAAAGGCAATGGCAGAGGCGCTCGCAGAAGCGGGAGCCGATATTATTGGCGTTTCTTCGTCTGACATTGCGTCGGCAAGCGACTTGCAAGCCTCCGTCACCCAAACCGGAAGAAAATTCTATCCTTACCAAGCCGATCTGGGCAACCGGGAAAGTATTTATGCCTTTATTAAAAAAGTAAAAGCAGCGCATAACCGCATCGATATTCTCATCAACAATGCAGGCATTATCCTGAGGCAACCAGCGGCGGAGCATTCAGACGAATATTGGGACCAGGTTTTGAACATTAACCTGGACGCGCCTTATATTTTGTCCAGGGAATTTGGCCGGGATATGATTGCACGTGGATATGGTAAAATCATCTTTACAGCATCATTACTCACATTCCAGGGCGGTATTAATGTGCCCGGCTATACGGCATCCAAAAGTGCGATTGGCGGACTTGTGAAGGCACTATCTAACGAATGGGCCGGGAAAGGTGTAAATGTGAACGCCATAGCGCCAGGTTATATCAATACAGACAATACGGAGGCTTTGAGAAATGACCCGGTGAGAAGCAAATCCATTCTAGAACGCATTCCCGCCGGAAGATGGGGCCTGCCGGAAGATTTCAAAGGACCTGCTCTATTTCTGGCGTCGGATGCTTCAAGTTATGTGAATGGAGCCATTTTAACAGTGGATGGCGGCTGGATGGGCCGATAACCATTTCTAATTTTTAATAACCCCAGCAAAACCAATATTATGCAAATCAGATTTGAAAGTAGCCGAAAAGAAGTTTCTCAAATGGATACGGCGACTTTGCGCGAGAACTTTTTAATTGAAAATATTTTCCAAACCGATCAGATCAACTTCGTTTACACGCATTATGACCGCGTTATGATCGGAGGTGCCATCCCGGCTGCCACGGCGCTCACATTGGAGACTTATGGCTCATTGAAAGCCGAATATTTCCTGGAAAGAAGGGAAATCGGGATCATTAACATTGGCGGGAAAGGCCAGGTGAAGGCTGATGGCCAAACATTTGAAATCAGTAAGCTGGGTTGTGTTTATTTGGGAAAAGGGACGAAGGAAGTTGTTTTTTCAAGCGAAAATGAGGCCGATCCTGCGGTTTTTTATCTCCTATCCTCGCCTGCGCACCAGTCATTTCCTGCTACACTTTTCACAAAGGAAGACGCCGCGCCTGCGATCATGGGCAGCATGGAAACTTCTAATCACAGGACCATTTACAAATACATTCATGCAGGCGGCATCCAAAGTGCGCAACTCGTGATGGGGCTCACCGTTTTGCAGCCCGGAAGCGTTTGGAACACCATGCCAGCGCACGTCCACGACCGGCGCATGGAAGCCTATTGTTATTTCGATGTGCCTGCTAACCAGCGCATTCTGCATTTGATGGGCGAACCAACCGAAACCCGCCACTTATGGCTGGCCGACCGTCAGGCGATCATTTCCCCGCCCTGGTCAATCCACTCAGGCTGTGGCACTGCAAGCTATTCTTTTATCTGGGGAATGGCCGGCGAAAACAGGGATTACACAGATATGGACGCAGTGGCGATAACTGATTTGAGATAATGAGCGATATAAAAGGAAGGGAATTTATTGACGACGCGGACATTCCGTGGGAAGAACTGGGCGGCGGTTTGAAGCGGAAAATCATGGCTTATGATGACAATCTGATGATGGTTAAAGTGGCTTTCGAAAAAGGCGGCGTTGGCGCGTTGCACAGCCATTTCCATACACAGATGAGTTACGTGGAAAGCGGCAAATTTGAAATAACGATTGGCCCGAAAACCGGCATACTGAGCGGTGGAGACGCCTATTACATTCCGCCGGATGTGGTTCACGGCGCATTATGCCTGGAAGCGGGGATGCTGGTTGATATTTTCAATCCGATGCGTGCCGATTTTATAAAAACCTAGTCTACAATGTTTCTGCTTTTCTGATGAAAAAACTGCTACGCAACATTTTGTTTATTGCACTATTCTGCTCTGCCCCTAATATCATGATCCATGTCAGGGCACAGGAAATTCCCATGTCCCGACAAATGGCGGATGCGTTCATGGCACGTCACAAAGATTCTATATTAGTTGGAAAAAATACGGCAACCAAATGGGACTATGAGCAAGGATTAATGCTCAAAGCCATTGAAAAGGTTTGGTACAGAACAGGAGAAGGCAAATATTTTGAATACATCAGAAAAGATCTGGATCAATATGTCAGACCGGACGGCAGCATCAGAACTTATAAGTTTGACGACTTCAACATTGACAATATTCCGCCGGGAAGAGCATTACTTACACTTTATCAACAAACACAACCGGACAAAGAAAAATACAAAAAGGCGGCTGATTTGCTCTGGAAGCAATTGGAAGAACAACCCCGCACAAAGGAAGGCGGATATTGGCATAAGAAACGATACCCTTATCAAATGTGGCTGGACGGCCTTTTTATGGGCGAGCCTTTTGCCGCGGAATACTGCCTGCTCTTCAATCATCCCGAGCATTTCGACGACATTGCAAAGCAATTCGCATTAATAGAAAAGTACGCGGTTGATGAAAAAACAGGCCTGATTTACCATGCGTATGATGAGAGCCGTGAGCAGAAATGGGCGGATAAAACAACGGGTCGATCACCTAATTTCTGGGCGCGGGCCATTGGCTGGTATGCCATTGCGTTGGTGGATGTTCTGGATTATTTCCCCAAAGACCACCCCAAACGAATTGAACTAATCCAATATCTGAAAAGGCTTGCGCCTGTACTGGCAAAATATCAGGATCAGCAATCCGGACTTTGGTATCAGGTTATTGATCAGGGTAATAGGAAAGGAAATTACCTTGAAGCTTCGGCGTCATGCATGTTCATCTATGCATTGGCGAAGGCTTCCAGGATGGGTTATATAGATCAGTCATTTGCAGCCAATGCGAAGCGTGGCTATGCAGGAGCATTGAAGCAATTTGTTGAGAAAGAAAAAGATGGATTGCTTAGTCTGAACAAAACAGTAAGTGTAGGCGGACTCGGCGGCACGCCCTACCGCGACGGAACCTACGAATATTATCTGAGCGAACCCATCCGGAAAAACGACTTGAAAGGCATCGGGCCATTCATTTTTGCCAGCATTGAAATAGAAATTGCAGCTGAAAATGCAGTGGGCAAAGGCAAAACGGTTGGCTTGGACTATCACTTTAATCAAGAATTCAAAAAACTGCCCGACGGGAAAAATGAACCATTTCACTACACCTGGGAGGACCGGTTGCACTCAGGATTTTGGCTATGGGGCCAAATATTCAGAGAGTTAGGTGCCCAAACAGTCGCCGTTTCGGGCGCGCCGACTTCGGAAAAACTAAAAGGGATCGACGTTTACATTATCGTAGACCCGGACACAAAAAAGGAGTCGCCCAACCCTAATTTCATTCAACCAAACGACATGAATGAGATCGAAAATTGGGTAAAGAATGGCGGCGTGCTGGTCATGATGGCGAATGACACTGCCAATTGTGAGATCATGCATTTCAATGAGTTGGCTAAGAAATTTGGCATACAATTCACCAGCAAGAATAGAAATATGGTTCAGGAAACGCAGTTTGAACAAGGTAAATTGATGATTCCGGCGGATAACAAAGGCATTTTCAAAACAGCCAGCAAAATTTACATTAAAGAA
Organism: Dyadobacter chenwenxiniae; assembly: GCF_022869785.1. Classification (NCBI taxonomy): domain Bacteria; kingdom Pseudomonadati; phylum Bacteroidota; class Cytophagia; order Cytophagales; family Spirosomataceae; genus Dyadobacter; species Dyadobacter chenwenxiniae. The sequence continues at coordinate 6,695,039 of NZ_CP094997.1, read as the reverse complement.
CTTTCTCCCCTCCTGCTCTCTGCACCAGCCAAGTCAGCCCTGACGGATCAGGGGGACGTGATTTTGGGAATTTCCAAATACGGCAAAGGGACCGTTTTTGCCGTGGGTGATCCGTGGCTTTACAATGAATATCTCGACGGACGTAGGATTGATACGAGCTTTGAGAACTTTGAAGCAGGAAAAGATCTGGCCGATTGGTTACTAAAACAGGTTGTTAAAAAATAAAACTGTGATGTTATGAGCCGCCTTTTTCGCGAAAATCTTGGCCAGCTAAGAAATCAGCCAGGGCTTGCCGTCCCCGATGATTCTATTTTTCAACTGCCTGAAAAAGTGCTTCAATTTGGAACAGGCGCATTTTTACGGGGTCTCGCCGATTATTTTATCGATAAAGCCAACAGGCAGGGCGTTTTCAACGGCCGCATTGTGGTTGTAAAGTCTACGGATGAAGGTGACTTGAAGGCATTCGAGCGGCAGGACAATCTGTATACGATTTGTTTGCGCGGCAGCCAAAATGGTGTCGTAGAAGAGGAAAACATCATTTCTTCGGCCATTAGCAGGGTTTTGTCTGCTAAAACGCAATGGTCGCTTGTGCTGGACCTTGCTAAGAACCCTGCGATCAGCATTGTGATTTCCAACACCACGGAAATTGGCATTCAGCTTGTTCAGGATGATATTTACCAATGGCCGCCCGTTTCGTTTCCGGGAAAGTTACTGGCGTTTTTATATGCCCGTTACGTGGCTTTTGGCGGAAACCCGGAATACGGCGTGGTGATTATTCCCACAGAACTTATCACGGATAATGGTAAAAAACTTGAATCCATTGTGCTGGAACTCGCGCATAGGAACGGGCTGGAAGCAGCATTTATAGACTGGCTGGAAAACCATAATTCATTTTGCAATTCATTGGTAGACAGGATTGTGCCGGGCAGGCCGGATGAGCATGTGAGCAAACAGCTGGCAGCAGAGCTGGGTTATCAGGACGACTTGCTGATCATGGCCGAACATTATCACTTGTGGGCAATTGAAGGTGACGCGAGCATTCGAAAAAAGCTGCCTTTCCACAAAGTAGACGAGGGCTTGGTCATCGAACCGGACATTGAATTATATCGCGAACTAAAATTGAGATTGCTGAACGGCGCACATACGCTCGGAAGCGGCTTGGCGCATTTGTGTGGGTTCAAAACCGTGGACGAAGCGATGGACAACATACTTTTTGCGACCTATCTTGCTAATCTGATGGAAAGCGAAATCGCACCGGCGATCCCTTATCCGGTTGCCGAAGCTCGTGCCTTGCAATTTTGTCGCAGTGTGCTGGAACGGTTTCATAATCCCCATTTAAGGCACAAATGGCTAAACATTTCGCAGAATTATTCGGCTAAGATGCTTTCCCGGGTGATGCCGGTCTTTATGAAATACGAAAAAACCCGTGACACATTTCCGGAACACATTATATTCGGCTTTGCGGCATATATCTTTTATATGAAGCCCGTCAGAAAAGATGGTGATAACTATTACGGGTTCGCAAATGGCTCCTATTATTTGATCCAGGATCAAAAAGCGTCCTACTTTCACCAGAAATGGCAGATCGCTAAGCTGGAAGATATGGTTACCGCGATTCTGAAAGATCAGTCGATCTGGCAAAAAGATCTTTCCAAATCGGAGGTGATCCGCAAAAACATCGTCTCTCATCTCGAATCCCTGAAACAACTGGGCGCACTGGACACATTGAAGTTATTCCTTGAAAAAACCGAGTACGCCTGAACCACAAGCGCCAAACTTTTATCAGCTCAATTTAATCTGCAAAACCCGACATGGAAAACCAAATGACCAAATACCGCTGGCGGATTGTGGCCCTGCTTTTTTGCGCAACTACAATCAACTATCTGGACCGGCAGGTTCTGGGTTTGTTAAAACCTACACTGGAAGCGGATTTTGGCTGGTCCGAGCAGGATTTCAGTCACATTGTTATGGCTTTTCAAACGGCTTATGCTGTATCGCTCATCGGTTTCGGAGCCATTATTGATAAAATTGGCACCAAACTTGGTTATACCATTTCTGTTGTGGTTTGGAGCATTGCGGCCATGTTGCATGCGGTGGCTACGGGCACATTTAGTTTCGGATTGATGCGTGCATTACTCGGGCTCGGGGAAGCTGGAAACTTCCCTGTGGCTATTAAGGCAACAGCAGAATGGTTTCCAAAGCGCGAACGAGCGCTGGCAACGGGCATCTTTAACTCCGGTGCAAACATTGGCGCAGTCGTCGCCCCAATCATGGTTCCCTGGATTTTGGGCTCCTATGGTTGGCAGGAAGCGTTTCTGATCACCGGCGCAATTGGTTTTATATGGCTGTTTTTCTGGTTCCGCTACTATGAGGTTCCCGCTAAGCAACAGCGCATCAATCAGGCAGAGTTTGATTACATTCACAGTGACAATGAGCCTGATACGAGTAAGGAAGCGCCCGTTAAGTGGCTGGATCTTTTTAAAGTAAGACAAACCTGGGCATTTGTATTTGGTAAAATGCTTACCGACCCGATCTGGTGGTTTTTCCTTTACTGGCTTCCTTCCTACTTTGCCGAAGCATTCAAACTCGATTTGTCTAAACCAAGCGCTGAACTCGTAATCGTTTACACCGCCACGACAATTGGCAGCATTGGCGGCGGTTATCTTTCTGGTTATTTCATCAAAAAAGGCTGGCCGATTTTCAGGGCACGCAAGACATCCATGCTCATTTTCGCATTTCTTGTAACGCCCATTATGCTTGCTCAATACACAACCAACATCTGGCAAGCCGTGATCCTGATCAGCCTGGCGGCGGCGGCGCATCAGGCGTGGAGCGCGAATATTTTCACTACGGCGTCGGACATGTTTCCGAAGAAGGCAGTAAGCTCGGTCGTAGGCATCGGCGGGATGGCGGGATCAGTAGGAGGCATCCTTTTTCCGCTTATGGTAGGGATAATTTTGGATAACTATAAGGCGGCGGGCAACATCGGCGGCGGTTATAACCTCATTTTTATCATATGCGGCTTTGCTTATCTGCTCGCCTGGGGTGTCATGCATTTGTTTGCACCAAAAATGGAAAGGGTTGATATTTAAATAGTTGACATAACCTGTATCATTCACCAACCGTATTCTTTACAATGAAAAAAACATTATTAGTGGCCGTATTTCTTTTGGGGCATATTATTTCTTTTGCCCAAGGCAATGATGAAAAAGCAGTTGCAGAAGCTGTCGAAAGAATCCGCGTTGCTATTATAGGCGCCAAAGAAGCTGATTTAATGAAATTAACTTCCCCAAAACTGACATATGGACATTCCAATGGCCTGCTGGAAGATCAGAAAGAATTTATCCGCGCCCTGGTCAGCGAAGAATCCAAATTCACCAAAATCGAACTCTCCGAGCAGACCATAACCGTTTCGGGCGACGTGGCACTTGTCCGCCACAAGCTCATGGGCGACACACATAACAAAGGCAAAGAGCCCGCCGCAGTAAGACTAGGCGTATTGATGGTTTTGCAAAAAATAAGCGGCCAATGGGTTTTGATAGGTCGTCAGGCTTTTAAGCTGGTGTGAAGCTAACTTTCTGACGTGCAATTTCAACGGCCTTGTGCAGCTTTTCCTGTAAAAGTTCTTGCGAAGGCAGTGCAGTTAAGTAATCGGCTACCCTGATGTTTGCCTGATCCAACTGCATGAGTTCCACATGCTCTTTATTTTTACCACTACAAAGTATCAGGCCCTTTTCAATTCATCGTCAATATACATTAACGACTTAAAATGAGTCCAGCTCAATTGTCTACGCAGTGCGTAGACAATTGAGCTGTCTGAAAATACATTAGCAAAATGCATACAATGCCGTAAATGTTTTTCTCCCCAGCCGCTGCCATATTCCAAAATCAAATCCGCACTCAAAGCGCTGACGATCTGCTTGCCGTATTCTGCCCTTGAATTTCTGAGCACATCATCATTAATCCTTTTGCCGATCTGATAGTAGAGCATCGTAATCTCGGCGTTGACGGCAACCGCAACCCTGGCCCTGCTTTCTTTGATGAGCTGTTTAACGGACGAAATCAATTCTGTTGGTTTTGTTTCCCCATTCATAATACATGTGGTTAGTTTATAACTTTCATGCATTTAGACGTAGGTTCTCAATCCCGGTCACAAGCTGATCAAAATAAATTCAAAAACTTTACTCCTCATCATAAAAACTCAGCGGGCCTTTGTAATGGGCCGTCACATGTTTGCCGTTTCTTTCGATGCAATCGATGTCGAGGATGTAGTTGGGACCTTCTTTTTTTACCGTTAATTTGCCTTCGTAGAGCTCGTAATATTCGCCGTCTTCGGTGGCGAAGTCGCCGTTGAAGACTACGTAGGGATCAAAAAAAGTCCTGACTTCAATGGTGAAGTCGTTGTCAAATGTGTATTCGCCTTCATCCAGGGCGTCTTCTGTGGCACTGATCAGCTTGAAGTAAATTGCATGGCCGACTCCGTAAATAGAATCGATCTTGCCGCCCGATTCGCGGATTTTTACGCCATCCGAGGATAGAAACAGCACTTGACCGCTTTCGCCTTTGGGATATTCTCCTAAATGGATCAATAGTCCTTTCGAAAGCTCGAATTCCCTTCCGTCATGCATGAGGGCATTTTTTGGCTCAACTTCCTTGTCGTCCTTGCAGCCGGCAAATGCCAGGATTAGTAACAAAATAACCCAAAGCGATTTGGAAAAATTGTACATGGTTCAAGATAGTTAGGTTAAACATTGGGGTGTAAAATTTTAAACAAAAAAAAGCGTTCAGGTTGTACACGTAATCTATACAACCTGAACGCTTTAACGCAATGCTATTTATTACTTAGTCAATGTGCAGGCCTGTCCGGAGCCGGTGCCGACGCATGATAATCTTTCTGAATAATGTCTGCGTATTTATCTAATAATTCTATCACTTTCTCCCGCGACTTTGCCCGGACAACCAACCCCACGTGGTATGGTTCATTCATCCGCCACACAATTTCCGGATCGTTAAAAACAGATAAGTCCGGCCATTCCTGTCTTGCCAGCGAGATAATGATGCCTGAATAATCTTTTCTGACAGGCGGCAGCTTGTAATTGTCTCCCTTAGCCTCGGCCGTTTCCATTTTGGCCCATTCCTTCCAAAGATTAATGCCAGAAGACGCTTCCACCATTTCCGAAAGATTGGCACCTCCTACTCGCGAAGAAGTTTCCAGAAAATAATATTTACCATCATCATGGCAGCGGATCACTTCCGTATGCGAGGCGCTGTGCTTTAAGCCGAATGCTTTCAAAAGATCCACAGCCAGGGTTTCTAATGCATGCTCCTCCGAAGAATCAAACGGCACGGTTACCGACGTAAAAATGCCGCCTCCATGGGCCACATCGAACGGAGGCGAAAGATATTTGCTGCTCCAGGAAAAAATAACCCGACCATTATACGAGATAGAATCAACGTGATAAACATGGCCTGGTTTATATTGCTCTACCAGATAAGCATGCCGTTTATCACCAAGCTGATGGATGGTTTCCCACAATTCACCAGCGTTTTCCATCTTCTTGATCCCAGTGGCCGAAGCCTCAGACCTTGGCTTGATCATCCACGGGCCGGGATATTTTTCAATAAAGTCATTGATTGCATCGTCATTGAAAAGCGCAGAGAAACCCGGAACCAAAATCCCTGATTCGGCCGCCTTTGTGCGCATTGCCAGTTTATCCCGAAAATATCTTCCCGTTGTTTGCCCCATGCCTGGAATCCGGAAATATTCCCTGATATGCGCCGCTTTCTCAACATCGAAATCGTCCAGCGCAACCACGCGGTCGATGGGCCTGTCGCGCATGACGTATGCGAGACCGTTAATGATCTCGTTCATGTTATATTTCCCGTCTTCGTCTTCCTCCACATAAAAAAACTCGTCAACCGAGTCCCTGACCCAGGGTTTGTGCTCCAATTTCTTGGCTGTAATGAGGAAAACCTTATTACCCGCTTCCTTACAAGCTTTCAGGAAATCGTTGCCCTTGAAGTATGTCGATATGCAAAGAAATGTAAGCGCTCGGGCCATAAAAATTAGCTTTCGTGGAAAGTAACTGACAAAAATTCTGAATGTTTTAACCCAAAACTTCCTTTTTCAAATCTAGCAAAAAGAACCAATTTAGCAAGGGAAAGGCCATTTAAATTACCCCTGACAAGAAAACGCGCAACAAGCGAACGCCATAAGCCGTGCCTGCGCGGCCGGGAGCAAACTCTGTGTCACCAAACGCCGTCCCGGCAATGTCCAGGTGCGCCCATGCCGGATGTTCGTCGGTAAAGGCTTCCAAAAACTTGGCTGCGACAATGGCGCCTGCGAGCGGTTTTCCATGATAATTCTTAACATCGGCAATGTCGGAAGCGATTTCTTCTTTATAGGCATCCCAAATGGGCAGCCGCCATATTCGCTCGCCTGTGCTCTCCCCTGCCCGCGCCAATGCTTCTGCCAGCGCATCGCTAGGGGTGAAAAGTCCGGCGGCTTCATATCCCAATGTTTGAATTACACTTCCGGTGAGCGTTGCCAGGTCGATTATTGTATCCGGCTTGAACTCCCGGATCGCGTAACTGAGGCCGTCCGCGAGGATCAACCTGCCCTCAGCGTCGGTGTCGATGACTTCAATTGTTTTGCCTGAATAGGAACCAATTACATCTCCCGGCTTCATCGAAAGCCCGTCTACGCTGTTTTCGGTTGATGGAATAACACCGATGATTCTAACGGGAAGTTTCAACTGCGCAGCGAGTTCTACCGCTCCCAAAACAGCCGCCGCACCGCCCATATCACTTTTCATCAAATGCATATTGGCAGCTGTTTTGATGGAAATCCCGCCCGTATCAAAAGTTACGCCTTTTCCTACCAGGGCAATGGTTTTGTTATAATGTTCCGGTTCATACTCCGTAACGATCATGAGTGGCGGCGCCTCGCTTCCTTTACCCACTGCCAGCAATGCGTGCATGCCCAATTCTTCCAACTTGGATTTATCGAGCACCGTCACCTTATAACCATTGTTTTCGCCAGATGCTATTGCCCATTCCGCCAGCGTTGCCGGACTCTTGTAGTTGGAAGGCGCATTCATCAGATCCATGATCCGGAGTTGCACCAATGCGGTCATCTGCGCAACATATAATGCTTCGTCGATCTCCGACATGTACTTTTCAGTCAACACGGACAAAGTTCCGGTTTTGAAAAAGGCGCTTATTGGTTTGGGTTCTGTTTTATATAGTTGCAGATCGTAACCGCCTAAAATGATTCCGTTCACTGCATTTTCGATCCATTCAGGATTGCGGCCTTTGCAATCCAAGACAATTTCGTCCGCCCAGCGGTCTTTACGTTTGAAAAAAAGTGACCTGAAAATCCTGAGAATAGCCGGAGGCTGCGGCGATTTGCCCAACCCGATCCATAGCTCTTTGGAAGAATACCACCACATTTCGCCCTTCTCTGCTTTGAACATGGCCTGGTTCTCCGGCTCTGATCCTTGCTCAAACGGACGGATCAGCAACACGTCTTCTAATGCGTCCGATATTTGTTTTATCTGCATTGTATTTTGAAAATCTTAAAATATGCTATTGACCTGCCCGAGACGGACCGAAACGCTCAATCAGTTGCCCTATTTAATCCAGTCCTCCTCTGCGTGTTGCCTTTCTGGGCTCTGGCCACGTGCCAGGCTCGCCTTTTGCATTCAATGGTAAAACGCTTTTTTCACGCGAAGTTTTTGCCGGATCTTCGCTGGCTTGATAGGCCATGATTGCCGCAAGAATTGCATTGCTGCGCACATCATCAAACACGATTTTGTCGTAAGTATCCCGATTGGTATGCCACGTATATGTTCCGTAAGACCAGTTCAATGAGCTCAATGAGAATGCAGGTGCACCAGCCGCCACAAACGAGGCGAAATCAGATCCGCCAGCACCCGGCGCGCCCGGGAATTTAGATTCAATGGGTGTCTTGATGTGCTCAGGAACTTTGGTCAGCCAGCGGCTCAGATATTCGTAGGAATTCAAAAAACCCTGTCCGGAAAGATTAATAACCCTTCCCGTGCCATTGTCCTGATTAAAAACCGCTTGAATGTTCTGAACAATTTCGGGATGGTCTTCCACAAAAGCCCGGGAGCCATTCAGTCCCTGCTCCTCGCTTCCCCAATGTCCGACGAGAATTGTTCTTTTGGGATTTGGATAAACCTTTTTTAGAATTCGCATAGCTTCCATCATTACAATGGTGCCCGTCCCATTGTCTGTCGCGCCTGTTCCGCCGTCCCAGGAATCAAAATGTGCAGAAAGGATCACGTATTCATTGGGCTTTTCCGAGCCTTTTATTTCTCCGATTGTATTGAATGTCTGGCTTACGCCCGTTTCCTTAGCATCTGCACGCACGCTGATTTTAGGCGTGTGCCCTGACTCCGACAAACGATATAGCAAGCCGTAATCTTCCAGTGAAATGTCAATTGTAGGGATGGTTTTAGTGTAAGCTCCAAAAATCTTATTGGCACCAAAACCTTTTGACCAATAAGACATTACCACACCTGCCGCTCCTGCCTTTTCCAACGCAAGAGGCAAAGTACGGGCATTATAGCCGCTTTTTTTCAAGCGATTTGCCCAAGCCTCCGTCTGTGCGTCCCGGTCTTTTTTCATTTTCTCAAATGATTCTTTGGTCGCGAACTCCTGCCAGTTGTAATCCGGACGGCCCGTTGGCTGGTTCATGCTGATCATAACAAATTTGCCTTTTGCCGACGGCAGCCATTTCTGGAACGCCAGCGAATCCGCAACGTCCGGCAAAATGGTCACATCAGCCGTAACCGTTTTCCCACCCGTTCCGGGGCTCCATGCCAACTGCATTCCTTCCAGGGATTTCACTCGTGGTGCAACCATATCAATATGCGACACGCCGCGCTCCCAACCGCGCCACTCGCCCCATTTTTCGTTTTTTGCCACAATGTTCCAACCTTTATATTTGGCCACCGCCCATTCGTGTGCCTGCTGCATTTGTGGCGAACCCACGAGCCTCGGGCCGATCACGTCCATTAATTCATGCGCCAGTTTTTCCAGTTGTGAGTTTTCGGTTGCTTCTTTAACTATATTTTCAACAACCGGATCTTTACTTTGCGAGAAACCGGCGTGAAACTGAAACGTGAAAATTAATAGGAAAAGGAAGGATATTCTTTTCATGAAATGTTGGTTTAAGCATTGATCTGTTTCCTAATATATGGTAAAAAAAATTGTTTCATTCGTCTTCTTCGCAAATTACTTCGTTGGCCTGCTGGCCGTGGCGTTGTCCCTGGAGACGATGTTTCAGCTTGGCTTACCATTCAATGCGGTTCCCTATTATATCCTTATTTTCTGCGCTACGGTGTTTTATTACACCATTGCCTATTCCATCCCCCCAGGCTCGGCTTTTTCCAGCAATCCGCGAACTGAGTGGTATCGAACGCATTATCGGTTCACACGCGTCAGCCAATATGTACTTTTTACAATTTGCGTCGGGATCGCGGGATGGTTTTTCATTCGTGATCTTAACAAGCTGCTGCATTTACCGATTGCAAACTGGCTGCTAGTTTTGAGCATTCCGACCGCGGCGATTTTGTATTACGGGTTGCTTCCCAAATCAATCATTTCGTTCAATTTAAGGCACACAGGGTGGCTGAAAGCATTTGTGATCGGCTTTGTATGGGCTGGCTTTGTGAATGTGTTTCCTATTACAATGCTCCGTATCGAGCAGGGAATTGTGGTTCACGAGCCCATTTTCATGTTCTGGTTATTTGTCAAAAACTGGATGTTTTGCACAGTAAACGCCATTATGTTCGATATGAAAGATTATGCGGACGATGCCAACATTCAATTAAAGACATTTGCCGTGCGGATGGGGCTCGGGAATACCATCATTTACGTGCTGGTGCCTTTGTCTCTCGTCGGCCTGGTTTCCTTCCTGACATACGCCTATTTCAGGCATTTGAGCCTCCCGACCATTCTTTTGAACCTGCTTCCCTTTTTCTGTCTTTTAAGTGTTGCCTTTGCTTTACAAAAACCTAAAAGTGTGCTTTTTTATCTGATCGTGATAGACGGATTACTACTGTTAAAAGCTATTTGCGGGATTGCAGGGAGCTTTTTCACTTTGCAATAAATCTATGAACAATAACTATGATCGCACTGCCGGATTTTATGACAAGCTGTCAAAGCTGGTTTTTGGAGATGCATTAATGGAGGCGCAGCGGTCGGTTTTACATTTCATTCCTGAGGACGCAAAAATCCTCATTGCCGGTGGAGGGACCGGCGCCGTTTTAGAAGAAATCGCGCGTGTGAGGGCGCAAGGCGTTAGCATTACTTATGTGGAGATTTCGAAAAAAATGATCGGAGTTGCGAGTAAACGGAGCGTAGGTGGAAACAATGTTCAGTTCGTGAATGTTGCAATCGAATCATTCAAAACCGATGAGCGATTCGATGTGATCATTACTTCCTTCCTGTTCGATAATTTCAGGCAGGACAAGGCGGAAGCTGTTTTCTACGCACTTGATAATCTGCTTAATCCGACAGGAATGTGGCTTTTCACGGATTTTAATGTTGAGCAAAATCCAAACAGGATCTGGCAGAAATGGCTTTTAAAATCAATGTATCTGTTTTTCAAAATCCTCTCAAATGTAGAAGCGAACGAGCTTCCTGAGATGGAAATGCTGCTCAGTAATGCAGGATACAAAACAATTTTCAAAAGGCTCTTTTACAGGAATTTTGTCAAATCATTGGTATACCAAAAACCTTAACCCAACGCCGCCCGCCTCCTTCCGAAGATAAACCGCTCATTGAAAACAATGATAGAGATTAAAATGAGCGAATATGCTGTAATCTGGACCGAGTTGATGGGCTCGTGGAAATATAAAAGCGCGATGGCAAAATTCATCAACGGATTGATATACAGCAAAATACCCATTGTGGAAGATGTGACGCCCTGCAATGCATACAAGTTCATAAACAACGGAACGATTGTAAACACCACAGCTATAAGGAATATCAGGGCATAAAATGAAAATTCCGTTGGCAATGCTTCGCTGTATTGTGGATAAAACGGAAGGAGCAGCAACGCAGAAAAAAGGATCTGAACCGTCAGAACCAGAAATTTATCCAGACCCGTGTTTTTTCGTTGACTCACCAGATAAAATGCATACGAAGCCGCGACGATCAGGCTGTAAGCAATATCGGAGACATTGCTGAATGATAACAACATACAACTCGCAACACTCAACAGAACGGCTGCCCATTGCCATTTGCTCAGCTTTTCATTTAATACAAAATAGGCGATCACGGTCGTCATAATCGGGCATACCAAATAGGCAAATGATGCTGCTTTTACGCTAATGTGGTTCATCACGTAAATGAAGAAAAACCAGTTCGCAGTCAGCAGAAATCCGCCTGCTAATGTGAGTATAGTGACTCTTTGTCTTTGCGCCAAAGGCATTTGGCGGAATGTTTTAATATTTTCTTTCAAAACCTTTACCCGAACAAAAAGGCTGATCACGGCCATGATAACGGCGCAAAAAAGGACGCGGTAAAAGAGAATGTCCAGGGAAGCGTAAGCTTTAAGCGGTTTCAAAGCCAGACTAAAAAATCCCCAGATTACAAACGAAACGAATGCTGCCAGATAGTATTTTGAAAATTTCATGGAGCTGGTAATGTGTATCAAATGGCATGGATGAACTGTTTTTAGAAAACAGCAAAACAATTCCACAGGTTCGGAGGCTCTTAAAATCATTCGTTTCTCAACTTATGATGCTTTAATAATGCAAAAAAGCGGAACCTTCGCCCTTATTTTTGGCTTGATTTAGATAGTAACTATTGAAATTGAATATGACTTTTTCCGATATCAGGCTTGTAGCGACCGACATGGATGGGACGCTTTTGAACTCCAAACACGAAATACACGAATCCTTCTTCCCCGTTTTTAGAAAATTAAAGGACCACGGCGTCATATTCGTTGCCGCCAGCGGACGCCAATATTTCAATCTGGCCAAGGCATTGGAGCAGGTTAAAGATGAAGTCATTTTTGCCGCGGAAAATGGCAGCTACGTTGTTTTTAAAGACGAAGAAATCCACATCCAGGCAATCGAACAGGACATTGTCAGGGAATTGGTAAAAATTTCTCGTCCTATCAAAGACACTTATCCAGTGATTTGCGGCAAGAAAAAAGCCTATGTTGAAAACGATGCGCCAGAATTTATCGATCATCTGAAACTTTATTTTGAGCGTTATGAAGTTGTAAACGATCTCATGGAAGTGACAGACGACCAGTTCCTGAAATTTACGCTTTGCGACCTGGCCGGATCTGAGGCGAATAGTTATCCGCATTACAAACACTTTGAAGACAGCCTGCAAGTGAAAATTTCGGGCCCGATATGGCTGGACATTTCACACAAAAAAGCCAATAAAGGTCGTGCTATGGAGGTTTTGCAAGAAAAATTCAATGTGACTTTTGACCAAACAATGGTCTTTGGCGACTATCTCAACGACCTGGAAATGCTCCAAAAAGGCCATTATTCCTATGCAATGGCCAATGCACACCCGGATATCAAAAAAATAGCCCGCTTCATCGCTAAGAGTAACGATGAAAACGGGGTTGTTGAAATTCTTTCGGCAATTACGGTTTAACCTTTGAGGCTAGTCGGTATATTTTTTGAATATAGAAGTTGCCGTGTGACCGCCAAAACCGAATGTATTGTTCAGCGCGTAATTCACCGTTTGCTTCACGGAATCGCCCAATATAATGTTCATTCCTTCGGGCGTGGCGTCGTCCAGCGTCTCTGTGTTGATCGTTCCGGGGACAATATCGTGCTTCACAGCAAGCACGCACACAATGCTTTCGATCGCTCCCGCGGCACCCAGTAAATGCCCGGTCATTGATTTTGTAGCGCTGATCGCAACCGGGTGATCACCGAAAACGGTTTTGATGCCATTCAGCTCACTCATATCGCCGAGGCCGGTTGAAGTGGCGTGGGCATTTACGTAATCGATCTTATCCGGGCTGATCTCAGCCTCTTTCAAAGCCTTCCTCATGCCCAGCGCCGCGCCCATTCCGTCTGGCGGCGTCCCCGTTAAGTGATAGGCGTCGGCCGCCATTCCGCCTCCAACTATTTCGGCATAGATAGTTGCGCCGCGTGCCACTGCGTAGTCCAGATCTTCGAGCACCAAAGCAGCAGCTCCCTCACCCATTACAAACCCATCGCGGTCCTTATCGAACGGCCGGGAGGCTTTTTCAGGCGCATCATTGCGTTTGGATAATGCTTGCGCCGCACCAAATCCACCCAATGCGGAGTAAATGATGGCTGCTTCCGAGCCTCCCGCGATCATCAGCTTGGCCTTGCCCATTTTAATGGTGTCAAATGCACTGATCACCGCTGTATTGGAAGATGCGCAAGCCGATACAGTACAATAATTGGGTCCGTGTAATTTGTGACGGATAGAAATAACGCCCGCTGCAATGTCCACGATCATCTTGGGAATAAAAAACGGACTGAAACGCGGCACGCCATTCGATGCATGGAATTCGAGCAGCTGATCTTCAAAAGTGCCCATACCGCCATTTCCTGTTGCCCAGATCACACCCATATCATAGCGGTCTTCTACGTCAATGGTGCTGAAATCAAGTCCGGCATCTTTAATTGCCGTGTCCGAAGCGGCTATCGCATACTGCGTGTGCAGGTCAAACTTTTTAAGCTCTTTCTTCTCGATATAATCCTCCGGAATGAAGTTGCGGACTTCGCATCCGAATTGCGTTTTAAACTTAGAAACATCCATTTTCGTAATGGTAGCAGCACCGCTTTTACCATTCACAATATTTTCCCAGAACTCATCTACGGAATTTCCGAGGGGAGAAATAACTCCCAAACCAGTAACAACTACTCTTCTCATAAAAATTTAGAATTTTCTCGACAACATCAGGCGTTATTTGTCAAACTCCTGAGTCACTGCATCTTTGAATAAGGCTTCCACCATTTTTTGCACGCTTGGACCTACTATTAATATCACCGGGATAACGATCGCATAGGCCATAATCCAGGATTTCAGCCAAATCACCAAAAAATTGGCAACAAATCCAATATTTATAGAAACCAAACTAAAGGAAATTATACCCGTAGTGATCACGCCCATAATCATTGCAAACGCAATTTTTTGCTTCATTTTCTTATTTTTTTAAGTTTGAAAATTGTTACCGGCGGATACTTCAATGTTAAGCGGCGCTCCCGGGATTCATCGCCAAAAGCGCTTGCTCGGGAGATTGCCGGAATAATCCAAACAGATCTGCAGTGCGGCCGACGTGGATTTCGTAAGTGTCATTGTCAAATGCATTAATTAAAGCCTCGGCCACTTCGCTCGCTGGAATGCCGTTTTCCCCGCCTATTTCAGTCGAAAATTCGGTGTTCACCAGCGGCGGCATTAATTCAAAAACCTTAACGGCTGTTGCTTTTGCTAATGTCAATCGCAGCGACTGCGTGTACGAATGTAATGCCGCCTTGCTCGCTGCATACGTCGGGATAACGTGGTTCGGCACGAGGGCTGCGATGCTCGAGACATTGACAATGGCCGCTTCCTTCTGGGCGCCCAGCAATGGCAGCAATTTTTGATTCAGGCCAATAATCGACAAATAATTGGTTACGATTTCCTCCTCTGCGCGTTCATAAGTGTTGTCGACTTGATCAAGCAGATAGTAAGACGCGGCTCCCGCGTTGTTGATCACAATGTTGATGTTCGGGAAATCACTTTTCAAAGTGGCAACCAGTTTCTCCACATCCTGCTTGTCCGCAACATCACTGACGATTGCCGTTGTATTTTTAAGTTTCCCTGCCGCGCTCGTAAGTCGTGCCTCATTTCTACCCGTAATGATCACATTGTTGCCTTTTTCAGAAAAAATCTTCGCAATCTCGAAGCCGATTCCAGCGCTTCCTCCTGTGATCAAAATTGTATTTCCCGTCGTTTTCATTTTTGTTTTTATTTAATTGAAATATATTAAAATATACCGATCGGTATATTCAGTTTGAAAAAATTTTACTATAAGTCGTCAATCATTTTTTTCACAGCCTTCATGATGGATTTCCTGTATTGCAGCTTCCCCGTTACTTTGCTGATCATGATGCCGCCTTCAACCAGCGCGATCAATGTAATGGCGACGCCCTCGGGATCTATGTCGGCACTCAGCTCATTATGTGCCACGCCTTTTTTTACTAATGCCTCAATTTTATTCTTCCAGGAATAAATTGCGTCAGCTGCCTTTTGGCGGAGCGGCGGATGCGTGTCGTCGGCTTCGGTGGAAGTGTTGAGAATGGGGCAGCCACCCTCGGGGAACGGATAGGTCAGGAAATCCTCATAAATGCGCACATACACCATCAACTTTTCTTTCACCGACTTCTGCGCATCCATTTCAGCCTGCACCGCTGTGAACATCTTTTTCAGGTTGAAATCAAAAGCGGCCAGCGCGACTTCGTCCTTGTTGCGAAAGTTGCCATAAATGCTCCCTTTCGTAAGTCCCGTCGCTTCAATCATATCATTAATAGAAGTGCCGGAATAGCCTTTTACATTAAAAATCGGTGCCGTTTTCTCGATGATAAATTGCCTAGTCCTTTCTGCCTTGTTCATGTGCTTCAAATTAACAACACAAAAATATACCGATTGGTATATTATAACAAGCAAAGTCGCATTTATTTTTAAATTAATTTCACCAAAAACAAAAAAGCGGCCCGTTTTCGCAACCAGGCCGCTTTTTGATCTCCAAAACTAATTTCTCACTTTGCGCTTACACGCCATATTATGCCGCCCGAGTCGTCGTTCACCAACATCGAACCGTCTTCCATTACTGTCACACCAACCGGGCGACCGTAAACTTTCTTCTCACTTTCTACAAAGCCAGTCAGGAAATCTTCGGGCTTACCGGCCGATTTCCCATTTTTAAACGGAACAAAAACCACTTTATACCCCGACAGTTTCGAGCGGTTCCACGAGCCGTGCTGGCCGATGAATGCACCATTCTGATATTTAGCGGGAAATTGTGTTTGATCATAAAATGCCAAGCCCAGTGAAGCCGTATGCGCACCGAGAGAAACGTCCGGAACCAAGGTCTTGGCAACCAGATCGGGGCGTTCGCCTTTTCTTCTGGGATCTTCATTTTTACCAAAATAAGCATAAGGCCAGCCATAAAAACCGCCTTCCTTAACGCTTGTAATGTAATCCGGCACGAGCTCGTCGCCCAATTTATCCCGTTCATTCACAGCCGTCCATAATGTATTGGAGCCGGGAGCCCAGTCCATTCCCACTGGATTCCGTAACCCGCTCGCATAAATACGCTCTCCTGTACCGTCCGGGTTTACTTCCAGAATGTTGGCACGGCGCTTTTCTTCATCCATCCCGTGATCAGCCACATTAGTTGCGGACCCCACCGAAATGTAAATTTTGGAGCCATCCGCATTGGCCAGCAAGTTCCTGGTCCAGTGATTGTTATAACCACCAGCCGGAAGATCCACAATCTTGTCGCCCTTGCTGGTAATCTTGGTTTCACCTGCTTTGTAAGGAAAACGGTAAACGCCATTTGTGTTAGCCACATAGAAGTAATCTTTCAGCACCAGCATTCCCAGCGGCTGTTGAAGGTTTTCCATGAAAATTTCTTTGATCTCCGGCTTGCCGTCTTTATTCACATCGCGCAAAATGGTAATCCTGTCAGCGCTCTTTTTTGTATTGGATTCAGCAACGAAAACGTCCCCGTTCGGCGCGACATACGTCCAACGTGGGTTTTTCAGCTTATCTGCATATTTCGACACCGTGAAACCAGCTGGCGCAGTTGGTGTTTTTCCATCAGGCCAACCCGCTTCCTCCGGCCTGTTTTCAACAGATTCGCTTGTGAAAGGTGCGGGCAATGCAAGACTGTCTGTTGCCGTTGCCACAGAATCGGGACCGCTTTGCGCAGCTTCTTTTTTCTCCTCCTTTGTCTCTTTGCTGCTGCATCCGGCCAGTGTCATCATTAAACAAGCGCATGCAACTATGAGGCTATTTGTCTTCATTCCATCAATTATTTGAAAAGTAAAAAGCAGATCATCGATTTCTCAACCATTGATCTGCTTTTTACAATAATGATGCCACTTTTCCGACAAAAGCTACTCTAATGCCATCAACAGCGCCTGAATGTCATCAGGATGACTTAAAAACTAACCGGAACCTCAACCACAGCGTTCGCCCACCCCATGAACATTTTGGCCGAAGTGTCTGAAACTTTCTCAAAAACGATTGAAAAATTCTCGATTGGTGCTTCCGCATTCTTTACAGGCGCCGTTACACGAAGCACATCATTTGCTTCTTTATATTTGTATGCTCCCCAATAATCCAGGTCCGAGCTCAGAATAATGGTCCATTCTTTTTCGCCTGGAATGCTAAAAAGCGAATAGGTTCCTGCTTTCACTTTCTTACCGCCAAATGTCGCGTCCTGGTAAAACTTGATTTCCGTAGCTTCATCAGCACCTGTTCTCCAAACCTTTCCGTAAGGTTCCAGTTTGCCGAAAGCCTCTCTTCCTTTCAGATAGGGGCGGCTGTATGAAACTTTAACCAACGCCTTCTCACCATCTTTACGGTCGTGAGCAAAGTGATCGGGGAAGTAAGCAATGTCACGCGGGCTTTTGTCCAATGGCCTGAATTTCTGCGACTGGGCCGCAAAAGCAATGAGGATTAATGTCAGGGAAAGGAGAAATTTTCTTTTCATAAAAGTTGACTAGTTGAAAATTAGAGGTAAAAAGGGAGAATTTGATTCATTTCTTGTAATGATGACGGCATTTCAGGACAGTAATCGTATTTTCCCCAATGTAATAGACAAATCGATGCTCATCGGTGATTCTTCGGGACCAGCAGTCAACGAGATCCCCTTTTAATGGTTCAGGTTTTCCTATTCCGTCAAAAGGGGATCGTTTACAAGCTTTTATCAGCTCATTTATCTTTTTGACAATCTTTTTATCTGTCTCCTGCCAATACAAATAATCGTCCCAACCTTCGTCATGAAAGAGTAACCTCATTCTTCTATAAGTTCTCTTTCATGGATGTTCAGCTTTCCATTTTTGAGATCGGCAACGGCCTTGAGTAAGCGTGATTTATTAACCGGATCGCTTAAAAGATATTCGGTCGTGTCTTGTGACACTTGCTTTTTGTCGCTTTCCCGAACTTTCTTTTTGGCTGCCATAGAGGACTTTGCCCTGTTCCAATTGAGGTGAAATGCCATTTAGATATAATAATGTGTGCAAATTTATTTAGTGATTACAAAGCTAAACGTTTGGACTTAATATCTAAAACGTATATCCTTATAAAGGCTAGGACAGCATCTCCCCACTCAACACAGGTCGTGCGTCTTTTGTTTTGCTTAGAATGGCAAGGCTGCGTTTGAATTCGACCTGGACATTGTCGCCCTCAAATTTGCAGGTTACGGTTTCATAGTGAGCTGTTTCGATAAATCGCCAGGTCATTTCAAATGTATTTTCATCAATCCAGGCCCCGTTTCCGGCCACTTTCGTTAATTTTTCACCTGGGACAGGCGTTAATACGAGTTTTAGCGGCATGACTGACAGATCTGTTAATCCCACTTTCCAGTTGCCCAGCCCGTTCACGATTAAATGTTCACCTTTATCATCATAAAGCCGGAATAAGCACCAGCCTTTTGCAAATTCAAATGATACTTTGTTTATTTTCAAGCTGTTATCAGCCACTTTGAAGCTTTTGTTATTCAGTTTCGTGGCCAATTCAGCCGTTGCCTTTCCGGCAGTGAGTGGCAATGCAAGGGTTGTCAATTTCTTTTGAAGCTGCGCCTGGATTTCCTTATCCGCTGGCACGCCTGTTGCCTTTACCGCTGCGAGAATGTTATTCCAAACATGATCCAGAATCGCCTGCATATCACCGGTTTCACTGGTAATGGCAATCACCATGTCTTCCTTCGGCATCACAATGCAATATTGCCCGAAAGCGCCGTCGCCGCGGTAAGCGTCATTCCTGCACCGCCAGAACTGGTAACCGTAACCTTGCAGCCAGTCGTTTTCTTCCGGTTTTCTGGAACCGCCTTTGGACATGATGTGTGAACGCGTCGCTTCCTCGATCCAGGCTGCAGGCAGGATGCGCTTGCCGTTCCATTCGCCTTTTTGCAGATAAAGCTGTCCGAATTTGGCGATATCTTCCGTTTTAACCCGCAGGCCCCAGCCACCTGTATTAATGCCATTCGGATCTACTTCCCAATCCGGGTCGTCGATGCCCAGCGGCTCGAATAATCGTGGCGTCAGATATTGCAGCAATGTTTGTCCTGTCAGTTTCTGAATGATCGCCGACAGCATATACGTTGCGGCACTGTTATACACAAAGAACGTCCCCGGCTCATGCTCAACCGGCAATGAGAGGAATGCTTTCACCCAATTCTTTTCTTTCGATTCCCTAACCGGCCCTGTCGCGTCCTTATCATGTCCGGTGGACATTGTAAGCAAGTCTTTTACGCGCATAGCAGCCAGATTTGCGCTTATGGTTGCAGGTTTGTCGTCCGGGAAAAATGATACAACCTTGTCCTCGACGGTCAGCTTTTTCTCTGCAACCGCCAATCCGATGGCCGTGGAAGTGAAACTTTTGCTCAGCGAATAAAGCGTGTGCTTCATATCCGGGCCATAAGGAGCCCACCAGCCTTCCGCAACCACTTTTCCTTGCCGAAGGATCATTAAACTGTGCAAGTTCAGCTTGTCTGCTTCCACTGCATTGGTGAAATCGAGAATATTTTTCGCTAACAATCCCTGCGCTTCCGGCGAGCTGCGCGGTAATTGCCCGGAATGTAATGTTGCAGCCCAGGCCGATGCCGGAATTGCGCTGATTATACCTAGTTGTAATGCACCAAATCCAAGTTGTTGTAAAAATTCCCTGCGATTGTAAGACATGTCTATGGAGAATAAATGTTCAGAAAAGTCAAATGGTCGGGTGGCTGTGGACAGGTCATGGACGATTTGTCTGCGGTAATGGTATCTTTGTGCTTGCAAAAATATTTTTTGACCAACTGCGCAGCACTTTATGTCTTTCGAATCGCTTGGCTTGTCCGAACCATTATTAAAAACCATTGCCGAACAGAATTATACTCAACCTTATCCGATCCAGCAGGAAGCAATTCCGGCTATTTTGAAAGGAAATGATGTGCTGGGCATTGCAAAGACGGGTTCAGGGAAAACGGCGAGCTTTGTTCTGCCTATTCTGGAATTGTTTCAAACCAAACCGGCGGCTCCGAACAGGCACATTTCGGCATTGATCCTGGTCCCTACACGCGAGCTGGCGGTGCAGATTGCGGTTGTTTTTCAAACATTTGGCGAAAGACTTCCCAGAAAAGTCAAGACGCTGGCGGTTTACGGAGGAGTTTCTATCAACCCGCAAATGATTGGTTTGCAAGGCGTTGAAATTCTCGTTGCAACACCCGGGCGACTAATCGACTTGTTGTCTCACAAGGCGCTTAACATTTCTCAAACCCAAATCTTGGTCTTGGATGAAGCGGATAAAATGCTTAACCTGGGATTTGCAGAGGAAATGAAGGACATCTTTTTTCTGTTGCCCAAAAAGCGTCAGAGCATTCTGTTTTCGGCGACATTAGGAGAGGAAGTTGACCAGATCAATAAAACGCAACTCAGAAATCCGGTTCGCATTGAGATTGAAGAAGAGGAGCAAAACCTGGATCTGATTAAGCAAACAGGCTATTTCGTTGACCCTGACAGAAGAGGACCATTGTTGAGATATCTGATTAAAACGCAGGAAATGAATCAGGTTCTGGTGTTTGTATCTGCGACCAGGACGGCTGATAATTTGGTTGAAAAACTAAATAAAAACGGGATCCAGGCCATGGCGATGCACAGCAAAAAAAGCCAGGGCGCCCGGACAGAAGCTTTGAACAAATTTAAAGCAGGCAAACTTACCGTGCTTGTTGCCACCGATCTGGTTTCCCGCGGCATCGACATTCAATTTCTTCCTTATGTGATCAATTTTGAGCTACCGCGATCTCCCAAAGATTACGTACACAGGATAGGCAGAACAGGCCGGGCAGAAGCATCCGGAGAAGCAATCTCGCTGATCTGCCCGGAAGACGTGCACCATTTCAAGATTATCCAAAAGAAAATGGGCAAAAGCGTCGAAATGTTCGAATCTTATGACCTGGAATTAATGGGTTACTGAGCCGCTTTACTCTTGCTTTTTGCCACCAGTTCTACGATATCCTTTTTGCTTCCAGACCAGAATGCAATTTTCCGGCGGTTGAATGTATACGTTACAGCCACCGAATCCCCGAAGCTGATGATGGCGGGATAGGAATATTCGTCTTCTTTCTTGCCTGTGGCAATGTCCACCCGATCCGTCCAGTTTTGGCCGTTATCGTAAGACATGATCAGCGAAAGGGGCGACCTTGAACCCCAATCTTTATCAC
This sequence comes from Dyadobacter chenwenxiniae, assembly GCF_022869785.1. Taxonomy (NCBI): domain Bacteria; kingdom Pseudomonadati; phylum Bacteroidota; class Cytophagia; order Cytophagales; family Spirosomataceae; genus Dyadobacter; species Dyadobacter chenwenxiniae. The sequence goes on along the minus strand of NZ_CP094997.1, from coordinate 6,673,588 downwards.
TCGGATTATAAGCAAGCACCAGTGTTCCGTCTGGCAGTTTTGCCAGGTCAATGCCACTGTTCGGATTAGGCAGGGATGTTTTTTTTATTGTTGTCCATGTTTTTCCATTATCAAAAGAATCACTTCTGCCGATCACGCCGCCGGTGGTCCTTACCAGCATATGCACATGGCCAGGCTTGGATTCCCATAATGTTGGCTGGATTGCGCCTTTTCCTTTTATTTCGGTTGTGTCAATTTTGAAATACGGGCTTGCAGTCCAGGTTTTACCTTTGTCTGTGCTTCTGTCCACAAAAACTTCCCAGCGGTTCACCTCATTGGATGCGCCGGCCAGCCAGTCGCCGTTGGATAGTTCAATGAGCTTATCTTTTACAGGACCTCTTCCTCCTTTATCACCTTTTACAAGTTCATATGCATCCGACCATGTTTCACCATTATCCGCCGAAGTTTTCACCCACGTTTCCCAATGCGCTATTTCTTTTCCAACTTTGAAATATAAAATAATCTTCCCATCCGACGTTTTTTGCAGCACAGGATTCCAGTGCGCGTCTTCCCGGATCTTGGCAACCTCTTTTGGCGCACTCCAGTTTCCCGGCTGACCTTTGGAAACCCATATGCCTACGTCCGGATTTTTTTCCTCCGTTCCACCAAACCACGCAATCAGATATTGACCATTGTCCAGCCTTACCAGCGTAGAAGCATGGCACTGTGCGAAATCGCGTTTATCGCCAAAAACAAACTCCTTCTTACTTGCTAATGAATCTGTTACCTCCGTTTCGGCAGTTTCAGATTTTTTAGAATTGCAGGAAATCAGCGACATAGAGGCCAGCCAAAGGCCGGTCAGGAGACTTGCAGACAGGATTTTCGGAACGTGCATAATGGGTTTGAGAAAGTAATGATTTTAAAAAGTACCCTATTCGGGGCTGATCAGGCTATTTATTTCAATAATTTCTTTAATTCGTCCATCACCATGCCCGGCGCTTGCTCTTCATATAAAATTCGGTGAACGGCGCTGGTTATAGGCAGGTTCACGTGGTGGATTTTGTTCATTTCGGTAATGCTTTTGGTTGCATAATAACCTTCTGCGATCATTTTCATTTCCAATTGTGCTGCTTTAACGCTGTATCCACGGCCGATCATGTTGCCAAAAAGGCGATTCCGGCTGAATTGGGAATAGGCAGTTACGAGCAGATCGCCGAGATAGGCGGAAGAACTCATGTTGCGTTCACGCGGGTCAAGGGCGGTTACAAAATTCCCGATTTCCTGCATAGCGTTCGAAACCAACACCGCCTGAAAATTGTCGCCATAACCGAGTCCATGCGTGATGCCGCATGCCAATGCGATAATATTTTTCATAACTGCCGCGTATTCAACACCATAGAGATCATCGAGCGGGTTGGCCGTCACGTAACGGCAAGTCATGAGTTTGGCAAAATCCTCAGCGCTGGGGCATTCTGTAGAGGCAATGGACAAGTAGGATTGCTTTTCCAAAGCCACTTCTTCCGCGTGACATGGGCCGGCAATGACGCAGGTTTCGTTCAGATCAATGCCGTACTCCTTTGAAATCCAGTCTGTAATGAGCATGTTTTGGTCCGGGACCATGCCTTTGATGGCTGAAACGATCCTTTTGCCTTGCAAATGTTTGCCGGACAAGTCGCGCAATGCTTCCTGAACGAATGCTGCCGGAACGGCCAGGATCACGTAATCTGCGCCTTTTACCGCGTCTGTGGTCTTTTCAAAAACCTTAATTTTCCTGGGAGAGAGCACAACATCGCTGAGATAGCTGGGATTGTGGTGAAATTTCCTGATATGCTCAATGTCCTTCTGATTGCGCAGCCACCACCGGATCTGGACATGATTCTGTTCGCAAAGGATCTTGATCAGCGCAGTTGCCCAACTGCCCCCTCCTATCACCGCAATCTTAATGTTGTTTAAAAAACTCATTTTGGAGGCCCGAAAAGCTGTTCAGGCGTAATTTTGATATAATTGAATGTTTCCAAAAATGAGAAGATTTTGACAGAAAATAAAAAATCCTTGCAGCAAAGCCGCAAGGATTTTCTTTTTTAACCTAAACTAAATCGAACTTATTACCCTTTTACAACGTATCAGTTCGCGTTTTCATTTGATTTTTTATCGTCTTTTTTCACTTCTTCTTTCTTTTTTTCTACCAAGTCACCGTTCTTGAGGTTTTTGGAAACAGCAATGTATGGCCCGGAGATAATCCGGTCGCCCGGTTTAAGGCCCGAAAGGATCTCAATATTTTCGAAATCGCTGATCCCGGTTTTAACTTCTTTCATTTCCGCTTTTCCGTTCACATCAATGAACACGATTTCTTTTATCAACTCCACTTTTTTAGGCTTTTTATCGTCTTCCTCATCGGGAGCTTGATCCGTTTGTTCACCGGGACGCGCACCGGCTGCGACAGGGGGCGTGCTGCTTCTGGTGGTCACTGCGGCAATTGGGACAGAAATCACATTGTTTTTTCGTTCTGTGATGATTTCCACCGAAGCGGTCATCCCTGGCTTGAACGGATAGGATTTTTTGGATTTGGAAACCATCAGATCAGCAAAGGACTCATTTAATATTTTGACTTTCACCTCAAATTCAGTCACTGCGTCGGCAGAAGCGCTCGACACGGCCGAACTTGTGGATGTAGACGAAGCCAGGCCGGCCGCCGTGTTTGCAATCTCTTTCACAATGCCCCGGAACTTGCGCCCCGAAGCGCTGTATGCGTCCACATCGATTTCGGCTGTGTCGCCCAGCGCAACCCGCACAATATCGTTCTCATTCACATTCACGCGCACTTCCATGTTACTGAGGTTTGCAATGCGCATCATTTCTGTTCCGGCCATCTGTGACGTTCCCACCACGCGTTCGCCAGCTTCTACGTTCAACAATGATACAATTCCGCTCACCGGTGCGAATATGCTGGTTTTCCGCAAGTTCTCTGCTGCGTCTTTCAAACTTGCTTCGGCGCTTTTAATGTTATATAACGCTGCTGAAACATTGGCTTTTGAAGATTCAACGTCCTGTTGTGCAACGCCGAATGTGGATGCAAACTGCTCGTAATCTGCGGCTGAAATTACTTTATCATTATACAGTTTTTTATTTCTTTCAAAATTTGCTTTCGCTTGTATCAAACGCGCTTCGGCCTGTGCAACCATAGCTTTGGTCTGCTCGTAGTTGGCTTTGCTGGAATTCACGGCTGCCTGTGCACGTGCCATTAAAGACTCGTAGTTATCAGGACGAATCTTTAATAATAGCTGTCCTTTCACCACAGAATCGCCCTCGGCAACATTCAAACTGATGATTTCTCCTGAAACGTCCGGACTAAGTTTCACCTCGACCTCCGGCTGAACCTTCCCTGAGGCACTGACGCGCTCGATAATATCCGTCTTTTTAACATTGGTATATTCAACTTCTGTGGCTTTGGGTTTGCCAATGTAACCGGCCTGTTTAGCTCCAAATAAACCCGCTACAAGAAGTGCGACAATGCCTGCTGTAATCCACCAGATCCGTTTCGAAGATTTACGTGCCATAATTTAAACTTTGGTTACAATGATGTTGAATGAGGATGAGCTTAGATTGTCAGGGATAAATGAAGCACTTCTTAAAAATCCGATAACGGGCGGTTCATATAGAAATCGAGGATCTTGGTCCGGAAGACGTAATCGTATTTGGCCTGAACCAGGTTTCCATTGGCCCTGTCGAGGTTGGCTTTGGCAATGCTGTATTCCACAGAATTGATCGCACCGACGTCAAACCGCACTTGCGAAACGCGAAAGGTTTCTTGTAATGCCCTTACCTGATTAGCCGTTGCCGAGTATCGTTTTGCTGCATTGGTCATGTCGATGTAAGCTTGTTCCACATTTTTGCGAATCGTCAGCTGAACCTGCTGGGCCTGATATTCGTAAGTTTTCTGCTGGATTTTGGCGTTAGCTACATTGTATTTCACCCGGAAATTCGTAAAAATCGGGATGTTGAGGTTGATATTAAAGGCTGAGTTACGGTTGAAATTCAACTGATCCAGATAGCGAAAAGTGCGCATTTCCCCGTTCTGAGTTCTTATTTTCTGAACAAGTGGAATTTGTTTATTATCAATAACAACATAGTCTGTCGGAGAAATCACATCTGTAATCGTAAAGCCCGTTCCATCTCCAACGAAACGTTCATCGGGGGCGGCACTTGAAAACGCAGTGTAGATCCCTCCGTTTAATGTTAACGAAGGCAATGCCGCACCCTTGGCGAGATCGATGTTGGTTTTTGCGGCCTCAATCCTCAGCTCAGCAGCCTGCATTTGCGGCAAGTTTCCGCGTGCAACGTCGAATATCTCCTGGATTGTGGCGTCGTAAGCTTGCAATGTGGGATCTGCAACCTTGATTTTCACCACATTGATCTGCTCGCTGCCGGGAATGTTCATGAATTGTTTCAAATTTAGTTTCGCCGTTTCCAGGTTGTTTTCGGCATTGATCAGCGTGAGTTCATCATTGGCCAGCTGTGCTTTTAAATCAAGTAAACTGCTTTCTGCCAATGTTCCTGCTTCTAATAATTTGGTGGTTCTTTCCACTTGTAATTGGGACGCCTGCACTTGAAACTTCGCCACTTCAATTAATTCCTCATTTGTAATCACTTGAAGGTAAGACAGAGCGACATTCAGCATAAGGTCATTGCGGGCGGCGTCCAGGTCCTTTGCGCTGGCTTTGTAATTGGCATCATTAAATTTAATGGTGTTTTTAGTCTGAAAACCGTTAAAAAGGGTGAGCTGTCCACCGAGCTGATAGTTGTTTGAGTTTACATTTTGCTGAACAAACTGGTTGGTAAAAGGATCAATGTTCCTACCTGAACTGAATCCCTGGCTGGCGCTGAAACTGATGCTTGGCCAGCGTTGCCATTTAGACTGGGCATAAATGTTGCTGTTGGTCTGAACAGTCAGCTCCGAAATTTTTATCGATGGATTGGTTTCCAACGCAATCCGAATGCAGTCTTCAAGAGAATATGTGTTAGCTGCCTGACTGGTATCCTTTTGCGCGAAAGCTGTGTTTCCTGCGACAAATACACAAAATACGATGAAAAGAAGTGCGGATTTGCGTAACGAATTTAGCATAAGCGGTTCAGAGTTAGATGATCAATATTAGTGTTTACCAGAAAAAACGGCCATCCATTTTGTACGGACGGTTGCATATCAGGGGTAAAAGGGCATTTCGTGTTGAATGGCCATAATCAATGGAAAAATAAATATCCAAGCCAAATTCCAGCCAAAACGCCTACAAAGTCGGCGATTAATCCAGCTACAATGGCATAGCGAGTGTTTTTGATGCCCACTGAGCCAAAATACAGTGCAACGATGTAAAGCGTCGTATCCGCCGAACCCTGGAAAATGCATACAAGGCGACCCACAAATGAATCGGGCCCAAATTCTTTCATAGCGTCTATCATAAGTGCACGCGCCCCACTTCCGCTGAGTGGTTTCATGAGCGCAACGGGCAAGGCATCCGTAAAATCTGTGTTCATTCCGGTTAGCGAAAAAGCCCATTTTAAACCATCTATGAGATAATCCATTGCACCGCACGTCCGGAATGCACTGATAGCGACAAGCAGACCGACAAGATATGGGATGATGGTAATTGAAGTTGCGAACCCGCCTTTTGCCCCTTCGATGAATGTTTCAAAGACATTCACTTTCCGATACATGGCCCATAACAAGAATCCTGCTACAACCCCCAGCAGGACGGAGTTACCAACAAAAACAGAAATCGTTTCGATCTGCTCTTTTGGCAAACTTGTTAAATACCACATTATCAACACCATAACGGTGGTCACACTCCCCAGCCCCAGCATTACAGTCCGGTTAAAAAGATTGATTTTTTGCCAGGCAGCCGTTATCAGCATTGCTACAACCGTGGTCACATAGGTCCCTACAACACAAGGAATAAATACATCAGAAGGGCTTTCCGCGCCTAATATGGCCCTCTGCGCGATGATGGATAATGGAATGATCTGCAAACCGGATGTATGCAAAACAAGGAACATGATTTGCGCATTGGAAGCGGTGTCCTTGCTTGGATTGAGTTCCTGCAAACTTTGCATGGCTTTTAGCCCGAAAGGCGTTGCAGCATTATCCAGTCCAAGAAAATTGGCCGAAAAGTTCATGATCATCTGGCCGTTTGCCGGATGATCTTTGGGCACCTCCGGAAATAATTTGTTAAAAAATGGCCCTATAAATCGTGCCAGTCGGTCAATAATACCAGCCTTTTCGCCGACATTCAGAATGCCCAGAAAAAACGCCATTACACCTGTAAGCGGCAAAGCAATGTCCATCACCGCCACTTTGGCCATTTCCAGCATCCCCTCGGTTATCGCCTTAAATGTCTGCACATCCCCGGTTAGGATAAATTTCAATAACGCAATGACAAAAGCAATGACAAAAAAGGATACGAAAATATAATTTAACGCCATAATGTAGGTTCGGGGTGATAGGCAGGATTGGTAATGATCTGTTTACAATACCGAAAGTAAAATATTTTATTTAATGTAAATAACAAAGGTATATTGCAAAGCAGTAGTAGCATTTCAAACCAAATAGTGATTCCAATGAAGTATTGCAGCCTTTTTCTTCTGCTCACCTTGTTTGCCTGTAATCAGAATACGAAAAACGAAAGAGATGCCGATGGCAATGAAATCGTAAATGATACGATTGCATTGGAAAGAAAAGTGGTCGAAAACAGTCCTGTGGCTAGTTTTAGTGAAAAAGTAAAAGACCCGCTCAACGACTGGCGCTTTTCCGTGGATGTGTATGAAACCAAATCTACTTTTGATTTTTTAGTCAAAATTAAATACAAAGAACTCGACGCAGAGGACAACATTAAGATCCCGAACTTCGGTATTATGCCCAAAGTGGAAGTCCGGAAAGGCAAGGAAGAACAATCCTGCATTATTGGATTCTTGGATAAAAAAGGTGAATTTAAAGAGTATAAGCTTGTTCAGGTGAAGAATCAGGAATTAAAGATCTCCACCATTAAGCATTACGCAAGAACATTGTATAAAGTGAAGAAATAAATGTTTTTAGATTGCCAAACGCAAAAGAGCCTGGGTTTCCAGGCTCTTTTGCGTTTGGTTGAGGTCTTATGATGTCAGTTCAGCAAGATCCGCACTTTGTCGGGGGATTTCGTTGCAGTCATCAGTTGCAGATAATAAGTGCCCCTTGGCAAATCATTCACGGGAATCGAAATGGTTTGTTTATCATTCAGATCTTTGGTTAAAACAAATTCGTTTGCCGAAATAGATTTGACTTCTTTTGAGCTTGCTTCACTGAAAATTTTGATGTTTTCGGGTAAAGCGTTCACTTCTGCTTTATTTTCAAATGTAATGTAAACGAAGTCATTTGCCGGGTTTGGGTAAATTTCATAGACTGGTCCGTCTATCAAACAATTATCCACGCAAATGGTAATGCCTTTTTTAACCGAGCCAAAGCAATTGCTCACTGTAATGTCAATCCCATAGCAATTATTGGCATAAGAATTAAAATAAGCTGTCCCACCATTAAAATTCAGAATTGAATTTCCCGGATCACTCGTAGTCCAGACGCCAAATTTCGTGTCCGGCTCGCCTGTATAAGCATTCAGCGACACACCTGCACCATTACACATAAAATCCGGCGAACCTCCCCCATTCGCAGTAACGAGCAAAGACGCCGGCTGCGGCGCACTCCTTTTCACCTGAACCGGCGTGCTATAAGCCGTAGTAACCCCACAAACTGAATTCGTCGCAGAAACCTTCACAGTCCCATCACTCACACCAGTCAAATGCGCCACATTCGTATTTCCCGGCGAACTCACCGTAATCCCGCCTGTAGAAGCCCAGTTGTAGGAAGTTGCATTGCTGGCCGAGGCTGTAATGTCCTTCGGAGCACAAAGAAGGATTGGTCCGGAGTTGATGGTTGGAACTGTTGGGAGCGGGCGGGTGATGGTAAGTTGTGAGGAAGTCGTCAGCCCAGCAACATCGCTTCTGGAAGCCACCACTTTAATAACGCCGCCTGAGCCAGCACCTGGCGTAACAGTAATGGTGTTTCCGCTGCCGCTATGCGACCAACCAGCGGGATATGACCAAGCATAATTCGTTGCATTTGTAACAGCTGGAACAGAAACTGTAAATGGTGTCTTGCCGCAATTCAATTGATAGCTGCCCGAATAGGCGTTGCCATTGATTTGAATGTTGCCGGGTGTTCCTAGGTATTTGATGGGGATTTCAATACTTGCAATTTTTCCGACCGGACACGTGATGCAGCCATTGAGTTGACTAGCAGGTTTCGCCGATGTTACTTTAATGGCCCCTTTGCCATTGAAATTGTTCCATTTAACATCAATGTAGTAGTTCCCATCACCATCATGTTTTGAAGGATTCGTACCATAGCCACCTAAAATAACCCCATTGCTAACTTCCCAATAATATTTGCAATTTAAACCGTTATTACAATTTGAGAAGGGATCAAGCTTTACTTCATATCTATAAACATTTTGATCGGGCAATGCATATTGGCAGTTGAGATTAGCTGCATTACACACAATAGTAATATTTTGACTATACGCTGAAATAGACATGCAAAAAATTACCATCAACAAAATTCCGAAGGTGTTTTTATAGTTTTTCATTTGGTCAGATTAAAAGTGATACGAAACATTTAATGCACTGAGAGGATTGAAATCGGAACCAAAATATCTGCGGGCATAGGTAAGGCTCCCATCTTCATTAAAACTTTGGCTTTTAGTATAATGAATGGAAATGGTAGTTTCTGCTGAAATTGAAAGGCGATTTAGGATTCTATATTTTAATCCTATAAAAGGGTAAAGCCCTCCTGCAAACCTGCGTTCTGGATGATAAATGGGGTTTTGCTGTTTCAAATCGTCATAAGCAATATTTACATCAAGCCCATAAATTAATTGATGCTTGCCCGCATTTTTTCGAAACTCATATCCTACTTTGGCTACCACTTTATAATTCCTACTGCTTACCCTTAGAGCCGGGTCATTAAGTGGATCATCAAGCGAATCAACGTACTTTAAATCATTGTCGAACCCAGCGGTGTGGTGACCGATTGAAAGGCGATAGGCTCCCTTTAACTTTGGAGCATACCTAATCATAACAGTACTATATCCATAAAAAATATAATACATATCCAGACTCGCATCCCACTTGTAATCTTGAAATTCCTTACTTGTTTTCTTAATTTTCTCAGGAGGCTTTTCCTGGCCTAGCACTTGATAATTCAGCCAGAGCATCCCGGCTAGCAGAAGAATAAATGTTCTAGTCATAACTTTTCATGGTTTTATTTGATACGCACAAATAAAACCGCGAATCATCATATTACCCCCACCAAAAACCCAGCTTCGCACCTACAAAAACCCAGGAAATTCAATGCTTGGCTCTTAGCTTGCTTACGTAGTTTTCGGAGATGCCCAGGTAGGAGGCGATGTATTTCTGGGGCACTCGGAGGAAGAGTTCTTTGGATTGGTTGTGGAAAATATTCAGGCGCTCCTGGGCGGAGTGGAGACGCATTTCGCGGAGGCGTTCCTTGTGAAGAAGTCCGTAACGCTCGGCGATGATCCTGCCGACATTGGATATTTCGGGATGCTTGGCGTAGAGGCGATATAGGTCCTTGCGGGAAATGTAAATCAATTGGCAAGGTTCCAAAGTTTCAATGAATTCCTGGGAAGGAACTTGCATGACAAAGCTTTCGAAGGCATGGAAGAAATCATTTTCACTGGCAAACCATTCGGTGACCTCGTGACTTTTGCCCGAACTATTGCTGGTAACATAGCAGCCGCGAGCCAGGCCGGTTTTGATAAACCAAAGCTTGTCGCAAATCTCGCCTTCGGAAAGAAGCAGCTTTCCCTTGGGCACATTGACCGGTTTTAAAACTTGGAGAAAATCCGAATAAACGGTGTCATCAAGAGGGGCCATTGCCCCGAGAAAGGAAAGTAATTGTTTTGGCATGAATGATATAGTGTGTCATAATAATTACGCAAGAATACTAAATTTTCCTGCTATAACGCAAAATAGCCCGGAAGTTCCGGGCTATTTACATTTATTACAATTCGTATTTGTCAAGCTTTAAAAACCTCATCCATCTTCTCCCGGATGGTCAGCAATCGCTTCCGGTCGCCGCCGGCAACTTCTGCAGATGCCCAGCCTGAGTAACCGATTTTTTGGAGCGCTTTGTTTACTTCGGGCCAGTTGTTGTCGCCTTCCATAAATTCTACATCGAAGCCTTTCCAAAGGCCGAGGTCGTTTTGTTTTTTAAAGCTGAATTCTTTTAAATGGAGCTTCAAAATGCGTTTGTTCAATGCCTCGATCCAGGAAGTGGGCCAGCTGTAACGAAGCACATTGCCCACATCGAAATACCAGCCAACCATCGGGTGCTTGAAGTCATCGACATACTTTGCTGCTTCCAAGGGACTTAGCAAAAACTGGTTCCAGACATTTTCAATCGCTATTTTAACACCAGTTTTCTCTGCTATGGGAAGCAGTTTGCGAATCTCGGCTTGAGAACGTTCGTATGCTTCGGCATAAGTAACAGTGGCATTGACAACTCCCGGCACAACCAGGACTGTGTTGCCGCCATATTCCTTGGTGTCCCACAATGCTTTTTCAATGGACTTAACGCATTCCTCCCTTTTCTTCGGATCGGGGTCGGATAATGGTAATTTCCAGTGCATTGAATTCACAGTGCCGGGGATCAGCAAGCCTGTTTTATCTCTGGCTGCCAGAACCTCCTTCATATCAAGCTTATCAGGAGAATCGAGCTCCACGCCATCGTAGCCAAGGTCTTTCAGCAACTTAAACTTGTCCATTACAGACAAATCTTCCTTTACCATTCCCCACATCAAGCTTTTTTTAACCATCGGGGCGGCTAACGGACCAGCTGGCATTACGACCTGGGCACCGGAAACAACAGGTGTTGTTGCGCTCGAAATCGCCGCACTTGCTGCAACGCCGCTAGTTCGTACTGCTGCGGCAGCAGCGAATGCCGCCGCCGTAGAAGCAGAGTTTTTCAGAAAATCTCTTCTTTGCATAGATATTATGAGAAAGCAGTGATACCAGGCTTGGCTACCTCAACAACCGGCGGCTTCATATCGAAGCTATAAGTGTCCGGTCCTAATTTTTCTGTTGAGTTCATTGCTTCATCCCAGGTTACGCGCTTTCCAGTGTAAGAAGCCATTCTTCCCATGATGGCAATCAGCGTGCTTTGTGCCATAAATTCACCATCGTTCACGTGCTTACCGCTTCTGATGGATGCAAAAAGCTCATTGTGCTCAGTCTGGTACATATCGTTTTGCGCTCCCGAGTATTTCCATGGATTTTGTCCAAAAATCTCATGTACGTTTCTTGCGCAGTTTACCATTGCACGGCCTTTTGTTCCAATCGTTTCAACGAGATAGCTGTTTTCGCAGTTGGCTTGTTGCCTCGAATGATGGAAACCTTTTGCGCCGTTTTCGTAGTCGTAAACCACCGAAAAGTGATCGAAAATGTTACCGAAAAGAGAATCCGTACGCACTTGTCTTCCTCCCGTTCCTACGGCAGAAACCGGCAATTTGCCGCCCATTGCCCACGACATCATGTCAATGCTGTGGACAGCCTGCTCAACAATGTGGTCACCTGCCAACCAGGTGTAATAGGTCCAGTTACGCAAAACATATTCCGCATCTGTCCAGCCCTGTACGCGTGGGAAAGACCACAATGTGCCTGTATCGTAAGTATTATAAATCGCAGAAATATCACCAACAGCGCCGTCCAGGATCTTTCCGAAACTGGCACGCTTTGGCTCATGGTAACGCCAGCAGAAGCCGGACATTAATGAAACATTTTTTTGTTTGGCCAACTTGGCAGCGTCCAAGACCTTGCGAACACCAGGTGCATCTACAGCCACCGGTTTTTCACAGAAAACGTGCTTGCCCGCATTAATGGCAGCCGTTAAATGCTCCGGACGGAAATGTGGAGGCGTGGCAAGGATCACCACGTCAACACCCGAGTCAAGCACTTTTTTGAAAGCATCAAATCCTACAAATTTATGACCTTCATCGACTTTCACTTTCGCGCCGTGTACTTTCGTCAGGTTTTCAAGTGAAGAATCCATTTTGTCTTTGAATATATCTCCCATTGCGTGGAGAACAACATTTGGATCAGCCTTCAATGCCTGGTTAGCCGCACCGGAACCACGTCCGCCGCAACCGATCAAGCCTATTTTTAACGTCTCTGCATTAACCCCAGCAAACGCACGGTTTGGATTAAGGATCGTTATAGCGGGTAACGTGCTGCCTGCCAGCGCAATACTTGCCATTTTCAGAACATCTCTTCGAGAAGTACTCATTGGGAATTAAGGATTAGGTGATAAATTTTATGATACATTAAGGATCTTTCGGAGCAATAAAGATAGAAAGTTCTGTTATTTTTCCAGCAAAGATGAACCAAAAAATCATTCTGCGTGCTCGATAACACACAAAATCTTATAACGTCTGTTTTCATTTTTGTATACATTTATATCTCGAAACTTCACTTTCCTCTATGGTTCACGATAATTTACTATTAATCATTTCCCTGCTTTTCATCGTCTCAATGCTCACCATGCTGAGCGAAAAAATTGGCGTCTCCTACCCTATCTTTTTGGTTATCGCGGGCTTACTGATCAGTTTTATCCCCGGTATGCCCCATATGCAGCTGGAACCGGACTGGGTTTTTCTCATCTTTTTACCCCCACTTTTATACTCCGCAGCATGGAACACTTCCTGGAAAGATTTCTGGGAATCGCGTCGTCCCATCGGATTGCTTTCTATCGGTCTGGTGGTTTTTACGGCAACGGCTGTGGCTTATCTTTCCAGTGCTATTATTCCCGGCTTCACATTGGCTATGGGCTTTCTGCTGGGCGGAGTCATTTCTCCTCCTGACGCGGTTGCCGCGACTTCGGTTCTGCAGGGACTCAAAGTACCGAAACGGGTGGTCACCATTCTGGAAGGGGAAAGTCTGGTCAATGATGCTTCCTCACTCATCGTGTTCCGTTTTGCGCTGGCGACCATTGCTACGGGCCAATTTGTGCTTTGGAAGGCAGAGCTAAACTTCCTTTTAGTGGCCGGAATGGGGGTCGTCGTCGGACTTATAATAGCGAATATCCTGTATTACGTACACAAATATTTTCCGACAACGCCAAGCATTGACACTGCGCTTACCTTTATCACACCTTATATGATGTACATCGCGGCCGAACATTTCGAATATTCGGGCGTGCTTGCCGTAGTGAGCGGCGGTTTGTTTTTAAGCTTCCGATCCCATGAAGTTTTTGCTTATCAATCCCGCATGCAGAGCACTTATGTATGGGAAACGGTTATTTTCCTGCTGAATGGCATTGTTTTCATCCTTATAGGCCTTCAATTACCGGAAGTGATGGCCGGGCTTGGTGCTTACACCTTACTGGAAGTCGTTTCTTATGCGGTTGTTATCAGCATTGTCACTATCATTATCCGCATTATCTGGGTTTATCCGGGAACGTATCTGCCCCATTTGCTATCAAAAAAAGTGCGAGAAAAGGAAGCGAGGCCAAGCTGGCGGACCACTTTCATCGTGGCTTGGAGCGGCATGCGTGGCGTTGTCTCGCTTGCATCCGCACTGGCGATCCCCCTTACCCTTGATGGAAAGCCTTATCCGCACCGCGACCTCATTTTGTTTATCACATTTGTGGTGATCCTGTTTACGCTGGTTTTGCAGGGATTGAGCCTTCCCTGGCTCATCCGCCTGCTGAAAATAGAAGATCCGGGGGAGAACATGACCGAACAAAAAGCGATCATCAATGCGCGTCTGGCGACGGTCAGCCTGGAATATATGCAGTCCAACTACGAAGGGGAAATTTCACAGTTTGAGCCATTCAGGCTTTTGAAAGACCGCTATGAGAAGATCATCGAACTTGCCGATACCCGCTATCTGGATCTTGATAACAATGCCACCATCGGCTTTGCCAGAGCTTACCGCAAAATGCTCGTGGAAATTGTCGGCATCAAGCGCGAGGAAATTAGAAAAATTCGCCGGGACCAGGTTTGTTCCGACGAATTGATCAAGACGAAAGAAAGAGAACTGGACCTTGAAGAAGCAAGGCTGAGAAACTCTGGCTGAGATTAATCCCAAGCCACTTCGATTACATAACTTTTGAGATCAATGGTCGTAAAACGCTCGCCATTCTGGCGTTTCAGCGCAATTTTGCCATTCTGAACCTTTGCAACCTGTTGCGCAATGACGTCCTTATCCGTTTTCTTTCTGTAAATGGCGACCATTTGATCTTCACTATTAACATCCACATCAATGCTGCGCCCTTTCGCGTTAATTAGTTTCGCATTGTCAGGCAGATAGGGTGCTTTTGCAAGGGCAAGTGCGCGGGAAGCCTGCGGCACGCCGTATCCCACAAAGTTATTTCCATAAGGATACAAATGCGCCGATTTCTCAATGAGGCTGATCAGCTCTTTATTGGTGAGTTTGGGGTTAGCCTGTAAAAGACACGCTGCAAAACCAGTAATAACCGGAGCTGATAATGAAGTTCCGTATAATGAGAAGCAGGAAACATTAGGTTTTATATAAGACAAAAACTCGGGCCCCACACTGCTATAACCGATCCTGTTCCAAAGTTTTCCGTTGGTCGCGCCCACAGCCAGAACGCCTTTTGCATCGGCCGGGGCCGAAACAATTTCCCAGCTTTTATCATCCCCTTCGTTTCCGGCCGAAACAATCAGCATAATGCCCTTTCTGTCTGAGGCGATCTGCGCGGCTTTCGAAATGGCGGAAGTTTTGCCGTCCATTTGAGAAGGAACGTAATTTTCTTTCGGGTCTGAAAATCCTTTGGCATAACCCAAGGAAGTGTTGATCAAACGCACGCCGAGGCTGTCCATCCACTCCATAGCCGCAATCCAGTTGTCCTCTTCGCCCCTGTATTCGCGCAAAGAATAATCGGTTCTTGCCAAATAAAACTTGGCATTGGTGGCCATACCATATTGGATCTCATCCTGAAAGTCAATCCCGGCAATGGCAGCAAGCACTTCGGTTCCGTGCATGTCAGAAAACGACTCCGCGGTGCTGAAAAGCAATTCGCCCGCGCGGCCTGGCTTCACATAATCGCGGATGCCTAAAATTCTTTTATTTGAAAAAATCTGTGTGAGGGAAAGGGAAGAATCAGCTCCATAAAAACCTGCATCGATCACGCCTATGGTCACGTCCTTCGCTGAAATGTTCTCTTTTGTAAATGCATTGGCCTGAACCTGTGACATGACGGGTGCCATTTGGGCCTTTTCAATGGCCTTGGTGCGTGCGATGTAAAATCCCGGGTCGATAGGGACCACTTCCTGCACAAAATCCAGTTCGCGCACTTTCATGGCCTGCTCGCTGGTCATTACCGCAGAAACTGCATTAAGCCATCTGGAACGATTGATAATGCTGACCGATTGTTCGCGTAATGCGCGTTCGTAATCACTTTTAACGGGCAGATCGAGCTCATCGGATGCCGCTAATCCGAGTTTAATGCGGTTTTCAACGGTTAGTGGGGATATAGCGGGCGCTGCGTTCAGGTCTTTATTTTTAAGGTAAATCCAGTATTTCGGACTTGCCGACAAGATGAAAGGTGCAAAAAGAAACGCAAGCAGAAACAATCTTTTCATGAAAATTATCATAGTTAGGTTACATCCGTCAATCAAAAAAATCGACAAATTTTGTATATCGCGTTCAGAACCAAGCAAAGGGTTTTTGCCAGTTTGTCGCTCTATTTTTGAACAAGATAAACGTAATTTTACAAATTAAATTACCAGTTACAAAAATTAACACCTATGCGTTACGCCCCGATCGGCAAGGAGCTTTTTACAGAAAACCGCCGCCGACTTGCACAATTATTGAAGCCAAAATCACTGGTTATATTGAATTCCAACGACATTATGCCTACAAATGCAGATGGTTCCATGGGTTTCAAGCAAAATTCGGACCTATTCTATCTTACCGGTGTGGATCAGGAAGAATCCATACTCATCCTCTCGCCCGAACATCCCGATGAAAAGCTCCGGGAAGTGCTTTTCCTGAGAGAAACCAATGAGATGATCGCTGTTTGGGAAGGTGAAAAACTGACCAAAGAGCAGGCAAGGGAAGTGACGGGAATCAAAACCATTTACTGGACGCATCAGTATGAAACCGTTTTCAGGAACATTGTTTTTGAGGCTGAGCAGGTTTATTTAAATACAAATGAACACACCAGAAACGACTCGCAAGTGCAGACGCGCGAGACGCGTTTTGTGAATGAATTCAGGGAAAAGTATCCTATTCACGCATTTGTCAGGCTCGCGCCGCTCATGCACCAGCTCCGGGCAGTTAAGCAGCCAAGAGAAATTGAATTGCTTCAAAAAGCCTGTGACATTACCAGGCTTGGTTTTGAACGACTTTTGAAATTTGTGAAACCAGGCGTGGAAGAATTTGAGATCGAAGCCGAGCTGCTGCACGAATTTGTCCGCAATCGCTCCAAAGGCTTCGCTTACCAGCCCATCATCGCGTCGGGCGCCAATGCGTGCGTGCTGCATTACATTCAAAATGACCAGCCTTGCAAGGATGGCGATGTGCTCTTGCTGGATGTGGCGGCTGAATATGCCAATTACGGAGCCGACCTGACCCGGAGCATTCCGGTGAATGGTCGCTTTACGAAAAGGCAGCGGGATGTTTATGATGCGGTTTTAAGAGTGTTAAAAGCTGCGAAGGGTATGTTGGTTGCTGGAAACATTTGGGATGAGTATCACCTGGAAGTGGGAAAAATCATGGAAAGTGAGCTGATCGGGCTGGGGTTGATAACCAAAGACGACATTGCCAAACAAGATCCTGAAACGCCTGCATACAAGAAATATTTCCCGCACGGCACTTCGCATTTCCTCGGCCTGGACATTCACGACGTAGGCAACAAATACCGCCGTTTTGAGCCAGGAATGGTATTTACCTGCGAACCCGGCATCTACATTCGGGAAGAAGGTTTGGGGATTCGTCTGGAAAACGACATTCTGATTACGGAGAATGGAAATCTCGATTTGATGGCGCATATTCCGGTTGAAGCGGAAGAGATTGAGGAGATGATGAACCGCTGAGATTAATGCTTTAACACATTCTTTTTGTAAATTTGTTCAGATCAAATTGAAATCAAATGGAAAACACGATCAATTTTAATATTCCGTTGTCATTTCAGCAGCTCGTGGATTTGGTAAGGCAATTACCCAGGCCGGAGCGTGAGAAACTGGTTACAGTAATTCGAGAGGAGGATTTGGATGAAGACGAACCAACCAAAGCTGAGATCCTTGAAAACTTGAAGCGAGATTACATTGCTTTAAAGGAAGGACGATTACAAACTCGCCCTATTGAAGATATCTTGAATGAGCTATAAAATTATTGCTTCTAAAGATTTTGAAAAAGATCTGAAGAGACTTGTCAAGAAATATGCTTCATTAGCACAGGAGACCACCGATTTGATAAAAAGCATCGCAAACAATCCTGTTCAGGGTAAGCCGATAGGAAAAGACTGCTTTAAAATTCGCTTAGCAATAAAAAGTAAAGGCAGAGGAAAAAGTGGCGGCGCACGAATTATAACCTGTGTTTTTACTTTTCAGGAAGAGGTTGTGCTCCTTACAATTTACGACAAAGCAGAAAAAGAAAATATTAAGGCGAAAGAGCTAGATGACCTGCTCAACGCTATTGGACGGAATTATTAATACAAACACCCCAATTTATCAAAAGCCGGGAGATTCAACGTCTTTCCGGCTTTTGGTTATTTAACAACCTTTGGTTTTGGAAATGGAGTTATTGCCGGAAGACATTTATAAGCTGTTGATATCATTTTTTCTGGGTGCTGTGATCGGCACCGAACGGGAGTATCGAAGCAAATCGGCGGGGTTAAGGACTATGATCCTCATTGCGGTGGGGTCTACATTATTTACAATTATTTCCATTAAGATCAGTTCTGATGCGGGGCGGATCGCGGCTAACATTGTGACGGGAATCGGTTTTATTGGTGCGGGGATCATTTTCCGGGAAAATAACCGGGTTGTGGGCATTACAACAGCCGCGATTGTGTGGGTGACGGCAGCGGTCGGAATGGGCATTGGTGCCGGTTTTTACGAGGTAACAATCGCGACATTCATTATCTCCGGGTTGTCGTTGGTTATCCTTGCCCCTATCCAGAAATTTATCCGCAAAAAAAGCCAGATCCGTAATTACAGGCTCGTGTGCCCTTATGAGAAAAAAACCCTGAAGCGATATGAGGAGCTTTTTAAGGATAATGACCTGAAAGTTTTGCAAGGCCAGCAAAACCGTTCTGGCGGCCAAATTACCGGCAGCTGGACATTGCAAGGCTCGGAAAAGAAGCACGAAAAGCTCACGCACCATTTGCTGAATGACTCGGGAATCATAGAATTCGATTTTTAATAAAATTCGGAATGTGCTTTCAGGATTAGATTTTGATTAAAAACAGATGTAAAACCCCTTCCTATGCGTCTTTTCAAGGCAGGAAAACGTTATAACCCGGTGGAGGGAAACTTTATAGTTAAAAAAAACTTTATCATTAATATAACCCACATTCAAGAATGATTTACAAAGTCACAACCCACGTAAATCAGCATTTTATTGCTTCGTTATGTCCGATATTATAAAACAGAATCTTTGGGATATAATCGTCCTCAACACCTCCGGACCTGAGGCTGAATGGTTACAGAACAAAGCTGCGTCGAGCCCTATGGATTTGATGACCGCTTTCGTAGCGGCACCAAGGTTTCTTGCAAAAAAAATCATTTCAATAAATCAAGACCAGCAATTCGTCCTGAATGCCGAAATCCCCGGATTTTCGGTTGAAGGCTGGTCACTGGTAAGGCTCGCGCGCTTATGGCTGCTGACCCAACTCGACCCTTCGGATAAAGAGGAATATGTTAAAAACATTGAAACGCTCTTTGACACGGCCGAAATGAATGAACTGGTGGCGCTTTACTCTGCACTACCCGTACTTTCTTATCCGGATCAATGGCTTTTCAGGGCGACCGACGCGGTTCGCTCGAATATGGGTTTTGTGTTCGATGCCATTGCTCTGCATAATCCTTATCCCGAGAAACATTTCAGCGAACTGGCCTGGAATCAGCTGGTTTTGAAAACCATATTCAATGACAAGCCCATTCATTTTATTGAAGGTTTGGAAAATAGAGCCAACGAAAAACTGGCAATGACGCTGTCTGACTTTGCACACGAACGCTGGGCAGCAGGAAGGAGCGTTCCGGCACAGGTTTGGCGGCTGGCAGGCAGGTTTATGAACCCGACTTTACTGGCAGATATGCAGCATTTGCTTGATTCTGAAAACGTTGATGATCAAAAAGCAGCCGCATTAGCTTGCAAAGATTCATCCCTTGCTCCGGCCAATTATCTTTTGGCTAAATATATTGATCTTGAAAAATCGGTTAAGTCTGGCGCCTTGACCTGGGCCGATCTTGAACACTGACACCTGAACCTATGTGCCTTAATCATAACGATACAACCCCTAATCCTTCGCATTTCGAAGACAGCGAAGAAGCCGTCGCAGCGCCTGCGCACCGCGATATTGCGTGGAACGACTATAAAGATTTAATCACAGGAATGCGCTTTTTCGACCCGCATATCCACATGGTTTCGCGGACAACCGATGATTATCAAGCCATGCATCAGGCCGGAATAGTGGCGTTGATCGAGCCTGCTTTCTGGGTTGGGCAGCCGCGAACAGGACTTTCCAGTTTTAAAGATTATTACAGCAGTCTGGTTGGCTGGGAAAGATTCCGCTCTTCGCAATTTGGCATCAAACATTATTGCACGATGGGACTCAACTCCCGCGAAGCCAATAATGAGCCGCTTGCTGAGCAGGTGATGGAGATCCTGCCATTATATATTTACAAAGAAGGCGTTGTAGGCGTAGGCGAAATTGGCTTCGATGACCAAACTCCGGCCGAAGAAAAATATTACCGTTTGCAACTTGAACTGGCTAAATCAGCCAAGCTTCCTGTCCAGATCCACACGCCGCACCGCGACAAGAAAAAAGGAACGGAACGCAGCATGGCCATTGCACTGGAACACGGCATCGACCCTTCGTGGGTGATCGTGGACCATAATAATGAGGAGACGGTCAAGAGTGTTTTGGACAAAGGTTTTTGGGCGGCTTTTACAATTTATCCTTTTACCAAAATGGGCAATGAGCGCATGGTGAAAGTGGTGGAACAATATGGTCCCGAACGCATTATGGTTAATTCTGCGGCCGACTGGGGCATTTCCGATCCGCTTGCCATTCCAAAAACGGCTGCATTAATGAAGATGCGTGGCATTTCGGATGAAACGATCAGGCTGGTAACTTATCAGAACGCCATCGACGCATTTGGCAAAAGCGGCCAGATTGATGTGACCGATTTTGAATCGGGTTATGCCATTGACCATACCGAGAAGTTTCATGGAAACAGCATCCTGAGAGGCGGACAGCAACCTTCGCCTGCCAAAGATTCATTAGTAATTAATTAAAGTGAGCAGTTTAAAACCGTATCTGCAGCTAACCCGTCCTGCCAATGTTGTGACCGCATTCACCGACATTTTTGCGGGAATGGCCATTGTACAATTTACATTTTCCGATTACAGTCCTGCCCTGCTGCTCGTATCCACATTGGGCCTGTATGGCGGCGGGGTGGTGATGAACGATGTTTTCGACGCAAAGCTCGACGCCATCGAACGTCCCGAACGTCCGATCCCAAGCGGAAAAGTCCCGTTGAAATCAGCTGCTATGCTCGGCATATCGCTTTTATTCCTCGGGATTTTAGCAGCCGCCATGTTCAGCGCTTTGAGCGGAATGATCGCAATAGCTGTCGCTATGCTCACCGTTTTATATAACCGTTTTGCAAAACATAGCCGCATTCTCGGACCCTTAACAATGGGCATGTGCCGCGGCGGAAACCTGATTCTCGGCATGAGCGTGCTGCCAGAATCTTTGCAGCAATGGTCCTGGATGGCGTTATTCCCTGTGATGTACATCGGGGCAATTACATTGATCAGCCAGGATGAAGTGCACGGAGGTAAAAAAACCACTCTCTATATTGCGGCGCTTTTGTATATGGTTGTGCTGTTTTCGCAACTAAAACTGGCTAATGAGCACGGGAATCTGCTGTATGCATTACCATTTGTATTGTTGCATGCCTGGCTCATATTCAGGCCATTATGGAATGCAATGCAGAATCCGGTCGGGCCGTTAATTGGTAAGGCGGTGAAGGCTGGCGTTATTTCTTTGATTGTGATGAATGCTTCGTGGTGCGTGGCTTTCGGCTTGTGGCCGCTGGCGTTGCTGGTTTTGGCGTTATTGCCCTTGTCAATGCTTTTGGCAAAGGTTTTTGCGGTAACTTAGTGTTAAAAATTACTTTTTTGCGTGTTCAATGTCGATTTCAATGCAAACCATACAACAGCGTTTCAAGGTAGAATACAATTATGCCGTATTCTTTACTGAAAATTTATTTGATACAAAAAACCCTTTGCTGCAAGATTTTTTCAACGAATATACCGAGCAGGGCTTTCAGCGTAAGGCTTTGGTGATTGTGGACGAGGGGTTTGCTCAATATCATTCCGATTTATCCAACCAGATTCATTCCTATTTCGCTGCTTCTGTTTCCCATATTCAGCTTGCCCCGGAAATTATCAATGTCCCCGGCGGTGAAGCCTGTAAAAATGATCCCGCACTTTTCGACAGTCTCGTGGAAGCGGTTGACACCTATGGTATTGACAGACATTCATTTATCATTGCGATCGGCGGAGGCGCGGTGCTTGATTTGGTGGGTTATGCTGCTGCTGTTTCGCATAGAGGCATTAAATTGATCCGCATTCCAACAACCGTTTTATCCCAAAACGACTCCGGTGTTGGTGTTAAAAACAGCATAAACTTCCGCGGTAAAAAGAACTTCCTGGGCACATTTGCGCCTCCGGTTGCCGTATTTAATGATCTTACTTTCCTAAGAACATTGGATGACCGCGACTGGCGCGGTGGCGTTTCCGAAGCCATTAAAGTGGCATTGATCAAAGATACTTCGTTTTTTGATTGGATTGAAACAAATACAACTGCGATCGTCAACCGCGATGAGAAAGCCATGGCTTATTTGATTCATCGTTGCGCCGAAATGCATACAGACCACATTGCGGGCGGCGATCCTTTCGAATTTGGATCTTCACGGCCACTGGATTTTGGTCACTGGGCAGCGCATAAGCTTGAATTCCTGACCGGTTTTCAGGTTCGTCACGGAGAAGCGGTGGCGATAGGCATTGCACTGGATTGTGTATATGCCAATAAAATCGGGCAGCTTGCTGACGAAGATTTAAGCCGCATCCTGGATGTTTTGGGTCGGCTAGGCTTTGATCTTTTTCACCCAAAACTATCTGAAAACGATAAAATCAACTTGCGTAATGGCCTTAATGAATTCCGCGAACATTTGGGCGGAAGGCTTACCATTATGCTTTTGGAAAAAATAGGAAAGGGCATTGAAGTGCACGAACTGGATGCAGATATTATCGCGCAATCGGTTGATTATCTGGAAGGAACAAAAATCATTCATGCATTATGATCACGCCTTACGGACATTTAACTTATTGCAGCAACATTCACCCAGGCGAAAAATGGGCTGACCATTTCCAATCGCTTCGGGATAACATTCCTTATATCAGGCAGCAACTTGCGCCAGGACAGTCATTCGGACTCGGACTTCGTGTTGCGAATGAAGCGTCTATTGAATTGAGCAATCCGGAGGTTTTGCAGGAATTCAAAAATTGGCTGCAAGAGCAGGACGTTTACGTTTTTGTGATCAATGGCTTCCCATATGGCGGCTTCCATAACACAGTTGTTAAGGACAATGTGCATACACCTGACTGGACAACAACCGACCGGCTAAACTACACAATCCGCCTTTTTAACATTCTTTCCGAATTGCTTCCCGAAGGGATGCATGGCGGCGTTTCAACTCCCCCGCTGTCTTACCGCTTGTGGTGGACAACAATGGAGGAAAATATCAATGCAACCGAGCAGGCAACCGATCATGTTTTGCAATTGCTTGATGAACTGATCAAAATTGAAGCGGAAACTGGCAAGCTGCTTCACCTGGACATTGAACCGGAGCCGGACGGCATTTTGGACAATGCGGTTGATTTCGTGAAATGGTATCGCGATGTGCTTTTGCCAAGAGGAACAGCCTATTTATCAGAGCAATATAATGTTACTGCTGACGAGGCCAAAGCGACGATTTTAAAACACATTCAGCTTTGCTATGACATTTGTCACGCGGCGGTGGGTTATGAAAATCCAAAAGAAATTCTTGCTTCACTGGATGAAGTCGGGATACAGGTTGGCAGGATTCAGGTTAGCTCAGCACTGAAAGTTAATTTCTCCAATGAAAAGGAAATCAAGCTCAAAGCGATTGAAACATTTGACGAGCCTGTCTACCTGCATCAGGTTGTGGCTTTGAATGAGGATGAAACCAAAACACATTATCCCGATTTGCAGGAAGCATTGACGGATTGGAATGATAAGCAGAAAGAATGGCGCGTCCATTTTCACGTTCCGCTTTTTATTCATTCATACGGCGTGCTTGAATCAACGCAGGGCGACATCATCAAAACACTTGCTATTCACCGGGAAAAGCCTTTTTCTTCGTTTTTGGAAGTGGAAACCTACACCTGGGGCGTTTTGCCCGAAGATATGCAGAAACCCATCGGCGATTCGATCGTTCGCGAAATTGAATGGGTGAAGAAAATACTCAGTTATGAATAAAACAGTCGTTATTGACATCGTAGGTTTAAGTGCAAACCTGATTGGTGAATACACTCCATTTCTTGCCAAATATTTAGCAGACAGACATTTAACACCAATTAAACCTGTTCTTCCTGCTGTAACTACTACATCGCAAAGCACTTACATTACCGGAAAATGGCCTGCTGAAAACGGGATCGTGGGAAATGGCTGGTATGACCGTGAAGATTCAGAAATCAAATTTTGGAAGCAGTCCAACAAGCTTGTAAAAGGTGAAAAAATCTGGGATGTGGCCAAAAAGCTGGATCCCAATTTCACTTGCGCGAAGATGTTTTGGTGGTATAATATGTACTCGACCGCCGATTTCTCAGTAACGCCGCGTCCGCAATATCACGCAGATGGCGTTAAGGCGCCGGATTGTTATTCCTATCCGCCCGAGTTACGCGATGAATTGCAAAAAGATTTAGGCCAATTTCCGCTCTTCAATTTTTGGGGACCGAATGCCAACATTAAGTCTACAAAATGGATCGCGGATTCGTCCATGTGGGTTGAAAAAAAGCATAATCCCACATTAACGCTGATTTACCTGCCGCATCTGGATTATTGTTTACAGAAATTCGGGCCTGATTTTTCAAAGATCAGCACGGAGCTAAATGAAATTGACAATGTGGTTGCGGAGCTGATCCAGTTTTACGAGGCGCGTAATGCGAAGATCATCCTGCTTTCGGAATATGGCATTAATCCGGTAAGCAACCCAATCCATATCAACCGGATTTTAAGAAATGAGGGTTTAATTTCCGTTCGGACAGAACGTTGGTATGAATTGCTGGATGCGGGCATTTCGAAAGCCTTTGCAACAGCCGACCACCAGATTGCGCACGTTTACCTGAATGACCAATCGGTTAAGAACCAGGTTATCAAAGCTTTAAGGAAAACACCAGGCATTGATTTGATTCTGGATAAAGACCAGCAAAAAGCATATAACATTGACCACGAACGCTCCGGCGATCTGGTTGTGGTTGCCAAGCCAGACAGCTGGTTTACCTATTATTACTGGCTGGATGACGCCAAGGCACCGGATTACGCACATTTGGTTGACATTCACCGGAAGCCGGGTTACGATCCGGTGGAAATGTTTATGGACCCAAAAAATCCGCTCATTAAGCTGCGCGCAGGTTATAAATTGACCCGTAAATTGATGGGATTCAGATATTTAATGGACGTGATCCCGCTCGACGCCACATTGGTAAAAGGCTCACACGGAAGCATTAATGTTCCGGCTGAATATTTCCCGATCTGCATCACAGATAAAGCATTGGAAAAATCTGAAATAGAGGCTGTTGATGTCTATGATGTGATCTGGAAACATCTGACTTAAAACACATTGCCGAAAACAAAAGGAGCTTCGTGGCGTTGTAAGATAAAACTTCAACGTCATGACACTTAACTCACTTCTGATATTCTTCCTCTTAACCATAGGCCTTGCCACCATTTCGTGTTCCAAAGATAAGGACGCGGCAGACGATCCCGGAGCAATCGCAAATCCGGATACAACCATCAAAACAAAGGATGCATTTCCCGGCCTGACTTTCACGAATCCTGTTGAAATGAAGCAAATTCCAGGCGATAGCAGTCGTTTTTTTGTTGTGGAACAAGCCGGTGTCATCAGGGTTTTTCAGAACAATGCTGCTGCTACAACCAGCACTGTTTTTCTTGATATCAAAAACAAAGTGCAGGATGGTGGCGAACGCGGCTTGCTAGGCCTTGCCTTTCACCCAGACTTCAAGACCAATGGTTATTTTTATGTCAATTATACCGCCGGAAATCCTTTAAAAACCGTCATAGCACGCTATAAGGCCTCAACGCCGACGGCAGAACGCGCTGATCCTTCCAGCGAAGCGATCTTATTTACATTTAACCAAACTTATGATAACCACAATGGCGGCTCGCTGCAATTTGGGAAAGATGGCTTTTTATACATTGCCACAGGCGACGGCGGCAGCGGCGGCGATCCGCAAAACAATGCGCAAAACCGTAAGAGTCTATTAGGTAAAATTCTCCGCGTGGATGTGGACGGAACAGGAAAAGGCAACTATGGAATTCCGTCCGACAACCCCTATCCAGTCGGGAATAGTGATGGCTTTTTGCCTGAAATCTATGCTTATGGACTAAGAAATCCATGGCGGATTAGTTTTGACATGGATAACGACCGTTTGTTTGCAGGTGATGTGGGACAGAACAAGCGCGAGGAAATTGACCTTATTACCAAGGGCGGGAATTACGGATGGAGGATCAAAGAGGGTGTGGATTGTTACGATCCGGCTTCCAACTGCAACGCCGCAGGTCTTGTTGAACCGATCCATGATTACAACCAAAATAATGGAGACAGGTCTATAACCGGCGGTTATGTATATAGAGGTAAGGCCATTAAAAGTCTGGTCGGAAAATATATATATGGTGATTTTGCCAGTGGCAGGATCTGGGCGTTGGAACTAGACGGCGACCGGAAGAAAACCAATGCTATTTTGTTTGAAAATAAAGGACCGATTTCCTCGTTCGCGCAGGATACGAGCGGTGAGGTTTACTATTTGAATTATGGCGAAGGCAAGATAATGAAGCTTGTTAACGGAAATTTAAATTGAAAAATTAGCCGGTCATTCTATCTTTGCCCAAAATTGGATTAGACTTTCCAGGTTTTGAAAACCTGGAAAGTCTCTCACGCTCAAACAAAATAAAATGTCTAAGGTTTTGATCATTGGTGCAGGTGGTGTCGGCAGTGTTGTTGCCCACAAATGCGCGTTGAATAGCAATGTGTTCACAGAAATAATGCTGGCAAGCCGCACAAAATCCAAGTGCGATAAGATTGCAGCCGAAATCAAAGAAATGCATGGTGTGACCATTGAAACGGCGCAAGTTGATGCCGATATCGTTGCGGAAACTGTGCTCCTTATCAAGCGTTTCCAACCTAAATTGCTGATCAATGTTGCTTTGCCGTATCAGGATCTGACGATTATGGAGGCATGCTTGGCAACGGGTATACATTATCTGGACACAGCCAATTATGAACCAAAAGATGTTGCCAAATTTGAATACAGCTGGCAATGGGCTTATCAGGAAAGATTTAAAGAAGCAGGCTTAATGGCCGTTCTGGGCTGCGGCTTCGATCCGGGCGTGACGCAGGTTTTCACGGCTTATGCTAACAAGCATCATTTTGATGAAATGCATTATCTGGACATTATCGACTGTAATGCGGGTGATCATGGGAAAGCATTTGCAACGAACTTTAATCCGGAAATTAACATCCGCGAGATTACGCAACCGGGGCGTTATTGGGAAAATGGGGAGTGGATTGAAATTCCCGCCATGTCCATTCACAAGCCTATCGAATATCCGGGCATCGGGCCAAAAGAGAGTTATGTGCTTTACCATGAGGAACTCGAATCGCTCGTAAAGAACTTCCCGACATTGAAACGTGCGCGTTTCTGGATGACATTCGGCCAGGCTTACATTACGCATTTGAATGTGCTTGAAAATGTAGGCATGACGAGCATTAAGCCCATCAAATTCAATGGAATGGACATTGTTCCGCTTGAATTCTTGAAGGCTGTGCTTCCTGCGCCAGATTCTTTGGGAGAAAATTATTCAGGTCAAACTTCTATCGGATGCCAGATCAAAGGCATTGAAAACGGTGAAGAAAAAACCTATTACGTTTGGAACAACTGCGACCACGCGGAGTGCTATCGCGAAGTGCGTGCGCAGGCAGTAAGTTACACAACCGGCGTTCCCGCTATGATCGGTGCCATGCTAATGCTTAGTAATGAAGAATGGATGAAACCAGGCGTTTACAATGTAGAAGAGCTGAATCCAGATCCATTTATGGATTTGTTGAATCTTCATGGCTTGCCTTGGAATGAAAGGATCAATGTTCCGTTGCCTCACGAGTATTAAGGGCTTTGTTAATAAGAAGCAGGCTGTCCAACAGCCTGTCCTGCTGAGCGGAGCCGAAGCACGTTACCAAGGAGTAGCGTGCTTCGGCTCCGCTCAGCAGGACAATGCTTGTATCGTTTCTGCTTGATTTTCTTACCCCTCCATCGTGATCATCGCCCTTGTGCAGACGCCTCCTACGGGCGGGTTGAATTTTGAAACTTTTACCGTAATGTTTGCTACAACGGGATAATGCTCTCTGATGCGCTCTATTACTGTAAAGCCTATGTGCTCCAATAACTTGGCTGGCTCCGTCATTACTTTGGAAACAATCTGATAGATCGTTTCGTAATTAACTGTTTCGCTGAGCTTATCTTCTTGCGCAGCTTTGTAAAAATCGGTTGTAATGATAATGTCTAACGCGTATTTATTACCGATTCTTTGCTCTTCGGGATAGTAACCGTGGTAAGCAAAAAACTCAAGACCTTCGAGGGTTATTGTTCCCAATGTATTTTAGATTTGATCAAAAAATGAGCCTCCGGTCTTCTTTGGTTGATTTTCAGGCACTCGAGGTCGGTTGACCGGCGTATTTTCCCTTACTCGCTCCGTTTCCCTGTTTCGCTCCGCTTCTCGTTCACGCGCTGTGCGTTGCAGTTCAGCTAATGCCGCTGCCGATTCCTCAGCTGCGGTTTTTGGCTCTTCTTTTAAGCTGTACGCAATTTCTTCTTCAACAGGCTCCGGTTCGGAGAACGCTTCCGGCTCAACTTCAACAACGTCATTAACCAGTAGCGGTTCCTCATCTTCATATGCTATCTGCGGAACGAATTCTTCTTCTTCGTCCACCATCACCTCTTCCTCCGCATCAACAACTTCAAATAAAACCTGAGGCTTCTCATCCTGCAAAACCACTTCTTCCTCAATTTCTGATGCTTCTTCTAATTGCGGAACTACCCTCGGCTCAACCGGGAACGAAGCTTTCTTAGGAATTTCAATCTCAGAAATATGCTGTTTGATCTCCTCCATTTTATTCAAAACAGATTGCTTGTCATATTTCTGTTCGAATCTTTCCACCGTTTCGATAGTGTTATTGGCGAGCGACGAAAGTTGTACGATAAGATTATCCCGGAAGTTTTCAATCGCCCGGAAATCACGCTCCTGCAACTTCACTTCGGCGGCGAATTCGTCCTTAAAACGTTTTAAACGATCTTCCGTTTCGCGGATAACCTGATTGGTCCTGTCCTCTGCTTCGGCTACCAGGTCGTTGGCTGTTGTCCTGGATTCTTCAATCCGTTTTTCAGCATTTTCATTGGCCTCTTTTTCAATCAGCCTACTGGTATCTTCCGCCGCTTTTAACGTTCTGAACAGCGTAGACTCAATATCTTTTAGCTTGGCAAGCTCCTTTTCGGCATACTCAAGTTGCATTTTCAACAAGCTGTTCTCGCTGGAAAAGCGCTCCCATTCCTGAGACAATGAGTTAAGAAAAGCATCTACTTCGTCCGGGTCGTAACCTCTGAAAATCTTCTCAAAAGTATGCTTGCGTATGTCTATAGCGGATATTTTCATGATGCATTCTATGCTTTGGTACTTAGTTAAAAACGGTCGTGTAAGTTAAAGATATATGAATCATTTTTCAAAGTATTTACCAATAATACCATATTATAAGTATACTAGTCAGCCACTTCCCAAACCGAAATCATTCGGTCGTCGCTGCACGAAATCAACTGGTTTTCATAGCTCGTCCAGAGCAGTTTGTTAACCGAAGTTCCATGCCCTGCATGCCTGGCACGATCAATGATCTTTTTGAGTTTAAAAGTAACAGCATCCCAAATCTTTACCGATTTGTCCATGCTGCAGGAGGCGAATAATGTGCGGTTGGGGCTGAAAGTAATGTCATTGACCGCATATAAATGTGCCGGAATGTCCAAAACCATCCCATAAGCATCATTTACATCCCATATTTTGATGTGTGCATCCCGGCCGGTTGTGAACAGATATTTGCCGTCCGGTGAATACTTAACGGAAAATACCGAGTTACCATGCGATTGGATCGTCTTTTTTAACACATAACCCTCTAAATCGAAGATATTGACGTTACAATCGCTATCTCCCACGGCAAACTCGCGCGTTTCGTGATTGATCGCAATCGTGCGAATGCTCTTGTTGGAGACCTTAATGTGCTTTTGAACCGCGAAAGAGGCAATGTCCATCACTACAATGACGCCGTCGCCCAATGCGATCAATGCTTTATTATCAAAAAACTGAATGTCGAAAATAGCGTCGGTCGTGATTTTCGACGTTTTTTCAATTTTGTTTCCGGCAATGTCCAGCACCTGGATGCCTTCGTAGTTCTGCCCGATCCAAAGTGCATTGTTTTCTTTTTCGAGGCCCAATGCGTACACGGAAACCCCCACGCGGGCGACCAGATTACCCAGATCGGGTTTGTTGAGATCCCATTGAATTACAAAACCATCACCGCCAGCAGAGTAAAAGCCATGAGAAGTGTTGTCAGAAATAATTGTATAAACACTGTCTCTATGACCGGAAAAAGTATCTACTTTGCGAATGTTCATGCTTTGCTTGCGATTGGGATTAAGCGTCAAAAATAGAAATTGTAAACAGAATAATTATGCCGCTCGTTCATTCCGAAATGATCGAAGAGTCCAGTACGCTGCTGCTTTGGAAACTCACAGAAACCGAAACAGAGCTGAAAGAAACCCTGGGTTATGCCTATAATGCGGAAGAACTTTCGGCGATCACACATCCGCAAAAATTGCGTGAATGGCTGGCAAGCAGGCTGTTGATCAAGATCATTGCCGAGCGTTTTGACATTAATTACATCGGGACTTTCAAGGACGAGCACGGCAAGGCATTTCTGATCGATAACGATTCGCACATTTCTATCACCCATACCAATGATTTTGTTGCAGTAGCCATTAATCCGCTGGCGGCTGTGGGGATTGATATGGAGAAAATGGACGCCAAACTGCAACGCACTGCCAAAAAGTATTTATCCCCACCCGAATTTGAACACGCTGGCGATGAAATGGCCTTGCTATGCGTCTATTGGTGTGCTAAGGAGGCGCTTTACAAGCTATATGGTAAGAAAAAAGTCAGTTTTCGGGATTCCATATATATAGAACCTTTCAACAAAGACGCTGTATTAATAAGAGGACGGCTGACAGACACGGGAAAGGTTATTGAAGCAAATATAACTGTCAGATGGTTCGATCATCACTGCCTGGCGATCGCGTTATAGATCGGGCATATCATCCAATGTCGACTTCAAGATTTTTTCGATCTCCCTTATCTTTTCCTGCTCGCTCGTTTTTTCGTAAGATAAAATCAGGTTACGCAACACCCGCTGTACGATTTCGAGGTTCGTGCAAGGTTGGTAAAATATCTCCTTCGATTTAATGTTCAGCTGCGCGATATAATGGTCTATGTCTGTTTTGGAAAAAATAATCCCGCGGTTGAAGACATTGATATAAAACTGCGTTTTGTCATTCTTGTAAGTCAGCACGAAAAGATTCGGCAGGTTAACGCCATAAACGGGCATTCCAAGCTTTCTGGCAATCAAAAGATAGATCACACACAATGTGATGGGGTTCCCTCTCCGGCTTTCCAGCACCACATTGATCATCGAATTGGAAGGCGAATGGAAATTCTTCGTGTTCGCCGCAAAATTCATCACTCCAAAAAAGATGCTGTTAATGCGCTTAATCTGGTCCACAGCATTCATTTCTTCCTGAAACTGGATCCATATGTCGTAATAAAGCTGCTCAATGCTGGTCCGCAGCTTTTCCATGGAAAGATCCGGATAATGGTAAGTTGAAATAATCCACATTCCTTCCAGCAGATCCAACGCACCTCCGTTTTTCCACGCCTGCAAGCGCTCAATCATAATGCTGAGCTGCAATTCGTGAATCAGTTCTTCTATTTTACGCTGCACAATCGGGTTGAAACTCTCCTCCCACTCAGTTTCAAGAAAAGGTATGACATTGCCTCCCAACGACAAGATTTTGCCCTCCACATGCTGGCTCACTTCATGATCTTCGTCATCAAGCAAGGATATCAGTGCTTTAATTTCTCTCTGGTTCATTTTCCTCAAATCTGCATTTAACAACCAACGGATAAATAAAAACATTTTTTTTTAATGGACATCAAATTTTCTACTTTTGCCCGGGAAAAAAGCTTTCAGACGGCGTGAATTTCGAATGTGAATACAGCGAAATTTCTATATTAATGCGTTTTCAGCCTTATTTTTCTTAGTCATCTATACCACAATATTTTTTTAATTAAGCAAAGAGCACATGAAAATTCTTGTTACCGGAGGAGCTGGCTTTATCGGTTCTCACACCGTTGTTGAACTGGATAAAGCAGGGTTTGAGCCAGTCATCATTGACAACCTCTACAATTCAAATCCCGGCGTTCTGGAAGGGATAAAACAAATAACTGGCAAGGATTTTCCATTTTACGAGATCGATTGCAACGATTCTGAGAAGGTCAGGGCGCTGTTTGAAAAGGAAAAATTCGACGGGATTATTCACTTTGCTGCCTATAAAGCGGTTGGCGAATCCGTTGAAAAGCCGCTGAATTACTACGAGAATAATTTAATTTCCCTACTTGTTCTCTTGCGTGCCGCACAGGAATTTAAAGTGCCAAACTTTGTATTTTCCTCATCGTGCACGGTTTACGGTCAGCCTGATGCCATTCCGGTAACTGAAAACACGCCGCGCAAACCTGCAAACTCACCTTACGGTAATACAAAAGCCATCGGGGAAGATATTATCCGCGATTACGTATATGCCAAATCAGGGTGTAAAAGCCATTTCACTTCGTTATTTCAACCCAATAGGCGCTCACGAATCCTCATTAATCGGTGAGTTGCCGAATGGCGTCCCCAGCAACCTGGTTCCTTTTATTACGCAAACTGCTGCCGGGCTTCGTCAATCGCTGACCGTTTTTGGAAGCGACTATGATACAGCTGACGGAACATGTGTCCGCGATTTCATCCATGTTGTAGACCTGGCGAAGGCGCACGTAAAAGCGCTTGAATTGCTGGAAGAGCAGTCGGAACCGGATTATTACGATGTATTTAATGTGGGCACAGGCGAAGGGTTACACCGTTTTGGAGCTGATCAGGACATTCGAAGAAGTAAATGGTGTAAAATTAAATTATTCGATTGGGCCGCGTCGCCCGGGAGACGTGGAAAAAATCTACGCACAGTCGGATAAAGTGAATAATGTAATGAAATGGCATGCCGAGAAAACCATGGCGGATGCTTTGAAAGACGCATGGAACTGGCAACAAAAAATAACAACTCAAAAATGAAAAAGATCTTAATCACAGGTGGTGCAGGTTTTATTGGTTCACATGTTGTGCGCCGTTTTGTAAATTTCCATCCTGACTATCATATATATAACCTCGACGCCCTTACTTACGCCGGAAACCTTGAAAACCTCCGCGACGTCGAGAATGCTCCTAATTACACGTTTGTAAAAGGTGATATCGTTGATGCTGAGTTTATTGACAAGCTGATCAGCGAAAATGACTTTCATGGCATTGTGCACCTTGCTGCCGAAAGCCACGTGGACCGGTCCATTTCTGATCCGATGTCATTTGTGATGACCAATGTGGTGGGAACAGTTAACCTTTTGAATGCTGCTAAAAAAGCATGGAAAGACGATTTCACAGACCGCCGTTTTTACCATGTTTCCACCGATGAAGTGTATGGTGAACTGCACGACCCGGGCACATTCTTCGTGGAAACGACCAAATATGATCCACGCTCGCCTTACTCAGCTTCAAAAGCGTCTTCTGACCATTTTGTAAGGGCTTACCATAACACTTACAAGCTGCCGGTCGTTATTTCCAATTGCTCCAATAATTACGGCCCTAACCACTTCCCTGAGAAGCTGATCCCGCTGATGATTCACAACATTATCCAGCAAAAACCGCTTCCTGTTTATGGAAAAGGGGAAAATATCCGTGACTGGCTCTTTGTGGAAGACCACGCCATTGCCATTGACGTAATTTACCATGATGGCAAAAATGGTGAAACCTATAACATCGGCGGCCATAACGAGTGGAAAAACCTGGATCTTGTTCTGTTGCTCTGCAGCATTATGGACCGCAAGCTGGGCCGCGAAAAAGGCGAAACCGAAAAACTGATTACTTATGTGACCGACCGCGCCGGACACGACCTGCGTTACGCGATCGATGCCACCAAACTTTCCGAAGAACTGGGCTGGAAACCATCCTTGCAATTTGAAGAAGGATTGGAAAGGACAGTGGACTGGTATCTGAACAATCAGGAGTGGCTTAACAATGTCACATCAGGCAATTACCAGAAATATTACACGGATATGTACTCGGAAAGATAATCCACCATACGCGTAGTCCCCAAGACAAACTCATTAATTTACGCTTACCAACGATCTCATAATGAAAGGAATTATTCTTGCCGGTGGATCCGGGACCCGTTTGCACCCATTGACATTGGCAGTTAGTAAACAGCTTATGCCTGTTTATGATAAACCAATGATTTACTATCCGTTATCAATCTTAATGCTGGCGGGCATCCGCGAAATACTGATCATTTCAACGCCTCACGATCTGCCTCATTTTGAAAAATTGCTAGGGGACGGCAGTCGCCTGGGTTGCACATTCACCTATGCAGTGCAGCCAAGCCCCGACGGACTTGCGCAGGCGTTCATCATTGGTGAGGAATTTATTGGTAAGGATAAAGTAGCCTTGATCTTGGGCGATAATATATTTTACGGCTCAGGCCTTTCCCAACTGCTCCAATCCAACAACAACCCGGACGGCGGGGTGATCTTTGCATATCAGGTGCATGATCCAGAGCGTTATGGCGTTGTGGAGTTTGATAAGGCCAATAATGTACTTTCCATTGAAGAAAAACCTGAGCAGCCCAAGTCTAATTACGCGGTCCCGGGTCTTTATTTTTACGATAATGATGTAGTGGAAATCGCCAAAACGATCCCTCCTTCCCCGCGTGGTGAGCTGGAAATCACAGACGTAAACCGGGTTTATCTCGAACGCGGTAAACTGAAAGTGGGCGTTTTGAACCGCGGTACGGCATGGCTTGACACGGGCACATTCCAGTCGCTAATGCAAGCCGGACAGTTCGTTCAGGTGATCGAAGAACGTCAGGGCTTGAAGGTGGGCTGTATTGAGGAGATCGCTTACCGCATGGGCTTTATTAGTGCAGAACAACTGCGTGAAATCGCCAAGCCATTGGTGAAAAGCGGCTACGGAACCTATCTTGAACGCATCGTTGCCAATGTCTGATTACACGATCACATTGTGTTTGGTTTAGAATCGGAAGAAAATGAAGTTTCTGGCAGAGGAAATTGAGGCGTATTCCGTAGCACATACGGAGGATGAGAATGCATTGCTTAAGTCTTTGAATCGCGAGACCCACGCGCACGTTCTCAATCCGCGTATGCTGTCTGGCCACCTTCAAGGCAGGTTTTTATCGATGATATCCCGGATGATCCGTCCGGACAACATTCTCGAGATCGGTACTTACACCGGATATTCTGCGTTATGTCTTTGTGAAGGGCTTAATGAAGGGGGAAAACTGATTACGGTGGACATTAATGAGGAGCTGGAAACTTTTACAAGACGCTTTTTTGAAAGTTCTCCCTTCGCGGATCACATTGATTATCAAATTGGTAAAGCAACCGACATTATACCAACATTGAACGAGACCTTTGATCTGGTCTTTATTGACGCCGATAAAATAAACTACACGAATTACTTCAATCTTTGCATAGAAAAAGTGCGGACTGGAGGTTTTTTAATTGCCGATAACGTACTTTGGAGCGGCAAGGTAATCCAGGACGATATCAAAATTGACAAAGACACCCAGGCGTTACTGGACTTTAATAAAATGGTCCATGAAGACAGCCGGGTTTCCAACATTCTGCTTCCTATCCGCGATGGGTTGATGATCCTCCAGAAATTATAATACACAAAACACATTCAGCCAAGCATTTACAATTTATGGCCAGGACTTTCATTAAAAACATCAAGTACATTACAGTTGCCTGGATGTTGCTGCTTAGTGCTAAAAGCAACGTCATTGCCCAAGCTTATCCCGAAATTCCTTCGAGCATTTTATTTGGCGGGATCACGGTAAAGCTGGACAGGAGCGCCCAGGACATCATTGAAGAAGATGTAAAGAACCTGATGTCCAATAAAAAGTTTTGGGAGGAAAAAATGGACCGCGCCGTGCTCCATTTTCCTATCGTCGAAGGCATATTGATGGACGAAGAAGTGCCCATTGATTTTAAATATCTGGCCGTTCAGGAAAGCTCTTTCAGACCGGATGTTGTGTCTTCCTCCAACGCAGTGGGTTACTGGCAATTTAAACCGGAAACAGCAAGAGAGCTGAACTTGCGTGTTGATGACAATGTGGATGAAAGAAAAAATATCAGCGCTTCGACTCATGCGGCTGCATGGTATTTGAAAAAAAATAATCAGCAGTTTAACAACTGGGTCACTACGCTTTACTCCTATTATCAAGGTGCAGGAGGTGTAAAAAAAGTAGTCCCCGATAACTGGTCCTATGCACGCGAAGTGACATTGAACGGAAAAACGGATCGCTATATGCTTCGCTTTTTCGCGCATAAAATTGCATTGGAAGCTGGTATCGAACGATATAGGACCGCCAGCAAGCTCGTGCTTTTGGAAGCAGATTACGGAAAAGGAAAGACATTGGATGAGATCTCCGCATCGTTGGGTATCGGATCCGCGGATTTGAAAATCTATAACAGATGGCTGACAGACGATAAAATACCGAATGACCGTCAATATATGGTCACCATTCCGGTTCCTGCCGATCAGCTTGCGTCTGTTCGTGAAAAACTGTCGTTGCCGCCTCAGCAAACCGCCGTCGCGTCCGTTTACGAAGACAGCGGTTATCCTGTTCTGAAGAAAAAGCCTGGGAACGCATCGGATCCCAACGGTCCTGAGTTGTATGAAATTAATGGTCTTCCCGGAGCACAGGCTCGCGCCGGCGACAAGCCGAAAACTCTTGCGAGCGCGGGTGATATGAGCGCTCCCAAGTTCATGCGCTTTAATGATATGCTTGCCGAAATGCCGCTTGTTCCTGGTCAGGTTTATTATCTGGCCAAAAAACACAAAAAAGCATCCACCCCATTTCACACCGCCAGACCGGGTGACACCTGGCATAGCGTTTCTCAGCAATACGGGATCCGTTTGGTAAGTCTTTTGAAATATAACCGCACAACAAGCCGCAATTACCCGATCCAGACAGGACAGGTTTTGTTTTTGACCAAAAAGAGACCTAAAAAACAACCGATAGAGATCATTGCCCCACCGCAACCTTCACCTGGCAAAAAGGATTCGGTAATATCAAAAAAAGAGGATGTTATAGCCGCTGCACCTTCGGCTAATGCAAACGCAATTCCGGATAAGCCATCGGGCCGTAAAAAATACACGCCAGTTCTGGTTGAAAAGAAAGAAGAAACGGCCGGTGCACCAGCAACAGCAACGCCTCCTGTAACCAACGCGCCGGTTGCAGCAGCAACGCCTGCGGCCGCGAACATTCAGACAAATCCTTCTGTAAAAACAGCCACAAATGTGCCAGCTTCTGTTCCCACCGAGCCTGTGAGCACGCAAGCCGGCGACCGCGTTGTGATCATTACGCAGGATAATGCGGATACATCTTTTAAATCGTCCGAAGAAAGACCCATAGCCAGCTCAACTTCCCCTTCGAAAGTGGTAACGCCGAATGACACGCGTGCCGCTTCCGAGACTTCCGTATATATGAAGCAACGGGCAGCGGCTGAGGAAAAAGCGGCTAAAGAAGCGGCTGCTGCACCTAAAACCGCAGCTACACCGGAAAAAGCATCTTTCCATACAGTCCAACCCGGTGACACCTATTTCAGCATTGCAAGCAAATACGATTTAACTCTAAGAGAGCTGATTGCTTTAAATAAAAATACACCGGGAAGGCTTGTCGTGGGCCAGCGACTGGTGGTGAGCAAAGCACCAGCTGCTCCCGAAACTGCAAGCACTGCAACAACCAATGAAACGCCCGCTAAAACAACGCGCGACCCTGAAAAAATAACGGTTGTTCGCACCGAACCGACAGAAACTTTCAAAACTCCCGAAGAAATCAAGCATGAAATCCGTACGACTGCCAGTTCAGGAAGCGAATTCCACGTGGTTCAGGGCGGACAGACTTTTTACAGCATTTCCAAGGCTTATGGATTGTCTGTTAAGGACTTATATGAACTTAATGACCTGAATGAATCGTCCCGGTTGAAATCCGGACAAAAGTTGCGTGTGAGGAAAGTAGAATCAGAAGCTCCGGCAGCTGCACCGTCATCGGACCGAGGCCAGTCAGGCATGAAAACACACACGGTTGCTTCCGGTGAAACGCTCTTCCGTATCGCACAAAATTACCATACGAATGTGGAAGATATTAAGCGACTAAACAATATGTCGGGAAATAGTGTTATGGTGGGACAAAAGCTGAAAATTCCACAACAATAATTATGATACTCATTGAGAATACATGCATAAGTGATGACATTGAAGACCAGCTTTTTGTCTGCAATCTGGACAAATGCAAAGGTGCTTGCTGTGTGGAGGGAGATTCGGGTGCGCCGCTGGACGAAGATGAGCTAGCTATTCTGGATGAGATTTACCCGCACGTTGAACCTTACCTGACACAGGCAGGCAAAGATGTCATCGCAAAAGAAGGGACTTATACCAAAGACTGGGACGGCGATTATGTGACGCCCATCATCAACGGAAAAGAATGTGCTTACGCGCTTTATGATGAAAGAGGCATTCTGAAATGCGGCATTGAGCA
The DNA here is from genome assembly GCF_022869785.1 of Dyadobacter chenwenxiniae. Classification (NCBI taxonomy): domain Bacteria; kingdom Pseudomonadati; phylum Bacteroidota; class Cytophagia; order Cytophagales; family Spirosomataceae; genus Dyadobacter; species Dyadobacter chenwenxiniae. Next base: position 6,634,978 of record NZ_CP094997.1, on the reverse strand, counting down.
GGCTTATAACGACGGAAAAATCTCCTATAAAAAACCGATTTCCTGCCATCTTTATCCGATCCGCGTTACCAAATACGAACAATATCACGCGCTCAATTACGATCGCTGGGAAATATGCAGCCCTGCCTGCAGCTTGGGTCAGGAACTTGGCGTACCGGTTTACAAATTTCTCAAAGAACCGCTTGTGCGTGCTTATGGGCCTGAGTGGTATGGCCAGCTGACGCAGGAAATCAATGAGCGCCAGGAAAGCCGATTGAGAGAACATGAAGCAGGGAAATGATTTTTTCACCGACGTCTATGATGTTGTAAGGCAAATCCCCAAAGGCCGCGCTACTTCTTATGGCGCAATCGCCGCTTACCTGGGCGCAAAACGCGGCGCGCGGATGGTGGGCTGGGCAATGGGCAACAGCTATACCCAACATGAATTACCTGCCCACAGGGTTGTCAACAAACAAGGTGAACTTAGCGCCCGGCATCTTTTCGAAACGCCCACAACCATGCAGGAAAGATTAGAGAGTGAAGGTGTTGTTGTGAAAGATGATCGCATTCAGAACTGGCCAGAGTGTTTCTGGGATCCGGAAAAGGAGCTTGGCTGATAAAATGAAAGGCTCTTCATCCGGTTGGATGAAGAGCCTTTTCGTATTTTGAAGCTTATTATTGTAACGAGATCAATTTCTCGCTGGTGCTTTGGATCTGCACTTCTTTTACCAATTTTCTCTTGTTGTAAAACAATTCAAAGTAATAAACGCCGTCGTTCATTTGTTCCAAATCAAAAACACGACGGTATTTTGCGTCTTTATCATTAAAAACTTCGGAATAGAAAACCTTTCCTGCTTTGTCTTTCAAGACTATTCTTAATCTCTCATCAGCGGCTTTGTCAACCGACAGTTTAACCTTATTAGTTTCTTTCACTTTGTAGAGGGCAGCATCAAAAACGACCGCATTGGCAGCTGCTTTTTCTTCGTTGTTTTTCTTTTTGTCGGTTGTAAATGAAGCAAGAGACAAAGTAAGCGCCAGTGCGCAGAACAGGTTTGAAATGTTTGAAATTTTCATGGCTAATATAGTTTTCTAGTTATGACCGTACATTCGCACAGTTGACTATATACAAAAAAGGAATGTGCCAGTTTCATTTCCGAAGAAAATTCAACCGACACATCCCAATCATAACAAACTATATTTCAATAAGTTAACTATATTTTTAAAAAGATTTTACAAGTTGCGCCCACATTCCCAAGCTGTTCGTATCCGAACATTTACAATTGAAACCGAACGAATTCAAATTGAAAACCAGGCGATTTGAAGTTGCATGGGTCTAGATTTTATTTTTGCCCCTGCTTTCGTTAGCGATCTTCTTGATCATTGGCAGGCGGCTTGCCGGAATTAAATGTTTGTAATCCCAAAACGCCGACACGCAAACGATTTTCCACTCACCATTGATCTTTTCCATCAGCCTAACTTCCTTGCTGTGGTGAAAGTTCTTTTCCATTTTATCACTATTGAACTGGTCCCAGGTAAGATAGGCCACGTGATCATCGAAGAACTTATACTTTACATTTTTTCTTTCAACAATCGGATGGCTTGACACGGGTTCAGGGTTGTCCGCAATGTACTTTCCGATCTGCTTATTGATATCCTCCCAGCCTACATTGGAATCGAATGTTCCGTCATTATTGCTCCAAGCCTGGAACGCGTAGTCTGTTTGTGCGTAGTTTGCCTTCCATGCATTGTAATCTCTGGCGAAGAATGATTTGGTTTCGTTTTCAATTACATCGTTGATCGCTTTCTTTTCTTTTTCAAGATTCGCTTCGCGGGCAGCCTCACGGTTGGCTTCTTCTTCCTTGGTCTTATCTGTGCATGAGGCGCATAGCAAGACTCCTAGCATAAATACTGACAGTGTTTTCATACTATAAAAGTTTAGTTTGTTAAAAACAATTTTAACTCAACTTCATCTTTCAGTAAGCATCCATCAAAGGCGCGAATGGGCGTCAGATTTATCAGAAAGTTAATATTTTTTTGTATAAATACAAGAAATAAATCGGAAAATATGTAACCGATTTAAAAGAAAAAGACGATTTATTTTGACAGAATTCAACTATCGCACAAGCGGATTGGGTACGTAGCGTTTCGCCTTGGGGTCGTGTAGTAGCCAAAGCCCGATGAAAGTTATTAACCCGTTGATAATCAACCTTTCAAAGCCAAACTTGTATCCATTGAACCATTCAGCAGAATGTTCATTGATGATGTAGGTCATAACGGGAGCGAGGATACAAACCAGCGGCACCCATTTGTCTTTGACAGGTCGTTTTAAAAATGCCCCGAAAGAGAACAGCCCCAGCAATGGTCCATAAGTGTAACCAGCCAAATCAAACACCGCCGTTATCACTTCCTTACTATTAAGCCGGTTGAAAATCAGGATCACAAGATAGAAAACGACCGAAAACCCGATATGCACCCAGAATTTAATTGACGAGCGCTTCTCTTCGGGGCGCTTTTCAATGTTCATGAAATCGATACAGAATGCGGTTGTCAATGCGGTTAATGCGGAGTCGGAGCTGGCGTAAGTCGCCGCAGTAATGCCCAACAAAAACGTAATTCCGACCACCAGACCTAAATGGTTGAGTGCCAGCATAGGATAGAAATCATCCGATTTTGCAGGCGTCGGGATTCCTTGCGCTTCCGCATATACGTAAAGCAGCGCGCCCAGGGAAAGGAACAGGAAGTTCACGATTACAAGCACCACCGTAAACCAGAACATGTTCTTCTGCGCCTCGCCTATGTTCTTGCAGGTCAGGTTTTTCTGCATCAGATCCTGATCCAGACCGGTCATTACAATGGCTATAAAAACACCGGCGAAGAATTGTTTGAAGAAGTTTTTCGGGTCATTGGTATCCCAGTAAAATATCTTGGAGTAACCACTCGTCTGCACCCTGTTCCAAATGTCGCCAAAGCCATCCAGATTGAGTTCATTGGATACAAGGATAATGGTCAGGATCACGGCGGTGATCAGGAAAAAAGTTTGCAATGTATCCGTAACGATAATGGTTTTCACCCCGCCTTTGAATGTGTAAATCCAGATGAGGAAAATGGTTATAGCCACCGCAACCTCAAAAGGAATCCCAAGCGGCTTGAAAAGTGCTAATTGCAAAACCTGCGCGGCAACATAAAGCCTTACTGCTGAACCGATTGTACGCGAAAGCAAAAAGAATCCGGAGCCTGTTTTATAAGACCAAAAACCAAAACGCTGCTCTAAATAAGAATAAATGGATATGAGGTTTAACCGGTAATACAGCGGCATAAGTACCGTCCCGATCACCAGATAACCCAGAATATAACCTATAACAACCTGAAAATACGAAAATTGAATATTGGCAACCGCTCCCGGGACCGAAACAAATGTCACGCCGGATAGTGAAGTCCCGATCATTCCAAATGCTACAAGATACCACGGCGACTGCCTGTTTGCGGTGAAAAATGTATTGGTATCCGCCCCTTTGGATGTATAAATGGAGACCGTAATGAGCATCCCGAAATACGCGATCAGGATGACCAAGGAAATATATGGATTCATTAAAGCGGGTTATTTGTGAATTTTAGCGGCGCATTAAAAGGTTCTTAAAACTTCCGATACTCTGCGTTTTTGTTTAGATTTGCTAATCAAACAGAAATTTGGTTGTTATGCAAGCGCTTACAGACACTGAGGTAGAAATTCTGGATAAAACTGTTGAAACCGATCTTCAGAAGCTGGTTATCTACAATGATGACGTAAATACATTTGATTGGGTCATTGATACATTGATTGAAGTTTGTGGCCATACGAATGAACAAGCCGAGCAATGTACATTGATCATACATTACAAAGGCAAATGCTCAGTGAAAGAAGGTGCATTTGAAGAATTGACCGGCATGCGTAACGAAATTTGCCGCCGCGGGATCTCCGCAGAAATTCACTAGTCTCACTCTCAACTTTTCCTATGAATTACCCCTCACGTCTTATTGAGGAAGCCGTAAGTGAAATCTCCCGTTTGCCGGGAATAGGAAAAAAAACAGCGCTACGCCTGGCATTACATTTGCTTAAGAGAGAAGAGGAGCAAACCCGGTCCCTAGCAGAGGCGCTTATTAACATGCGGACCAAAACTTCGTATTGCGAAAAGTGCCATAACATTGCCGACGACCGGCTGTGCAATATTTGCAGCAATCCAAGACGTGACAATTCAATCATTTGCGTAGTTGTAGATACGCGCGATGTGCTCGCCATTGAGTCCACCAATCAATATAAAGGGCTTTACCATGTTTTGGGAGGGATTATTTCTCCGCTCGAAGGCATAGGACCGTCAGACCTGCAAATTGATTCACTAATAAAAAGAATAGAACACCCGGAAGACGCTGAACCTGTGAAGGAGATTATCCTCGCATTAAGTCCTACAATGGAAGGCGATACAACCGCTTTTTACTTGCAGAAAAAATTAAGATCGACGGGTGTAAAAATGAGTACGATTGCCCGGGGAATCCCGATCGGGGGCGACCTTGAATATGCGGATGAGATTACCTTGGGACGCAGTATCGTAAGCCGGGTGGCCTACGATTAAGAACTAAACACTTTACCGAAAGACTGTTATGAATAGAACCGACTTCTTAAAGACATTGGCAGGAAGTTCCCTGGCTATGAGCGCATTGTCCAGCCAGTCATTTGCAAATTCAGGAGAAGGCCTACAAGCTGAAATGGCACCGTTCAAACAAGCTCCCCTTCCTTACGACTTCGGTGCACTGGAGCCTAGCATTGATAAAATGACCATGGAAATTCATTATGGAAAACATCATGCGACTTATGTAAAAAACCTCAATGATGCTGTAAAAGGCACGGAATACGAGAAGAAATCGCTGGATGATATTATTAAAACCATTGGAAAAGCACCTACTGCAATCCGAAACAATGGCGGTGGACACTGGAACCACACATTTTTCTGGGAAGTAATGGGACCTAAAAAGGCTGCCGCTCCGGCGGGACCTGTTGCCGATGCAATAAACGGTCAATTCGGATCGATGGATAAATTCAAGGAAGAGTTCGCCAAGGCTGCAACAACGCGTTTCGGTTCAGGATGGGCCTGGCTGGTTGCCAAAGATGGTAAACTGGCGATTGGCTCGACGCCCAATCAGGATAACCCGTTAATGGACATTTCTGATTTCAAAGGAACGCCAATCCTGGGGCTGGATGTATGGGAACATGCGTATTACCTGCACTATCAGAACAAACGACCGGATTACATCAAGGCATTCTGGGATGTTGTAAACTGGGATAAAGTTGCTGAGAAATTGAAAAAGGCTTAGTATCAAAAATCAAAATGAACGAAAAGGAGGTTAACGATCAGTGATCATTAACCCCCTTTTTTTTTGCGACCATTAATGATTAGTTGCAATAACTGCCAATGACCTTATATGCTTGCTGGTAGCCCAACTCCCCCGCCCTGCTCAAATCCAGGCATCCTTCGTTGACTTCTCCGAGACTGTTTTTCAAGATGCCGCGTAAATAATAAGCTTCCGGATAATCGGAACGTAGTTTGATAGAGCTTGAAAAGTCCATAACCGCACCCATTTGGTCACCGCTCGCCGAACGTACCATGGCCCGTGAGAAGAACGCTGTCGAGTAAGTCGGATTAAGCTCTACTGCGGTTGTAAGGTCCTGGATCGCACCCTTCACCTCTCCTACTTTCGCTTTACTGACGCCTCTTACAAAATACGCCTCTGCCCGCTCCTGGCTCAGATTATCTATTTTCATGTTATGCTGAACCTGGTCCCTTAATGCATCCAGCGTTTCGCGGTTTATTTTACCCGAGTAGGCGACTTTTTTCGGATCTCCGACATAGATGTTTTTTAATTCAATAGAAGTAGAAAGATCTGCGATCGCCCCGCGTGTGTCGTTGAGCTTTCCTTTGGCATAACCTCTCCCGTAAAATGCCTGGTAATTTTCAGCGTTCAGCTGGATTGTTTTATCAAAATCAATGATGGCGCCTTGGTAGTCGTCAATCTTGTTCTTGGCAAAACCTCTTTTTTCGTAATATTCACTTTCATTAGGGCTCAATTCGATAGCTCGTGTGAAGTCTGCAACGGCTCCCTGGAAATCGCCCAATTCTATTTTTGCCAATCCACGGCCTGCATAAGCACCTGTTCTTTTGGGACTTAATTCAATAACCCTTGTAAAGTCAGCAAGGCTGCCTGCATATTCATGCAAGTCCTGCTTGCAATTTCCCCGCGCATATAAGGCTGCGAGCTCGTCCGGATTCAGTGATAACGCTTTGTCGAGATCTGCAAGTGCGCTTCGGTGCTTTTTTAGCTTCGCATAACTTACGCCCCGGTTGTAGTAGATCTTCGGGTCTTCTGCATTGAGTTCCAATGCTTTGGAATAATCCTCTATGGCTGAGGAGAAGTCATCCTGCAGGCTTTTGCTCACGCCGCGGCTCTGGTAATAAAGGGGTTCTTTCGGATTTAGCTCAATAGCGCGGTTGTAGTCTTGAATGGCTCCTCTGAAATCTTTCAGATTAGCCTTGGCCAACCCACGGTTGAAAAAGCTTGGCGCATGCTCCGGGCTCATCGAAATGACCGTTGAATAGGCTTGCAGGGCACCATTAAAGTCGCCGGTCCCGGCCCTTGTGTTGCCTTCTTCGAAAAATTCCGCAGCCGATCTTTGGGCAAAAATGGAGTCAGGTAAGAGAATTGCAAAGAGGGTAATCAGACTAAAAAATAAAACTTTCATGTATGTAAACCGTTTCCTCAAATCAAATTTGTTTTTATTATCCTATAAAAGTATTCAAATTCCTACTACGCATCAAAAAAGGCACGCGCTATTTTTCCACCGCATATTTTAAAGTGCTTTTGGGAGAATATGGTTACTTTTACCGTATGAATTCCGGCCGCGGAATCCCTTTATTCACCTATCCAACACCAGTTATGACAGCCACTTCCAGAAAAATTTTTGTCGTCATTTTGATGCTCATTGCAGCCGGAGCTGTGTATTATGCCTTCTTCCGACCGATTGACAATAAGGAGGCTCATGTCGAGGGAGCGGTTCAGGGGCAGGAAGCAGAGGCGTCTGTTTATTTGTCTGAACTGAGAGATCTGGAAGGTAAGCCGGTGGCGATGGACGAAGATAAACTGGTGTTTCTGAATGTGTGGGCCACCTGGTGCGGCCCTTGCAACATGGAAATGCCGGGTATCCAGAAGCTTTACGATAAATACAAAACGCATGAAAAAGTTTCATTCTACATCATTTCAGATGAAGATGCTGCGACCGTAAATCCGTTCATTGCGCGAAAGGGTTATAATCTGCCTTTTTATCAATTTGCAGGCGCTTATCCGCCTGCATTGGATGGCAATGCGATTCCAAGAACTTACATTATTTACAAAGGCAAAATATTAGTCGAGGAAGTTGGCGCGTCGCAGTGGGACCGGCCGGAAATTGTGGATCTAATCGAGAAGCAACTCGCCGAAATCTAAACCCGAAAGGACGCAAAAAGAGCGCTGATCTGCCGACCAGCGCTCTTTTTTATTTTCAATTACTTATTCTACGATGAATGTTCCTTTCATCAATGCATAGTGACCAGGGAAACTGCAGATGTAAGTGTAAGTTCCTTTTGCAGGTGCAGTAAATTCAACCGTGTCGCTTTCACCGCCACCAACAAGTTTGGTATGGGCAACGATGCTGGCCGCTTCCGACTTAGGAATGTATTCTGTTTCTCTTGCAGCAGCAGCTTTTGAACCAAATGCAGCAACATCAGTTCCTGGCTTCAAAAGTACCCAGTTGTGTCCCATTGCCGCTTTTGCAAGTTTACCAGAGTGTGTCAAAGTAAGCATTACTTTTTGTCCAGCCTTCACTTTGATCTCTTTAAGGTCAAATTGCATTGCGTCACTTCCTTTTATAACGATGGTTTTAGCTTGTTTAACATCGCTAACAACAGCTTTGGCTGGTAATTTAGCCTCAGCAGTGTTCATTGTAACCGCTCCGAAAGCCAGAACTGAGGCAAGAAGCATTACGCCATACTTCGTCGTTTTCATATTAAGAGTATTAGTAAACTTGATTGTTTGATAATTAACAGATGCAATTTACGATGCGGCGTTTGAAAAATGCAAAACATTAACATTTGTTTGATAAACAATTGTTAAAACAGGATTTTATATTGATCACGTGCCGCCCTTCCCACACAGATCACGGACAGCACCATCATATAATGGTTAATATCCACCGGGTCCATGGGAATAGGGAGCTTCCCGGATTTCGTAGACAATGCCAGCAGCATCATTGAAAATACCACCCATAACGCGCTTTTCTGTCGGCTTGCAAGTCCTACACAAGAGATCAGTAATGTGATCAGAATGGCGAGTGATTTAATGATAAGACCTACATATTCAACGCCGAACCAAGTGATGCAATACATGAGCAACAACCCGAGTCCAATGGTGGATGCAAAGAAATAAGTCCCCGCCTGATAGCGCATAATCAGGCACCAGGATGCGGAGACGAGGCAAAATGCGCCTAATGTCATCTCACCGGCGATGATGATCTCGTGCAGGTTTTCAAAACTTTCCACGCCTGCATACACAAGCAGGTCCGTGAGCGCGACGAGTGCGATGAAAAACAAAAATATCCCCCAGAGCCACTTGCTAATAAGCGGCTGCGTCCTGAAATACCTCGTAAAAATAAATATGCTGGTAAAACTTAGAACCAAGTTAGAAAATATATGTGGACTGCTGAGTATCTGCATAAACCTGCTTAATATTGTCAATAAAGCAATTTACAAATTCTGGCTACATTTTGCTACTTCGTGCTTTTCGTCCTACTTTTACCAAAAAAACTGATTTACCAACATGAGCGTTTTAGTTAATAAAAATTCTAAGATAATAGTTCAGGGATTTACCGGATCGGAGGGCTCTTTTCATGCCCAACAAATGATCGAATACGGTACTAATGTCGTAGGTGGCGTAACTCCGGGCAAAGGCGGCCTTTCACATCTTGAAAGACCTGTTTTCAACACAGTTGACCTGGCTGTTCGTGCGACTGGTGCGGATGTATCTATCATTTTTGTTCCGCCGGCTTTTGCTGCTGATGCTATAATGGAAGCCGCTGATGCTGGAATTGGCGTTATCGTTTGTATCACCGAAGGTATCCCTACTAAGGACATGATGCAGGCAAAAGAATATATCAAAAACAAAAACTGCCGTTTGATCGGACCAAACTGTCCGGGTGTTATTACTGCTGAGGAATGTAAAGTGGGCATTATGCCAGGATTTATCTTCAAAAAAGGAACTGTTGGTCTGGTTTCAAAGTCAGGAACATTGACTTACGAAGCGGTTGATCAGCTGACACGCGCAGGACTTGGACAAACAACTGCCATCGGTATCGGAGGTGACCCAATCATCGGAACTACGACTAAGGAAGCGGTTGAATTATTGATGAATGACCCTGAAACAGAAGCAATTGTCATGATCGGTGAAATTGGCGGAAGTATGGAAGCGGATGCGGCCAACTACATTAAGTCAACTGGTAACAAAAAACCTGTTGTAGGTTTCATCGCAGGACAGACTGCCCCGAAAGGACGCAGAATGGGCCATGCTGGTGCAATCATTGGGGGTGCTGATGATACTGCTGAGGCCAAAATCAGAATTATGAAAGAGTCGGGTATATTTGTAGCTGAGTCACCTGCATTGATCGGCGAAACGATGCTGATTGCTCTTGGAAGAAAATAGTAACCTGCTTACATATAACTTTATAAGAGGGCTGGGGAAACCCCGCCCTTTTTTATACCAATGAAGTCCATTTCTTTCACGCTTTTTTGGGCTTTTCTTATAGCTTTTTCCGTTTCCGGGACATTCGCTTCCGGCGCGGCCAAAGTCAATCCTCCCGAGCAGTATTTCCCGGTTTACGATTACCAGAACGACTGGCTCGTTTACAATCCTCAATATAAAAACTACGTCCCTTTCTCCCAGGGCGTGAACGAAGGCGCGCGCTACGTAAGCTTGTACATTGATCTTGTCAAGAACCGTCGCTATGTGCTGCTTGTAAAGGCTGAGAATGAGAGCTATTTGTTCCTGGAAGGGTCTCTTCAAAATAAAGTAGCCAAAGAACAATGGCAGGAACTAAGTATAGATAGCCTGCATAAAATATACAAGAAGGACGAATTGCTGCTCACAATTTACGGCAGCTCTGGCATCGGTGACAAATCCGTGCTGCTTTGTAACAAAAAGAAGCGCAACGATCCCACAACCATTCAACACGCGGGACGTAATTTTATAAACATTAAGCCCATTACATTTACTCCGTTTGGCAACTTCGCTGCCCTTTCGCTCATCATTATTTTGATACTAAGCGTCTGGATTTTCAATGCTAACCCATTGTCATTTATACGTTTGATAAATCCAATTGAATTTTTCAACAACGATCCGAGGGACCAGCTTTCCAAAATCAACAAGCCTTATAGCAACACGGTCATTTTTTTTGTCATCATCACCTCAATGCTGATGAGCGTTATTGTGATTTTCTTTTCGGCCAATGAGCTTAATGTATTTTCTGTCAGCACGATATTGTCGGAAAGGTCCAATACATTGCAGATCATGGGTGACTTTTTTATCCTTTCCCTGATCTTTTTCCTACTCACTTATCTCAAATATATCTGCATGGTGATGGCCGGAAACATGCTCAATCTGGACAAGCAGGTCGATATCATCTTTATTAAAATAATACAATCCTCCTACCTGTTTTATGCAGCATTGTTCCTTGTTGTTTTCATGCTGAGTTTCAACCATGTAAACTGGCTTAACGAGATGCGGGCTTATGTTCTGGCCCCATTTTTGCTCTTCTACTCGGCACGATTCCTGGCCCTGTACATTGTAACCAAGCCGCCGGGCTCGTTGATTAATCTGTATTTATTTTCGTACCTTTGCGTCATTGAAATAATCCCGCTCATTGTCGGCATAAAGTTTGCTTTATAATTGCAGAAGATGAAACGGAATTTAAACTAATGAGGATTATACATGAGTGATACCATCAATTTTGATCAGGAGCGGCTTAAAAAAGTAACCAGCCTTTTAGTTAGTCAATCCAGACCAGCCGACGAGAATTCACCTTACTATGAATTGGCCAAAAAATATAATATTAAAGTAGATTTCAGGCCGTTCATACAAATTGACGGAGTTTCTTATAAAGAGTTTCGCAAACAAAAAATCAACATTCTGGACCATACAGCGGTTATTTTCACTAGCCGCAATGCCATAGATCACTTCTTCCGTATTTGTAATGAGGGGAGAGTTGAGGTGCCTGCGACGATGAAATATTTCTGTATTTCGGAACAGACTGCCAATTACCTTCAGAAATACATTGTGATCCGTAAGAGAAAGATCTTCACAGGAACCAAAACGGCTGCTGAACTGATCGAGCTGATGCGGAAACATAAGAAGGAGAAGTTCTTATATCCATGTTCGGACGTTCGCAAAAACGACATTCCGGAATTTGCGGACACAGAAGAATTCCACTTCGTTGAGGCTACGATGTATCAGACCGGCTCTGCCGATCTTTCTGATCTTGAAGATGTTTACTACGATATTATTGCATTTTTCAGTCCATCCGGGATCAAGTCATTGTATGACAACTTCCCTGATTTTAAACAAAACTCCACGCGTATTGCTGCTTTTGGCCCGACAACGGCAAAGGCAGTAACAGATGCAGGTCTTTTTCTGGACATTCAGGCACCATTGCCAAATGCCCCATCGATGACTGGCGCGCTCGACCTTTATATCAGACAGGCGAACAATGTTTGAGTCGTTTTTCCCCCAAAAAAGCCCCGGAAAATTTCCGGGGCTTTTTTGTTATTTTATCAATTTTTTTAAGCAATATGCGTTATAAATAAAATCCGAAAACTCCCAGCGTGTTCCTTAACCAAACCCACAGGCATGACTTTGACGTTTATTATTCGAAGTATTAAATATAACCGGCTGCTTGCCATATTACTCCTGACCACCAGTGGTGCGATGGCTCAGAAAGACGCACAATTCAGCTTATTTTCTCTTAATCAGCTTTATCTTAATCCGGCAGCTGCGGGTGCAGACGGACTTACCAAGTTTCAGCTGACGCACAGAACACAATACGCAGGTTATCAGGGCACTAATGTCACAGACGAAGGGGGTGCACTATCCACCCAGCTGTTTTCATTCAGTATGCCCATTAAAAACTTCGGGATTGGATTTTACGCGCTGAACGATCGCAGCGGTCCTCGCACAGACCAGGAATTCAAAGTTTCAGCAGCTTACCGTATTCCAGCATTTGGCGGCAATTTCCAGGTGGGTGCAAGTGCAGGCTTATTCAGACAGTCCATCGACTATAGCAAGTTGAGATACCAGGATCCCGATGATCCATTGATCCCGACAGGAAATATATCCGAAATTAACCCCGACTTTTCTATCGGCGCGCGATTTGAAAATGAGACATTCTATGCCGGGCTTTCCTTTAACCACCTTTTAGAACCCAAATATCAGCTAGGATCTGGAACTGCGACGAATCCTTTACCCCAAACGTTGTATTTTAATGCGGGTGTAAATATTGAATTAGGTTACATGCTTGATATTCAGCCAATTGTTCTTTTAAAATCTGATATCAGCACTTTCTCTGCCGAAGGAGGCGCAACAGTTACTTACAACAAGCGCTACTGGATTGGTGGAACATACAGACAGCAAGACACTTATTTTATATTGATGGGCGGGATTTATTTACTTCCCGATCAATCGCTGAGGCTTTCCGGAGCGTATGATCTTGTATTGGGGGGAAATGATTCAAAAGCACCTTCTTCCTTTGAAGTAATGTTGTCATACGCGTTACCATCTCCAAAGTTTGGCAAAAAGGCGATCATACGTACACCGCGTTTCAGGTTCTAGCCTGCCAGGCAACGCTCCGTATATAGTACTATGGAATCCAGAAATTATTTAAATAACTGTAATTTAACCAATTTATTAAACGGTTTTTGTAAACCTGTAGGTAATTGTAGTTGATCAGTTTGCAAAACTTTAATTTATATTTGTAAAATAATCTTGCCTTATACCATTTATCTTATTCTTACGTTAACTCGATAAATGCAGGCTTTGTGATGAATTCGGGAGCTTCATAATATGATTTCTCCCAGATTTTGCTGAGCGTGAGATTGTTATTTTTGTTTTTATTTCAAGTATACTATATATCACCAGTCGACGTTTTTAGGCTAACATTTTATTATTCAAATTTTACAAAAACACTATGAATGTGAAAGTGTTCTATCGGGATGGAGTCAAAAGCCTGCTTTTGGTGGCCGCTCTTATGCTGATGCAAAGTTGCGGATTTATTAAAAGTAAGTTTGGCAAGGGAGGACAAGAAGAAAGCGGGATTCAAAACGGGGAAATTACAGCGACAGCCCGTAAAGGTTATAAGCAGACAACTCCGGCTGGTATGGTGGTGATCCCATCAGGCTCCTTTGTAATGGGACAAGCCGATGAAGATATAGCTTCCTCAATGAACAACATGAACCGTCGTGTGACGATCAGCTCATTCTTTATGGATGACACTGAGATCACAAACAACGAATATCGCCAGTTTGTAAATGCCTTGCTGGTTGACTCGGTTTCGGTTTTGGGAGAAGAAGAAATCATGTCCAAATACTATCCTGATACAACAGCTTGGAAAAAAGACTTTGCATATTCTAATGGTGACCCATTTGTCGAATATTACTATCAGCACCCAGGATTTGATACTTACCCAGTTGTAGGTGTTAGCTGGCAAGGTGCCCAGTATTTCTCGAAATGGCGCACTAACCTGCTACATGATTTCCAAAACAAAGAAGGACAATTTAACTCAACCGGCTTCCGTTTGCCAACAGAAGCAGAATGGGAATGGGCAGCAAGAGGCGGACGTGCAGTAGCAAAATATCCTTGGGGTAATCCTTACACCATGAATGCGAAAGGATGCTTCCTGGCAAACTTTAAGCCACAACGCGGAAATTATGATGCGGATGGCTATCCTTACACAGGCCCAGCCAATGCCTACAATCCGAACGACTTTGGCCTTTATAATATGGCAGGAAACGTTGCAGAGTGGACTTCGGACGCATACACAGATAATGCAACAGCGATTGTTTGGGATATGAACCCAAGATATGACAATCCGGACGAACCCCGCAAAGTGGTTAAAGGTGGTTCATGGAAAGACATCGCTTACTACTTACAGACTGGCACGAGAACTTTCGAATACGAAACAGAACGTCGTGCATTCATTGGCTTCCGCTGCGTGATGGACAATGTTAATGACCGCGGTGGTGCGCGTGCACGCCGTCGCTAATTATGATCTTCATTCGAAAGAAGCAGCGTTTTCCGTAACTCTGCTTCTTTTTTACGACCTCTTCAATTCAATTCAAACTAACAATTTCTAAATTTTTCACTGTAACTGATTTCAACAAGTATGGCTAAGAATAGCGGACCTAATTTTTTTTGGGATAAACTGGTACCAACAATATATAGCGCAGGTGCTGCCGTTGTTATTTTGGGAGCGTTAGCGAAAATTCAACACTGGGACTTTGGTGGCCCTTTACTAATTGCAGGATTGGGTACTGAGGTACTTATATTTTTACTCTACGCACTTCAGACACTAACACAATCTTCTGATCGCGATCCGGACTGGACCCGCGTTTACCCTGAGCTTGCAGACGATTACAATGGTCCTGCTATTACTCGTGGATCTACATCTTCAAGTGGTGTTACAGCTAAATTGGACAACATGCTTGACAATGCGAAACTTGGACCTGAGGTTTTCGACAGCCTTGGAAAAGGTTTCAGAAACCTGTCTGAAACAGTTGGCAAAATCAGCGATCTGACGGATGCAACTGTTGCTACTAATGATTACGCAAGAAATGTGAAAAGTGCGTCAACGGCGATCAATGATATGAATAAATCTTATGGTGTTGCGATCAGCGCTATGAGTTCTATGGCTGACGCTACAAAGGATGCGCAATCTTACCGTGAACAATTCCAGCAGATTACCAAAAACATGGGCGCACTTAATGCGGTTTATGAGCTGGAACTTCAAGATACGACGAAGCACTTGAAGGCCATGAATGCATTTTATGGCAACCTTACAGCTGCAATGGAAAACATGGCTGACGCAACAAAAGAATCACAAGTATTTAAAAACGAAATGTCTAAACTGACGACTAATATTTCGTCTCTGAATGGCATTTATGGTAATATGCTGACTGCCATGCGTGGTAGCAACGTGTAATAGTGGATTAGCAAGCATATAGTAAATCCTTCTGAGATTATTAATTGTTTGTTATCAATAAATTATTCAATCACTGATAACTGATTACTGAATATATGGCAGGTGGAAAAGAAACACCCCGTCAAAAGATGATTGGCATGATGTACCTGGTACTTACTGCAATGCTTGCATTGCAGGTCAGTTCAGCCATCATAGAAAAATTCATTCTTCTGAACAATTCTTTGGAACTATCCTCCGGAGCAGCTAATAAAATAAACCAGGAAACTGTACTTAAAATCAAGGCAGCCGTAGAGAAAGCTGGCAACAGGTCGGCCGATGTGGCGGTAATCAAACAAGCCGAAGAGGTTCGCAAGTTTACTGCTGACCTGACCAATGAAATCAATACATTGAAGCAGGAGATTATCACCAAAGCGGGTGGCGGATTGAATGAGGAAGGTGGAATTAAAAACCCAGATGAAGAAGCCAAGGTTGCTGAAATGATGATTGCACAAGGAAAAAAAAGGGAAGGCCTATGGTTTGAAAGAGACGCTTAATGCGTACACTGCAAGATTAAATGCTTTATCTCCTAATAAATTCCAAATGCTTGCAATGGACGGCAGAGAAGATCCGGGCGTTAAAACAAACAAAGAACAAAGAAACAAAGATTTTGCTGAGTTAAATTTCGAATCAACACCCGTTGCAGCTGCATTGGCAGTTTTAAGTCAGAAGCCAACAGACATTCGCCGTATGGAAGGCGAAGTTTTGAACTATCTGGCAAGTAAAGTGGGTGCAGCTGACGTTAAATTTGACCGCGTGCTTGCGATGGTTAGTGCGGATGCTAAAACCGTCGTGGCTGGTACAAAATTCAAAGGACAAATGTTTATTGCCGCTTCGGCATCGGGGATAACTCCTCGCATGAGCTTGAACGGCTCGCCTGTTAAAGTTGAGAACGGTGTTGGTATGATTGAATTCACTGCGCAGGGAGGTGGTTATAATGCAGAAGGGAATGTACGCAAAGAATTGCAGGCACGCATCACGATTCCTACGCCATCGGGAAGAGATACCACTTACACGATGAACCAGGAATATTTTGTAGTGAAGCCTTCTTACCAAATTGAGACAGGAACATTACCTCCGTTGTATTTGGGTTGCGCGAATAAACTGAGTATCCAAAGCCCTGCATTAGGAGCACTTTGGGCACCGAGTTTTTCAACCGACGGTGGAGAAATTATTCAAAGCGGACAGAAAGGAAAGTTTACGATCGTTCCAAGCAAAGCACAGCTGAATATTACAGTTAGCAATGGTGGAAACGTTTTGGGTTCTGAGCCATTCCGTGTAAACCGGGTCCCTAAGCCTTCAATTGAAGTAAGGGTGAATGGTGCGCCATTTGATGAAAGAAAAGGAGCTCCTGCTGCCGGCGCACGAAGTATACAAGTCATCGCTGTTCCTGATGAGAGCTTTAAGAACTTTTCTCCGGAAGATGCGAGATTTAGAGTTTCCCAGGTTGAGATATCATTGGCTCGCGGAAACCGCCGTATTAATGGCGTCACGCTGAACGGCGGCGGAGGTTCAATCTCTTCATTGGCGCAACAAGCACAACCAGGTGACCGCTACGTAATCTCTATTTTGAAAGTTGAACGTCAGAATTTTAAAGGAGCAATTAGCGAAGTTGAAATGGGTAACCAAACTCGTCAGGTAACGCTATACTAATCAGTCAATTTTAATCGTTGATTGGACAATACAACCTTATGTATGTTATGAGAAGAATGAACGGAAAAACGATTGCATGGTCATTACTTTCTTTGTCTTTGGCAACAGGCGCAGCCTTCGCCCAGGAAAAGGAGGATTCCACAGCTAACCAGTTTTCGTCACGCCCCATCGCTGATGGTGACATTTTGATGAAGAGAACGCTATGGAGAAGGGTCGATCTGAAAGAGAAACAAAATGTTTCTATGTTCTCAAAAAACAATGAGATCACACGTTATCTGCTGGAAGCTGCAAAAGCGGGTTTGATTGATGCTTATACAAATGACTCATGCGCTACTAAAATTGATGCTGATGAACTGCATAAGCGTATATTAATCCCTAATCAAACCGCCGGATTATCCGCAGAGGAACTTGCCGCAGGTTTTGGCGAACCTGCGAAAGCCGATGATGGATGGGGTGCCAAGGCAAAGGCTGATCCTACTAAACAGGCAGCAACAGCTGACGATGGTTGGGGCAATACAAAAAAAGACACAAAACCTGAGGCAGCTGCCGAAGATGATGGATGGGGCCCACCAAAGAAGAAGTCTACCAAGAAAGGCGCAAAAACTGAGGTAGCTAAAGAAGAGCCACCGGTAGTTGAGCAACCAAAAGTTGATACAACATTCCAGACCGAAGTTGCCGCTACTGAGGAAGAATATTTCCCTGAGCAGTTGAGCATTCTTGAAGTAAAAGAAGATTGGACATTTGATAAGAAAAGATCTCGTTTGTATAACGACATCCAAACTTTGACGATCATCCTTCCGTCAGAACAAACTGCTACTGGTCTTGAATTGCCTGTTGCTTCTTTCCGTTACAAAGACGTGGAAAGACTATTCAGAAGCGATCCTAAGAAATATATTTGGTACAATACGCATAACACCGCTCAGAATAAAAACCTTGCAGATGCGTTTGATTTGCGCTTGTTCTACGGTCGTATCACAAAGTATTCGAATGCAAACGACAGAGCATTTTTAGATATCTATAACGGCGAAAAAGAAGCACTTATCAAGTCTTTGAACTACGAGCAGGAGTTAATGGAACTGGAACACGGACTTTGGGAATATTAATCTCAAACCTATCAGGCATAAAAAAAGGTTATCCGCACTGCACTGCCCCCAAAAAGTTAGACACTTCTTGGGGGCTTTTTTATGGGCAAAAACAGAAAACACAGTGTAGCTTTCAGGCTAAAGGTCGTTAAAGCCTATCTAGCCGGTGATGGTATCAATGAATTATCCAGACGCTTTAAGATTGCTAAATCCAGTGTGCAAAAATGGATTGGACATTATAAGCAAGGCGGGGGTTCAAGCCTTTTGCCGCAATACGGGCACAATTACACAAAAGAATTTAAGCAACAAGTCGTGCATGCTTATCAGAACCAGGGCTTATCTTTGAATGAGTGCTGCTTCAAATTTAAAATACCCAGCATGAGTACTTTACATGTCTGGATCAGGCAGTATGAGCAGTTTGGTATAGATGGTTTTATCACGGCCCGTGGCAGGCCCAGGTCTATGAAAAACAAACCCAAGATCATTAAAACATACGGTCCATTGACCCGATTGGAGGAGCTCGAAAACGAGAACCTGCGCCTGAGGGCAGAGAATGACTTGCTAAAAAAGCTGGATGCCTTAATCCGCGAGAAGGAAGCTGCGCAAAAGAAAAAGCGTTGACAATCCATGGGTTAAGGCAGAAATACCCGCTTGAATTGCTTTTGGACCTCTTTGAAATACCCAGAAGTAATTTCTACTACCATATTAAAAATAGCGCTGCCGACAGCAAGTATAAAGACGCGCGAAGGCAGATCAGGCAAGTTTATGATCGGCATAAGGGAAGGTTCGGCTACCGTCGCATTACAATGACTATCCGTAAGATGGGCAGCAACATCAACCATAAAACGGTCTTAAAGCTGATGAAGGCCATGGACCTTAAATCGCTGGTCCGCGCCAAAAAGTACCGCTCTTACAAAGGTCAGACAGGCAAGGTAGCGCCCAACATCCTCAACAGGGATTTTAAATCTATAAAGCCATCACAGAAATGGGCAACGGATGTCTCTGAGTTCAGGGTGAAAGACAAAAAACTTTTTCTATCTCCTATTATTGATCTCTTTAATGGAGAAATCATCAGTTATAGCCTATCTGAATCGGCTAATTTCAAACAAGTCACACAAATGCTCAAAACCGCATTTAAAAAGATAAATAAGCCAGAAAGCCTGGTGCTACATTCGGATCAGGGATGGCAATACCAAATGAGTGAATATCAAAAAATGCTCAAATCAAAAGGCATTACCCAAAGTATGTCCAGAAAAGGCAATTGCCTGGACAACGCTATTATTGAAAACTTTTTTGGAACAATTAAATCGGAATTGTTCTACCTGAACAAATATCAAAGCATTGATGAGCTCAAAAAAGACATCAAAGATTACATTCACTATTACAACAAAGATAGGATCAGGCTTAATTTAAATGGAATGAGCCCGGCTCAATACCGGGCTCATCACACTAATCGTTAAATCTTAACTCGTCCAACTTTTGGGGTTCAGTCCACACTGGATAACCTTTTTTTATGCCTCGCTTTTTTATTTCTTAGGTAACTTGAATTTGAATGCCTTGGTCAACCTTGTCTTGTCTTCTGTTAACCCTAATGCAGCAATCGTCTTCTCGTAACTCTTGAGAATTTCCGCATCCATTCTTCCCAGCTATGATCCCAGGAATGATCACGACACGGACGTCCTGAAACGATCTGTCAGGTGCACTAGTAAGCTTCTCCTCAGACCATCCTCTTTGAAACAACTCAACAAAGAATGTCTTGTTTTGTATACCGTGAACAAAAGTAAATTCACTTCCGGCGGCTGTGGCGCCCGATCCAAACAGAACCAATCCTGGCAGAGGCCAGTATACATCTTGTGATTTAATGTAGACCAAGATGGCCGAAGATTGGAATAAACTATCTTCCGCAGGCGTCAAATCATTAAAGCCGGTAACGAAACCACCAGAAGTGTCCGTTTTAACAGCACCCGAAGACAAGATAATCGCTCCTCCACCCGACCCGGTTCCATCTTCACCAGCTGGTCCGGCAGGTCCCGCCGGGCCGGCAACGCCCGGATCTCCTTTCGGCCCAACTTCACCCTGCTTGCCTTCGCAACCAATCAAAAGCGTCATGGATCCAATCCAGGCAAATAGTAATAATCTTTTGAACATAATGTTAATGTTTAGAATGTGAACTGAAAATAAGAATGAAAACTATAAGAGTTAGCACGCTGACGAATTCTATTTTGACGAGAACAAGGGCGTTTTCTCCATAAATTATACAAAAAAATTAACTAATCCTTATTGCCGCTAAAAGATTAAAAAACCAGCAGTCGGGCATCGCTTAAATATGAGAAAAACTAGTGTGCAGAAATCTTTGATCCGTAATTTCGCGACAGACTAATAATGGAACCAAAAGCGTCGAATGTCAGAAAGTCCAAAGAAATATTTGATCATCATTGCAGGACCAACCGCCGTTGGGAAAACAGCAATGTCCATTCAGATAGCCAGAGCGCTGAACACGGAAATCATATCCGCCGACTCGCGACAATTTTTTAGGGAATTGAACATTGGCACAGCTAAGCCAACACTTGAAGAGCTTGCGCAGGTAAATCATCACTTTATCAACTCACATTCCATTTCCGAAAATTACAGTGCTGGTGACTTCGAACGCGACGTTTTAAAACTGTTGGAAAAGTTGTTCGAGACACATGATTACGTCGTCATGACGGGAGGTTCCGGATTCTACGTAAAAGCAGTTTCCGAGGGTTTAGACGACCTTCCTGCGCCTTTGCCTGGCCTCAGGGAATCATTAACTGAAAAGCTTCATGCAAACGGGCTGAACATCCTGCAAGAAGAACTCCGTGAAAAAGACCCGGCATTTGCTGCCACACCCGAAGTCAACAATCCGCAACGCGTAGTAAGAGCTTTGGAAGTTTTCTATACAACCGGTGCTCCAATTTCCCAATATCATCTGAAAAACACGCAAAAGCGGCCTTTTGAACAGATATTAATAGCCCTTGACAGGGATCGCACCGAGCTGTATAACCGGATTGATCTTCGCATGGATATGATGCTGGCAAACGGCCTGGTGGAAGAAGCGAAAGACTTGCTGCCTTACAGAGCGCATCATGCGCTTCAAACCGTGGGATATAAAGAAGTTTATGGCTTTCTGGATAACCAGTATGACGAAGCAGAAATGATCAGACTGCTGAAACAGAATTCACGGCGCTACGCCAAGCGGCAACTAACCTGGTTTCGTCATCAGGGTAAATTTGAATGGTTTCAGGCCAATGAGTATGAAAAAATCCTGACCTACATTCAGGCCAGGATTCAGGATAATGAGCAATGATAAGAATTATGCTATTCCAACTCACGATAGGCAAGAATTCCGCCCAGCACATTTCTAACATTATTAAAGCCCTGCGATTCCAAAAAACGGGCAGCTTTCCCACTTCTGGCGCCTGACCGGCAGTGAATGATAATTTCCTC
Organism: Dyadobacter chenwenxiniae; assembly: GCF_022869785.1. Lineage (NCBI taxonomy): Bacteria > Pseudomonadati > Bacteroidota > Cytophagia > Cytophagales > Spirosomataceae > Dyadobacter > Dyadobacter chenwenxiniae. Next base: position 6,613,462 of record NZ_CP094997.1, on the reverse strand, counting down.
GTCCTTCAAAGGTTCGAGTTCATCCAGATGATCCGGCAGCTCTCCAAGCGGGATTAGTTTCGCGCCCAGATTATCTTCCTCGTATTCGTGTTCTTCCCGAACGTCGTAAAAATTGATATCCTCTCCTTTTTCAAGACGCTCCTTCAGTTCTTCCACGGTAATATCCATACTTCTTACTTTTTATGATTTATAAAGTTATTGGACAAATAACATTTTTTGGGCAAACGATCGTTTCCCGTCCGACGATTTTACAATATAAATGCCTTCGTCAAGCTCAACCGTGGCTGAACGCTGGCCATTGTTTGGAATAATGGTTTGAACTAAATGTCCTTGTATAGAAAAAATCTCTATTCGTTTTAAAGACGCATTAGCCCAATTTATAATTCCTTTATTTGGGTTCGGGAAAAAATGAAACTCATTCGATGGAGCTGTCTCATTCCCGGTCACAATACCCGTAGCTTTCTTGCCCAGATACGGCCGGATCATTATACTTCCTTTCAACGCAGTTTCCTTGGCCCATTCGGTGCCTAGGTTATAGAAAACAACATTCTTTCCTAACATCGAATTCCTGTCAAATCCCACTGTAACCGGCTGCTCATTGAGTTGAAGCCAGCCCACATAAAAAGTATCGGGAACTGCAACCGGCGTGCTGAATGCATAATCTATAAACCCGTTTCGCTGAGCAGGATATCTTGCGCCGACAGATCTTTGCGCAATGAGTTTGTCCGGCTTACCATTTTTGCTATCAAAGATTTGAATGGTAAATCCCTGGCCTGACACATCTTTATTAAACTGAACCATAGCAAGTCTGATGCCACCTATTGTATCAGGTTTGGCCAGCGTATATTGAACAGCAACGCGACCGAGCTTTTGGTTCACCTGCACACCATATTCCGCACTTCCATCGTCATAGGCATAGTAATCTGTCAGATCTACCCGAGAAGTGATCGAGTCGTTGGTCTTAAGATTAACCCCGGGGATGGTGTCTGTTGTGGTAATAAGGAATTTAGTGGTCAGTTTTAGGCTATCCAGGTTGCTGCTTACGTTAAGCGGCGAAGTTTTTACCGCCAGCGACTTGGATTTCAGCGCCTCAACATAAATGGACCTCTGCTGGTTTCTGAATAATTCAGTTCCCTTAACGGCGTCCCTGATAGTGAATGTGCTCGTTAAAATGTTGAAATTATTAAAATTGTTTACAACATCTGTTTTTACAGAATCAGAAACGGCGGCCTGTGGATTAGCACGATATTGCCTGAGCGGCATCGCTGTGTATCTCCTGAGAAAAGGTGAAACCGCTTTCCTCACCGCAACGTCGAAAACGTAAGGTTGTCGCACCGAGCGCTTGGCGTCCAGGTAAACGTAGTCCAAATGCCACGTGTCGTAATAGCCTGAGTTGCGTCCATACGCTCGAAACCTGAATTGGAATGCATCATGGAAGTAAGCTGCGTCCGCAATCTTGACAAACTGCTTTTTATAGATGGTGTCCAGCTTATAGCCAACCTGTTGCCAGGCCGTTACCCAACCACTGCTTTTACTTAGAAATTCGAGTTGCAGATAATCACTCGAATCGGGCAGCTCTCCCAGGCCTTTTGCCATCCACTGAAAGCTGATATACAAAGAGTCGGCAGCTTTTCTGCCTGCAAGATTGATTGGCTGGGATGTTAATGTATCAGTAAAATTCTGAGTAAGCGGATTGACCAAATTGTAAGGTGTCCCCGTCGCGTTTAGACCATCAAAAGTCGCAATGTTGAGTGAAGGCTGCGAATTAGAAAGTGTATTATTAATGTAAACACCGCTTCCCGGCAACCAGTTTTTAGTATCCGGGCTTGCGGTTTTGGCAGTTGAAAAATCGTCAAAAAACGGGAGGTTTAATGTTGCTTCCGTACGCAATGTGCTTTGCGTTTCGGCCCCTTCATCAGCACGAGACCCGTCTATCGGGACCAGTTTTAGTTGGGCATATAACAACTGACACTGAAAAAGCGTAAGCAGCAATGTCAGGATTATACGTTTTCTATTATCAAAAGAACTTTTACTGTTCCGGTAATATATTCTCATTCCCAGTTGATTCAACTGCTTGTGGTGTGATCCAGAGATCGATTACATCTCCTATTCTAACATTATTTCCAGCGTCCGGGTTTTGTCTTACCACAGTTCCTGCTGCTTGTCCTTCCTCTGCCGGTATTTCCATTTGCTGACCTACTTTGAGCCCAGCTCCAATCAATGCGATTTTAGCCTCATCCAATGGCAAGCCCAAAACCGACGGTGCTTCAAACTGCGCAGTTCCGAGCCCTTCGCCCAATTCAAGATCTATTTTAGATCCCTTCGCAATCGCTTGTCCAGGCAAAATTTCCTTCCCATTATACATTTGTTTCAAAACTGCATTTTGCGCCATATCCGGCACATAGGAAATATTTCCTTCTTCAAGCCCTACACTTTTGAGCAGCATTTGCGCGCTCCGGTGCGTCATATCCGTAAGCTTAGGCATTTTGATCAAAGGCGCCGTGCGCGACGAAACCGTAACATATATCTTGCGTCCTTCTTTTACCTTGGCACCCGGCAAAGGATACTGAGAAATAATGGTCAGCGGGGGCACATTAGCCACGAAAGTACAATCCACTTCATAACGCAAATCACGGCTTTCGAGGAATTCTTCAAGTTCTGCAACATTCTTTTTCTTTAAGTCCGGAATTGTGACTGCCTCACCGTGATTGGTTGTAAAAGGCAGATAAACAAAAAAGAAACCCAGGAAAAGAACCAAAAGCAATGAAACTATAATTCCGATATGTATGAAAAGATCCGTTTTGGACTGTGTACTTATTTTGGCCATGTAATTACTTGATGCGCGAAATGTATAGACGGGTAAAAATAAACGTAATATTTCAGGATGCCAATATACTACATTGTATATGAGCCAAGAATTCTTTTAATGTATTTACCCAGGATATCAAACTCAAGGTTAACCCGATCACCTGCTTTCAGACTGTGAAAATTGGTGAATTCATAGGTGTAAGGAATGATCGCAACCCGGAATGCATTGGTTTCAGAATTGAAAACGGTAAGACTGACGCCATTGATACATATAGAGCCTTTTTCCACCGTAAGATTTCCTGTGGAGGCGTCATATTCAAAATCAAAAAGCCAGCTTCCGTCACGCTCTTCAACCGAAGTGCAAATGCCCGTCTGGTCAACATGCCCTTGCACAATGTGCCCGTCGAACCTCCCATTGGCTGGCATACAACGTTCCAGGTTTACCTTATCATAAACGGCCAGGTCGCCTAAGTTGGTTTTAAGCAATGTTTCTTCAATGGCCGTCACTTTATAAGTGTCCCCTTCTATCGCAACAACGGTCAGACAAACGCCATTATGGTTGACGCTCTGGTCTATCTTTAATTCTGTGGCAATCGGTGACTGAAACGAAAAAGTTTTATTGCTTCCCTCTGAATCTACTTTTAAAAGCGTTGCAATGGATTCTACTATTCCTGTAAACATTATCTTAGACGAAATTTTAAATACAAAGTTACGATTTATCACGGCTCTTTTCTTTGCAAATGGAGCTATTGCTGTGCCTAAATCTTTTCAAATCCACATAGTTTGCGAACTTTGCAGGAATGCGAAAAATCGCCATGCTCTTTGCCTAACCTATTTCTACAACAATTAATGAAAAAAGTCTTATTTATTGATCGGGACGGAACGATCATCGTCGAACCACCCACAGATTTTCAGGTAGACTCATTAGAAAAACTCGAATTTTTACCAAAAGCAATATCCGCACTCCGCAAAATTGCAGAAGAAACTGATTATGAGCTGGTCATGGTTACCAATCAGGATGGCCTGGGAACGGATTCATTTCCCGAACCCACATTCTGGCCGGCACATAACAAAATGCTGCAAACACTGGCAGGAGAAAATATACATTTTGCTGACATTTACATTGACCGAAGCTTTCCCGAAGATAATCTTCCGACCAGGAAACCGGGAACGGGAATGCTTACTGCTTACTTTTCAGACGAATATGACCTGTCCAACAGTTACGTGATCGGTGATCGTCTGACGGACGTGCAACTCGCGGTTAACCTGGGAGCAAAGGCAATCTTGGTTTTGGATAAAACACCCGAAGCTGGCTTATCCACAGAAATGAATGCGGTAACAAGCTTCGTTTCCAGGGATTGGGATGCTATCTACGAACATTTAAAATTGCCTTCCAGAACCGCATCTGTCGAACGGAATACAAAAGAAACGCAGATCAAGGTTGACCTAAACCTCGACGGAAGCGGCAGATCCGACATTCATACAGGACTTGGATTCTTCGATCACATGCTGGATCAACTAGCAAGACATTCCGGAGCAGATTTGTCTATCCACGTCGAAGGCGATTTGCACATTGATGAACATCACACCATTGAAGACACAGCGCTGGCACTGGGTGAAGCTTACCGGCAGGCCATTGGCGATAAGCGCGGCATCAGCAGATATGGGTTTTTGCTTCCTATGGATGAAGCCCTCGCCCAGGTTGCCATTGATTTTTCCGGTCGGCCGTGGATTGTTTGGGATGCCGAGTTTAAAAGAGAGAAGATTGGTGAAATGCCGACCGAAATGTTTTTTCACTTTTTCAAATCATTTTCCGACACATCACTCTCTAATTTAAATATTCGGGTAAGCGGTGACAATGAGCATCATAAGATCGAATCGATATTTAAAGCATTCGCGAAGGCAATAAAAATGGCCGTAAGACGTGATTTGAAAGCACTCGATTTCATGCCTTCAACCAAGGGAGTCCTTTAATTTTTTGATTAGTTGAACGGTCTGAGACATTTTTTATTTAATTTTGTTAACGTTAAGTAGTGTATAAATTGCTTTTTTATGGAAATGACAATCATAATGATCGTTTTTTATGTGGTTCTTCTCGGTTCTGCGTTCCTGGTTGGACGCTGGCTGGAAAACAACGAAAAACAATGGAAGGCTAAGTAAAAATTAATTAATTCACATTGCTGCGAACACTCTGTCTCATATTGCTCACGACCTTCCTCATCTGTAAAGCCACAGATGTAGCCAGCCTTTTGCTGGTGAAGGAAAAGGCGTCTGTGGTTTGCGATACCGGCACTTGTGATAATGAAAAAACGGAAGTTGAGAAAATCAACGACGACCAGTTGTTGATTTCTCATTCCTTCAATGTTGATAAATATATTTTATCAATTCCTCTCCGAAATACTTTCTCCTACTCTACCGGGTTTCAAAACGAAATTTCGTTAAAGCTGCTCTCTCCGCCACCCGAATTAATCTGATTTTTCTGGCATTATTTATTTTATGAGCATGGTGCTCCTGTGAATTTGTGCGTACACATTTCGCCGGGAAGTATCGTCTAAGTTCTCCTATTCAATCTAATTCAATCCAAAAATCATGATTAAGTCGTATAACCAGTTATTTGAAAATAATAAAAAATGGGTCGAAGAAACAAATCAGCAAGATCCTGAATTCTTCACCAAACTAGCGAACGGACAAAGCCCGAAATTCCTGTGGATAGGCTGCTCCGATAGCCGCGTTCCTGCCAATGCCCTCACCGGCACAATGCCTGGCGATATTTTCGTACACCGCAACATTGCCAATATGGTTATTCACACGGATATGAGCATGCTTAGCGTACTGGATTATTCTGTAAACGTGCTTGGCGTTCAGCACATTATCGTTTGCGGTCATTACGGTTGCGGCGGGGTTGCTGCTGCCATGGGCAACAAGCAGGTAGGTCTTATCGACAACTGGCTGCGCCACATTAAAGATGTTTACAGACTTCACCAGGAAGAACTTAACGCCATAGAAGACACGAAGAAGAGAACGGACCGGTTTGTCGAACTCAATGTGATCGAGCAGGTTATGGACCTTGCTAAAACTTCAATTGTGCAGAACGCTTGGTTGAACAAGAAGCCTTTACAAGTTCACGGAGTTGTCTACGCAGTCGGAACCGGCGTTCTTCAGGATCTGGGCGTTACGATGGACAGTGCAAATGATATGGAGAATGTATATAGGATGGATGTTCCTGTTATCGCCTGATATCGTATTTGCTTTTGATTTCAACTTGATTTATTCGAAATAATCGTATGTCAGCAGATAAAAAGAGTTTATTTTCCAACCTTAAGTATGATGTCCCGGCCGGGCTGGTCGTTTATCTGGTTGCGTTACCATTATGCCTTGGCGTGGCCTTGGCTTCGACAGGGCGTTCAGATCTTCTGTTTTCCGGTATCATTGCCGGGATGATCGGCGGCATTGTTGTTGGGGCCATCAGTGGATCCTCGCTTGGGGTTTCCGGTCCTGCTGCAGGACTTGTCGTGATCGTGCTCAATGCATTGGACACCTTGGGCAGCTTTGAGGCGTTTCTTCTGGCCGTGGTCATTGCCGGGATTCTTCAGGTTATTGCCGGAATTATGAAAGCAGGCATTATTGGCTATTATTTCCCTTCGTCTGTGATCAAAGGAATGCTGGCTGCCATTGGGATAACCCTTATTTTAAAGGAAATCCCGCACGCATTCGGCTATGATGCGGACTTCATGGGTGACGAAGCATTTGCCCAGAAAGACGGCCAGAATACATTTACCGAGCTTTTGAATGCGGTGAAATACAGCAGTACCGGTGCCATCATTATTTCCCTGATCTCGCTCGGCTTGCTGATGCTGTTTGACCGGCCATTTATGAAAAAGATCCAGCTTTTTCGTTTTGTACCAGGTGCATTGTTCGTGGTAGTTACAGGTATTTTGCTCAATATATTATTTTCAAAATCATTCCCGGACTGGGCGTTGTCGGGGGACCATTTGGTACAATTACCAGTTGCATCTTCCGCGAACGAGTTTTTCAGCTTTTTCAAATCGCCTGATTTTTCCGCCATTACGCGGGTCGAAACTTATACAATCGGTCTGACATTAGCGATTGTTGCCAGCCTCGAAACATTGTTATGCGTTGAAGCGACCGACAAGTTAGATCCTTTCAAGCGCAGCACGCCAACTAACCGCGAGCTGATCGCGCAAGGAATCGGGAACATCACCTCAGGTATGATCGGCGGTTTGCCCATTACACAGGTGATTGTGCGAAGCTCTGCCAATATCGATTCAGGCGGAAGAACGAAAATGGCTACCATCACACATGGATCCATCTTGCTGCTTTCCGCCCTTTTTATTCCAACGTTCTTAAATTACATTCCATTGGCATCGCTTGCCGCTGTGCTTCTAATGGTAGGTTATAAATTGTCCAAATTTTCTCTCTACAAAGGGATGTATCAATTGGGCAAAGAACAATTTATCCCGTTTATAGTGACCATTATTGCTATCCTGAGTACAGATTTACTAAAAGGAATTGCGATTGGGATGGTGGTTGCCATATATTTTATCCTGAGAAAAAATTACAAGCACTCTTACCATTATGTGAAAGAGAAACACAGAGATGGCGATGTGATCACATTGATCTTGTCTGAGGAAGTGACATTTCTGAACAAAGGAAGCATCAGTGCCACATTGGATAACCTGCCCGACAACGCCACAGTGGTCATAGACGGCAGCAAGTCAATGAACATTGACTATGATGTGCTCGAAATCATCCAGGATTTCAAGAAACATGCAGCTCCTCTGCGGAACATTACCGTGGAGACCAAAGGCATTAGTGGCGTGGAAGTAGTCGGCGGCCACTGACATTGCTGACATTCGATTACTGATTTAAAATAGCCGGGAACATTCCGGCTATTTTTTTGCATAAAAAATCCCACAACCGGCCGAAGCCAATTAGTGGGAATAACGATTTGTAATAAGCCGAAAAAGCGGTTAAATTTTTCAGTTTTTCATTTGTTCTTCAAACGTTGTATAAGCATATCATTGAATGTACGTTCAGCCTTATACAGTTCGATCACTTGACTTGCAGTAATTACTTTTAAAAACCGGGTTTGGTATTCTTTTTCAAGATCAAGTTCTTTCTGACGCAGGTCCTGCACTTCTTTCAGGTTATTTAAGACCTGGTCATCCGTTTGGCCTTCTGCCTTTTTATCATTAATAATCTTTTTTTGCGCACGATGAATCTCTCTGCGTTTCTGGGAATATTCATTATAAACCGGCCAGAATCCGGTCGACTGCTCCGGTGTCAGGTTCAAACGGTTGGTGATAATGGCAACCTTGGCGTCCTGTATTCTCTTTATTTCTTCCTCCGATTTCCTCTGTGCGCTAGCCGTTGTGATAGAAAGCATTGCTATGAAGAGGATGGCCAATAAATTTCGGTGTCTGGTAATATGTTGTAAGTTCATTTTATAGTTAATGTTAGGGTCAAATCGTCTCAATGCCCGACGCCGATTCCTGCAATTGCTGACGGAGAATGTCATCTTCCAGCCCGTCAAGGTAATAAAGTACAGTGGAATCCGTGTCAAACGCCTTTTGAACAACTTTATGCTCACTTAAATCATAATAACTCATATCCTGATCTTCCAGGTAACTAACGATGGACGCATTGCTGATGCCACTCAGCGGCTCCTGCCCCAGCGACCCCTGACGTTCCGGAACGGTTACCCATACAAGCACGAAAATCAAAGCCATTGCCGACACAAGCGCCAGCGAACGCTGCCATGACCAGCCTATTACAGGCTTGCGAACAGGTTCCGAAGGGATTCTTGATTGGATCATCTGAGGCAATTTGTCAAAATAGTCCTCCGGAACCTGGAAAGGGACTTCCTTCTTCAGATCATCCAGTCGTATACGCTTATTATCCATGATTATTTATATTTCCACTCTTGTAAATGTTTGACCAAACTAGTTTGCAATGGTTTAATCTGTTTCGTTTAAATAATCCTCAATTTTTTTTGAAGCCCAATGGTATGAAGCTTTTAACGCGCCTACCGACGTGCCGGTAATTTGAGAAATCTCCTCATAAGGCAGTTCTTCAAAGTATTTGAGGTTAAAAACCAGTCTTTGCTTTTCTGGTAATTTTAATAATGCTTTCTGTAATTTCAGCTGAATGGCGTCTCCGCTTATCAATGGATCTGCTTCTAGTTTTTCGCTCAGCTCGCTTTCTACGTCATTGATTGAAATGAAAAAGCGCTTTCTTTTTTTGTTTAGAAAGTTAATGGCCTCATTACTGGCGATCCGGTAAAGCCACGTGTAAAACTTGGCATCGCCCCTGAAATTTTCCAGCGCCGTCCATGCTTTAATGAAAACATCCTGGGTAATGTCATTGGCATCATCATGGTCTACAACCATTTTCCTCACCAGCCAATAAACCTTTTGCTGATACTTCCGCACCAGCTGGCTGAAAGCGTTTCTGCGCGTTTCGGGATTTTCAAAAAGGGATAATAATTCTTCGTCAGTCATTTAATCGATACTAATTCCCGAATCAACACAAGTCAATAATAGTTCATTTTTTGGTTCAGGGCAAATAAAATTTGAGTCTTGCAAAAAGTAAAACATGGTTTTAACCTTTCGCAAGACTCAATGATTTCCGGCGACACAAAGCCGGCCAGAAACTTCAATAATCTATTTTTTTCTTTCGATTGCACGTTTAGCAGCTTCCACAATGTGCTTCGCTGTCAAGCCGTATTTTTCCATCAGTTGTGTAGGCGTTCCGCTTTCTCCAAAGCTGTCGTTCACCGCAACGTATTCCTGAGGAACAAGTTTGTTTTTAACCAAAACCTGTGCAACGCTGTCGCCCAATCCACCAATGCGGTTATGCTCTTCAGCAGTCACAACGCAACCTGTTTTTTCAACAGATTTCAGGATCGCCTCTTCGTCTAATGGCTTAATGGTGTGAATGTTAATGATCTCAGCATTGATGCCTTCTGCTTCTAAAAGTTCACCTGCCTGGATCGCTTCCCAAACCATATGGCCTGTTGCGAAAATGCTCACATCGGTTCCTTCATTCACCATCCACGCCTTACCGATCTCGAATTTCTGATCAGCATCTGTGAAAACCGGAATTACCGGACGTCCGAAACGCAGGTAAACCGGACCTTCGTAATCCGCAATCGCGATGGTAGCCGCTTTTGTCTGGTTATAGTCGCAAGGGTTGATAACCGTCATTCCTGGCAACATTTTCATCATTCCAAGATCTTCAAGGATCTGGTGTGTAGCGCCATCCTCACCCAATGTAAGTCCTGCGTGTGAAGCACAGATTTTTACATTTTTGTTGGAATAAGCAACGCTTTGACGGATCTGGTCATAAACACGGCCAGTCGCGAAGTTTGCGAACGTTGTAGCAAAAGGGATTTTGCCGCCTATGGTCAAACCGGCAGAAACGCCGATCATATTGGCTTCCGAAATACCGCATTGGATAAAACGGTCCGGATTTTCTTTTATAAATGGTTCGAGTTTCAGCGAACCAACCAGGTCAGCACAAAGTGCCACAACGTTTGGATTCTGCTGCCCCAACACATGCATTCCGGCCCCAAAGCCCGAACGTGTATCTTTCTTCTCAGTGAAGGTGTATTTTTTCATTTTATATAATTAATAGTCTCCCATTGTTTCTTCCAACTGGCCAAGCGCTGCAGCTAGTTGCTCATCATTAGGCGCTACGCCGTGCCATTTGTGGCTGCCCATCATGAAATCGACGCCATAACCCATTCCTGTGTGCAACAAAACCATGATCGGGGTCTGCCGTGTCCAAGTCTGCTTTTTGCCTCGTAAAGACCTTTTAGCACTGCTGCCATATCGTTGCCTTCTTCGATAGAAATTACTTCCCAGCCGAATGCTTCGTATTTTTTACCCAGATCGCGGTTGTTCATTACTTTCACCGTCGGGCCGTCGATCTGCTGGCCGTTTAAGTCAATGAATGCAACGAGGTTATCAACCTGGTGGTGCGGCGCAAATGTTGCTGCTTCCCAAACCTGGCCTTCCTGCTGCTCACCATCGCCCATTAATACGTAAACATGACCCTTGTCGCCGTTCAGTTTCTTTGCCATCGCAGCACCGATCGCCACAGACATTCCTTGTCCTAGTGATCCAGATGCAATACGAATGCCTTCCAAATGCTCGTGCGTGGTCGGGTGGCCCTGCAAACGCGAATTCAGCTTACGGAAAGTTGCCATTTCCTCAACCGGAAAATATCCTTTGCGCGCAAGGGTACTATACCAAACTGGAGAAATATGTCCATTAGAAAGGAAAAAGAGGTCTTCATCCTTGCCATTCATGTCAAAAACCGGCTTACCATCCTGTTCTTTCAATTGCATACGCTCGAAATAAAGCGCCACAAGTAACTCTGTACAGCCCAACGAGCCTCCAGGGTGTCCCGACTGGCAGCCATGCACCATACGGACAATGTCCCTGCGAACTTGTGAGGCTACTTTTTCTAATTGTTCAACTTCCATGTTTATCGATTTTCTATTTATCAAATACGTTCTTTTTGCGTCCATTTTCAGCACGTAAATGTCCTATTATTACGGCTTCTTAAGTGACTCTTTATTATTCACTTTTGTTAAGAATTTGATCAGTGTGATTTTCCGTGTCCACTTTCTGAACCACTTCTTCGATCACGGCCTTTTCATCAATGACGAATGTTGTGCGGATGATACCCATATATTCACGGCCGAATAATTTCTTTTCACCCCAAACTCCGTAATCATTTACCAATTTCTGGTCAGTATCAGCCAGTAATGGGAAGGGAAGGTTATATTTTTTGATAAATTTCCTGTGCGATTTCTCGTCATCCACACTCACGCCAAGCACTTTATAACCCCGCTTTAAAAGAACATCATAATTGTCGCGAAGATTGCATGACTGTGCCGTGCAGCCGGGAGTATCGTCCTTTGGATAAAAGTAAAGAATGAGTTTTTCTCCTTTAAAATCAGAAAGTTTCACCTCATTACCATCCTGATCTTTCGCAGAAAATGCGGGGGCGGGATCGCCAACTTGAAGTCCCATACTTTTACCTTTTTCGTTTTTTCGTTTTTTTCCGCGCAACCGGCAGATCTTTCAATTCGGTTTGCAAGATAGTACTATTTCCTGCCCTATCGGTCACTTCCAGCGTTAGTTCGCCTTCAAAAGGCTTTGCAGTATCCAGCTTTTCTGACCAGATGTAGCCTTTTTTGGAATCAAAATTCATCAGCACCCATTCACCGTTGACCAATGCTTTATAATGGTCCACACCAGAAGTTGCGTCACCGATAAATCCGCGGATCCTGTCCTTACTATGCTCCAAAAGCCGGATCTTTGGTGGAATGGTGTCAGCCTGGATCACAAACGTTCCAAGCTCTCTGGTTTCAAATTTGATCTCGTTATCTACCCAGGTGCCGCCTAAAAACCGGTAGTAACCGTCTAGATAACGGTAAACGCGTGTTTTTTCCTTGTTTTCAGGGACGTTCTCTGGCGAAAATGCAACAGAAATGTAATCTTTAAGCGCAGTTCCACGGTTGTTGATGGTTAATGCGTTGAAATTCTGCTGTCCGGTCAGGAACAATGTGTCAAATATGCTCGTATTCCGGAAATCTACGGACCATTTTTCAGCCTTATAACGGGACGCAACGGCGGGGAAAATCTGACTTCTCAGGTAAGTCTTCACAGTCGTTTTTCCGATTTTCACTGAATCAGGAGTATATGTTCTCAAATCTGTTAAGAAAACCGCTGTCTCGCTTGCATAAAAATCCGGATCTTTTTTCACTTCCTTACCATTGGAATAATAAGTCGCAAACGGAATAGCGCTCCGATAATACTTTGCCTTCACGATCAATGTATTTTCCTGCACGTCTGTTTGAATGTATTCAGGGTTTATTTCAACATCATACACCGGAAGCGGCGGATTTTTCGGCTCTCCTTTGATTGTAAAAACCAGCTCTGAGGCATTTTCAAAGGAATCCGTGATCTTGACACGCACTTCATGCAGCAATGTATCCGCAATGTTCAGCTTACCATTGATCGCATTTGTTTTATATAAATTAAAATTATTGCCATCGGGAACGTAGCATTTCAGATAACGCTGCCCGGTTTTCTGCTCCGTTTCGTAGTCTATAAGGTTGTTATAATCTCTTGTTGCCGTGTTTGGAAAAATCTCAATGTTATAAGAAAACACTTCATCCCCATCCATTTTGATCTCAATGCATTGCAAACCATAACGGAACCCTGTGCCGGTCATTTGGTCGTGCGCCACCATATCAATGCCAATGATGCCCGTTGCAGAAACCGTATCAGGAAGCCGGTAAGAGCCGTCTTTCAGCTTAATGGGCGAATAAACCTTCCGATCAAACTGACCATTCACCCGCCCGTTAATGTCCAGCGGCCTGATCGCCAGATTGACAAATTTGGGAGGCGTGATGTCTTTGATTTCATTGAATCCAAAATACAACGGGTTTAAAAAATTGTCCTTCGAATCGCGGATCTCGAAATGCAAATGCGGCCCTGCTGAACCGCCTGTGTTGCCGGAAAGCGCTATGATTTCGCCCTTTTTAAAACTGAATTTTCCTGCCTCCGGGAAAAGATCGATTTCGAAAGTCTGCTTCTTATACTGCTCCTCGCGCACATAAGCCGCCAGTGAATCGCTGAATTTCAGCAAATGCCCATAAACCGTTGTCTGACCATTGGGGTGGCGCAAATAAATTACATTGCCATAACCACTCCGCTGCACAGCCACTTTGTAAACATATCCCTCAGCAGCCGCGTACACATTCAGCCCCTCGCGCTGCTCCGTACGAATGTCCAACCCGGCGTGAAAGTGGTTGCTGCGCAAATCGCCCAGCCCGCCAGCCAGCGAATTGGCAAGCCCGGGCCTAATCGGAAACTGATAATAACCCTTTGGATAAGTTTGTGTTTGAGCCAAGGAAAGCGAGCATAAGCCCATCAAGCCCGAAAATAACAAACCAATACGGACCATTGTCCGGAAATGATAATGCATGAAAACGAAGTGAATGAATGAAAGGTCCTGCAACGATAAGATCCGGTTTACCTAACGAATAATTCAAGCATCTTCTTGCCCTCAATAGACGCAGTAAGCTTGTCGCCGATCTGCACAGGCCCGACGCCTTTTGGTGTTCCTGTGAAAATCAGGTCCCCTTTTTTGAGCATAAAATATTTGGAAACAAAAGAAATAAGGTAATCAATGCGGTAAAGCATCATCGACGAATTACCATTCTGGCGCGTCTCGCCATTCACATCCAGACTAAAATTTAAGTTTTGAATGTCTTCAAAATCCGATATAGGAACAAATTCTGAAACCGGTGCTGAGCCATTGAATGCTTTCGCTAATTCCCAGGGTAAGCCCTTGCTCTTCAATTCAGATTGCAGGTCTCTCGCAGTGAAGTCGATGCCCACTCCGATCTCGTCATAATATTTGTGTGCAAACCGCTCTTCAATGTTCTTCCCTACCCGGTTTATCTTTATGACAAGCTCCACTTCATAATGCACATCTTTTGAAAAATCAGGATAAAAGAATGGTTCGCCGGGTCTGATCTGTGCCGTTTCAGGCTTCAAAAAAATTACGGGAGCGTCCGGTTTTTCGTTATTTAATTCAGCAATATGCTCGGTATAATTCCTTCCTACACAAATAATTTTCATTCGGAGCAAATAAAATTTGGATTCAATAAAACATAACAAAACTACTTACAAAGCGGTCAGGGACATAATATTTAGCTTATTTTTTCATACAAAATCCTGCCTGCTTCGTTATATCCCCGGTGACATATTCTGCTGCTATTCCTTCAATTCGCTTCATAAATCTTTATTATTTTTGGAGAAAGTATCGTTACTAACAGAAAGCTTGCGCATGAAGAACCAAATTACCCGTTGTTTCCATTTCACAATCTGCACGCTGGCATTAACCATACTTTTGACTGCCTGCGACACACTTCGCAAAACGCCGGAAAAATCAAACTCTTCACGACACACGCCTTCGAGATCATCCAGATCGCGCGGGACTGTTGCGCGCAGACCGCCCGCAAGAACGCCTGCCAGAAAACCCGCAACCACCTCGAAACCAACATATAGCAGACCCGGGGATATGTCGGCGACGGCAGTGCCGCAAGTTGTCCAGGTGGCCCGCACTTATGCCGGAACGCCTTATCGCTCGGGCGGGAATGACAAAAACGGCATTGATTGCTCCGGTCTGATCTGCTCTGTTTATTCAGAAATTGGTGTAAAAGTGCCGCGCATTTCCTGGCAGCAATCTGAATTTGGGCAGGAAGTGAGCAGCATTAAGGACATTAAGCCCGGTGACTGGCTGTTTTTTGTACCCGAAGCAGGAAAAGAAGGCTACGTATCTCATGCTGGCATTGTGACTGACGTCCGAAACCAGGACGAGATTATATTCATTCATGCTTCCACATCGCGAGGCGTGCGCGAAGACAATCTTTTTTCCAACTATTTCAAAGGCAGGTTCGTAAAGGCAATGCGGCCGTTCTAAGCCATTCAATCACTGATATTGTATTATTTTCATGTAAAATAGGGGTAAAGTGCCCGACGACTGTCTGTTTTGCATGATAAATATTATATTGAAACATTAATCCTTTCTCAACTTCATGGAAACTACTATGGGTCCTCCGCCAAATGTCGGAGGCCGGGTCGTACCGCTCAACGCAAGTCCGGACATCCCTGTTTACATTTATGCGACTGTTTTTGCCTCTTTCTGCGTCATAACCGGCCTGATCTGGGACATTTGCTGGCACATGAGCATAGGCCGCGACGGGCTTCTGTCCCCTCCTCACCTGGTTATCTATCTGGGCGCAGTCGTTGCGGGGCTTTTTTCAGGATTTGAGATTTTGAGAAAAACATTCTGGGGAAATGATCTGGAAAAAGCGGCCAGCGTAAAGATCTGGGGCTTTTTTTATAGTTCGCTTGGCTCCCTTTTCTGCGTTTGGGGCGCATTGGCTATGCTCACCTCCGCGCCATTCGATGATTGGTGGCACAACACTTACGGACTGGACGTTACCATCCTTTCACCGCCGCATACGGTGCTGATTTTAGGCATTATCGGCATTCAGTTTGGTGCTATGATCAGCGTGATTGCGGTTAAAAATCAGCTGAAACTTCGTTCGACGCAGTTTTTTGATAAAAAGAAAGCATTGGATAAAACATTGTTCTGGCTTTTTGCATTGTCTGCCGGTTTCCTGCTCACCATTTGGTATACATTGCTTTCAGAAGAGCTTGGCCGCATGCGCATGCACCGTTCAAGTCTGTACATATTTTCCTCCGCAGCATTTCCGGTGTTATTAATGGCCGTGGGCAAAGCCGTTCGGCACAAGTGGGCGATCACCGCTGCAACCGGCATTTATACATTGTTAATGCTGCTCACGCTTTGGATCATCCCCTTGTTTCCCGCCGAACCGAAATTAGGTCCGATTTTAAATCACATTGATCATTATCAGGGTTTCCAATTTCCTCTGCTGCTGATCATTCCAGCTATTGCCATTGATTTCCTTCGCCATCGATACGGTTATATGAATGATTGGAAGTTGACTGCGCTTCTGGGAGCCGCATTTTTATTGGTTTTCTTTTTATTCCAATGGTTTTTCGGCTCATTCTTAATGGAATCTCCCTATGCAAGAAACTGGTTTTTCGGCAGCCATTACTGGTATTTTGGAAATAGTCCTGATTGGGAATATCGCTACAAATTTGGCCCGTGGATGGTGGAAACCACGCCTGAGTTACTGAAAGGATTGGGCATTGCATTAATCGCCAGCTTGATTTCAACACGCATTGGTTTGGCTTGGGGAAACTGGATGCATAAAATTCAACGATGAAAAATTTTGTCTTAACAATCCTGTTTTTGGCTGTCTGCATGACGGCAAAAGCACATGTAGGAAGTGCCGGCGTTCAAATGCAGGGACAAGCCGGCCCTTATAAAGTGCTCGTAAGCGTGGAGCCGCCCGATGTTATTCCGGGAACTGCAAAAATTACGGTTTACATCGAAAGTGGCAACGCGAAGAAAGTGCTGGCCAGACCTATTTACTTTTACTCGGGCGATAAAGGCGCACCTTCGCCGGACGAACTCGCGCAGATTGCAGGGCAAACCGGGCAGTTTCAGGGAGTGGTTTGGTTAATGGAGTGGGGATCTTCCAGCGCACAGATCCAGATCGAGGGAGACCAAGGAAAAGGTGAGCTAATCGTCCCGATTGTAGCCGTTTCCACCGCGGAACGTGACATGCCGAAACATTTGGGCATTGGTCTGAGCATTTTGGGTGTGCTGCTGTTTTTACTAATGATCACAACCATTGGCGCAAGCGTGAGCGACGGGATTTTAAAGCCCGGGGAAACATTAACCGCTGCTCAAAAAAGAAAACGCTGGATTAATATGGGCATTGCAACCATCCTTTGCTCGCTCATTTTATATGGAGGAAGCAGCTGGTGGGACAGCTGGGCGGCGGAATACAAGCAATGGCTTTACAGGCCTGTTAAGGGAAGCGCGGCCATTTTACAGCCTAATGATAAGAGAGTTTTCCAATTAAAAGTCGACACTACGGGCTGGCATGCACAGCGCCGGGGCAGCATGCTCAGTACATTGATTCCTGATCACGGCAAGCTCATGCATACGTTTCTCGTGCGCACACCCGGGTTGGACGCATTCGCGCACATTCACCCGGAACGCAAGGATAGCACCACATTCGAAGCTTTTTTACCCAAGTTACCAGCGGGCAAATATCTCGTTTACAGCGACATTGTACAGCGGTCGGGCTTTGCAGAAACCATTGTGGACACCATTGACATTCCCGAACAAGCAAGCGCAGGACGACCTTTGCCAGTTACCGCCGAAGAGGATACTTATGTTGTAACTGACCCGATCAATGCGCCGGGCAATGTGCCGCTGGATGAGAATGTGGTGATTTGTGGCAAACCCGGGACCAAAACAGTTTTTAAAGATGGCTCCTATGCTGTTTGGGAAGGAATGCCAAACAAGCCATTGGACGCAGGGAAACCTTACCAACTTACATTCGAATTTTTCAATCCGGACGGCAGCGCGTGCTACCCCGAGCCTTATCTCGGCATGACCGGTCACGTGGCGGTTGTGCGCAGCGATGGTTCTGTATACATTCATTTGCACCCGACGGGAACATTTGCAATGGCTGCGGAACAGACCTTCAGAGACCGCATGGCCGACACCGCAAGAACCGCGAAAGCTCCGGCGCCAGCCATGTTCAGGGACAGCATTGATCGTTATCTTGCCAAATTAAAGGCCATGCCGATGGAAGAAAGAGAAATTTTCCTCATGACTGAAATGGGCATGTATGACATTAAAGACGGCGCAATGACCGGCATGGATCACGGAAACCGCATCTCTTTCCCCTACTCATTCCCAAAAGCAGGACGTTACCGGATCTTCCTGCAACTAAAAAGAAATGCGAAAGTGCTCACCGGCGTGTACGATGTGAAAGTAAAGGACGCAGTGACATTATAAGCGGATCAGAACAAGTCTTTGATTTTTTGAAAAGACATTTCCCTGTAATCTTCAATATAAAGGTTGCAGGGAGGCAATTCTTCCTTCACGTGTGAGCTCAGTACGCCCACCACACGCATTCCCGCATTGATCGCAGCTGAAACGCCTGAAAAAGAATCTTCAAATACAACACATTGACCAGGCTCTACACCCAGATTTTTAGCGCTCGTCAGATACACTTCGGGATCGGGTTTGTGCTTTTTCACATTCTCACTCGCCATAATGGAGCCTAAATTTGCCCGGATAGGGACTTCTGTAAGGATCAGGTCCAGGTTTGCTTGCGGCGCTGATGTGGCCACACCCAGCTTTACACCATTCCTATGCAGGTCATTGATAAAGTCCACTATCCCTCCAATCGGGTCAATGTGAGGTTCGTAGATTTGGCGAAACAGACTTTCCTTTTCATTTTCCATTTGCAAAAGCTCTTCCCCTTCGATGACCCTTTGCAGGAAGTGGCTAAGAATGTAACTGTTGCTTTTGCCAAACATATGCATCGCAAACTCTTCGTCGGTGGGTGACAGGTCGCGTTTGGAAAAAAATTCGCGAAACGCCATGGAGTGGTAAGGGTTGGTATGGCAGATCACGCCATCCATATCAAAAATTACTGCTATTTCTTTTTTCATGGCGTAAAGTTAAGCATTAGGTATTTTTTCAACATCTGTCAGGGGTCTTTTCGGGCAGCATTAGTAATTATTCTTTTCCGATATCCTTGGTAAACCACATAACACCCCCGATATTTAAACCGGTAGAAACAGATAAATTGCGGGCTAGGATGACATATAATACTACTTTCCATGTCACCAATTGCAGTTTATAAGGTTATTCTATTAAATTTACTACACTAACCGCCTGCAAAGACCGGAATAGCCAGCAGGACCTGCCTGATTTCAATTATAGGTAGTTCTCTTTGCAAACAATGATACGTTAATAATAATGTATGAGTGAATTAGAGCCAATCAAAAACGGAGTTGCCAAACAGAATGGCAATATGACTTCTTTGGAAGTTTATGACAAATATGGTGCAATGGCTTACGGGATTATTCTGCAAATTTTGCCGCAGGTCCATTTAGCTCAGGAAGTGTTGGTCAGCGTGTTTTCATCGCCGCAATTGCAGGCATGCAATAGTTACCCGTTCAGTTTTGCGGCTTGTGTTATCAAATTAGCCAGAGCAAAAGCTGTGGAAGCAAAACGAAAGCTGATGGCAATCGCCCCCCCAGCAGATCCCGCGAACGTCTCGGGGGCATCACCAGAAATCATTTTCGACTTGTCTTTTTGTCAGGGCTTTACACCGGAAGAAGTTGCAGGGAAATTGAATATATCCAAATCCGAGGTGCTTCGTTCTTTTCATGAATATTTCAAATTATATCGTAACGCGTAACAATCAAAGCATATATTGGGAACAAACGATTTTATTGAGAGCGGAATTTTAGAGGCGCATTTGTTGGGGTTGACCAATGAAGATGAGAAGGAACTTGTAAAACAAATGGTGGAAGAAAACCAGGAAGTAAAGGAACATCTGGTTGATATAGAATCTGATATAACCCGCTATTTCAATGGCGCCGCAGTAACTCCTCCTTCTGCCTTGCGTGAAATCATACATTTGCGAAGCAACCAGGAAAATTTTCGAAAAGAGAAGCATACATTCAAAAAGAAGGCCGAAGAAGATCAAAATACCCGGTTTTTGGATGTGGAAGTGAATGATACCCACATTAAAGTCCATAAATTCTGGCGCCCGGCATTTATTGCTGTCTTTATTTTATCAAAAATCTTCCTTATCGCAGGACTGTATTATTACTTCAAGGCAGTTAATCAGGAGGAGCAAATCCAAAAACTTAAGACAGAAATACAGCAGGTCAAATAGTCTGACAACATTCATCAAACAAGCCGGAAGTCACGTCGTGATCTTCCGGCTTGTTTGTTTATATTTGGAAAAAAACACATTACTATCTATGAAAGAAAGAGAGCGAATAAGTAATCTGGAAGAGTTGATGGCCGAAAACCTAATGCGTTTGGACAGGCTTGAAGTTGGGCAATCGGAGTTGAAATACGGGCAAACCGTTCTCCTGCAAAGCATGACGGACCTAACTAAGGTTGTCAGAAAGAACTCGACTGACATTGAGGTCTTAAAAAGCGATGGTAAAATCTTGAAGGAAGATGTCGCAATCTTGAAGGATGATGTTGCAGTCTTGAAGGAAGATGTTGGAATGCTGAAGGAAGACGTCGGAATCCTGAAGGAAGACGTGGCCATCCTGAAGGAAGATGTAGTCATCTTGAAGGGGGATGTAGCTTACCTGAAAGAAAACATGTTAACGAAACATTTGTTCGCTAACCTCCTTGAAGCTGTGGTAAATGGGTTTGAAAGAAATGACCAACAATTCGCCAAAATGCATACAGAAATGGGTTCATTGCGGCAGGATGTTGATATTTTGAAAGCCAGGTAACTCTTCAACAAAAAACCGCCAAATTACTACGTTCCTCAATCTTATTATAAATTCATGTTTCCGTTCCGAGTTGGCCAGGGTTATGATGTGCATCAGTTGGTAGAAGGCAGGCCGTTTTGGCTTGGAGGGATATTGATCCCACATTCCCACGGTGCAAAAGGTCATTCAGATGCGGATGTAGTTTGCCACGTAATGTGCGACGCGTTGCTGGGAGCCGCAAATATGCGCAACATTGGTTATCATTTCTCAGACAAAGATCTCCAGTGGAAAGGCGTTGACAGCAAAATTTTATTGGCCAAGGTGATGGAAATGATACGCGGAAAAGGCTTCGAAGTGGGCAATGTGGACGTCACCATCGTTCTGCAGAACCCAAAACTCAACCCGCACATTCCTGACATGAAAGCATGCCTTTCATCAGTCACCCAAATTTCCGAAGATAACATTTCAATCAAAGCAACCACTTCCGAACATTTAGGATTCGTCGGACGCGAAGAAGGAATCGCTGCCCATTGCGTTGCATTGCTATATTTGCCGAGTATTTTCCCACTAAGCCAGGATCATTAAACCAAACTCTTGTAAAACGCCTTCATGAAAAAAGTTCTCCTTGCCCTAACCGTTACCATTGGTTTTACATTCGTTGCATGTGCGCAGGAAGGCGGACAGATCACTCAACCGCTTGGTTTTGAGGAATATGATCCGGTTTCGACCTTGAAAGTGGAGGAGCACATTACAAAAAGGGCCAAGTTTCCTTTCATTGACGTTCACAACCATCAATACCAGATGCCTACGCAAGATCTGAAAGCGTTGACGAAGCAAATGGATGAGCTGAATATGGGCATAATGGTCAATTTGAGTGGTCGGGGATGGTCACAGGAATGGGAAGAAGGAACGGCGACGCTCAAAGGTTCGTTGGAAAATATAGCCAAAAATGAACCAAGGCGAATCGCTGTTTTCACCAATCTCCAGTTCAAAGGTTTTGGTGAGAAAGACTGGTCTGCGAAAGCAGTGGCGCAGTTGGAAGCAGATGTAAAAATGGGCGCGAAAGGACTAAAAATTTACAAAAGTCTGGGTTTTAGCGGCATAAAGGATGATAAGGGAAACCGTGTTGCAGTAAGCGATCCGCGCTTGCAACCTGTCTGGCGGAAATGTGGCGAGCTGGGCATTCCCGTTTTGATACACACAGCTGATGTGCCTTCATTCTGGGATCCGATGGACCGCTATAACGAACGCTGGCTTGAACTCAAAACCCATCCTAACCGGAGGCGCGGCGCAAAAGATCCCGTTCCTTTCGACTCGCTGATCGCAGAGCAACATCATATCTTCCGGAGCAACCCGAAAACAACATTCATTAATGCGCACATGGGCTGGTATCCGAATAACTTGAAGAAACTGGATAGCTTAATGGTCGTTTTTCCCAATATGTATGTGGAAATCGGCGCAGTGATTGCTGAGCTGGGCCGCCAGCCGAGAGCTGCGAAGAAGTTTTTTGATAAATACCAGGACAGGGTTTTATTCGGAAAAGATAGCTGGGTGCCTGCCGAATACGCGACCTATTTCAGGGTTTTGGAAACCGAGGATGAATATTTCCCTTATCACAAAAAATATCACGCGTTCTGGAGAATGTACGGGATGGGCCTTTCCGACGAAGTTTTGAAAAAACTTTATTATAAGAATGCGCTGAGAATTATCCCTGGCCTGGACAAAAGCCTTTTCCCGAAATAATGGCTCACTTAAAGGCTTTTGCCTCCTTAATCACAGATCTGTACTCCGCTTTTCCGAGACATTTTTTATAATAGTCCTTGGCTTTCCCTTTATTTCCGGCTCTGGCAGAAATCCTGGCTAACCCCGCATAGGCCATCGCGTGATATTCTTTCGTGTATTGATCGTCATGCGGTGTTTTTAATGCGAGCAAATATTCGCGCTGGGCGGAAGCGTCATTTTTTTCATGTTTCTCATCCATAATGCCCTGGAATGTTCGCCACGCCACAGGATAAAAACCGTGATTTACTTTTTTCAATGCAGTAAGTTCTTTGCCTGCCTGATCGTATTTACCCGACAGCAGTAGCGATTCGATGTTTTTCATCATAAACACCGGGTTTTTTGGATACAACTCTGTCAGTCTATCCATATAGTAAACAGCCTTTTCAGGCTTGGACTCGTATTTAAGATAAATGTGAGAAATATAAAAATTAGCTTCTGCGCGGGTTATTGTCCCTACTTTCGTAGCGTTGTCTATTTGCCTTAACCCCAATGCCTTATCCCCACTTTTAAAGAAAACCAGCAGCGGTTTCACCATGGGATGTTCTTCGGGATACACTTCAACATAATAGTTATACATCCCCGAGGTAAAGTAGAATTCCGGATTCTTATTGATCAATTTCAATCCCTCTGTAAAAGCATTATACGCCTTTTTGCCCTCCCCTGCCGCATTCATCATTTCACCATTATAATTGTACATCATGGCCATGTAACCGCGCGCGACCATGGTGTAAAAAACCGCCTCAGGATCGAGACTGTTCTTGCCAAATTTCTTATTAATGGCGTCCAGACATTGATCCAGTTTATGAATGTATTCTTTGGATTTGGTGGGGTTATCCTTAATGGGCAAATGTTTCCAAAACAGGACAAACGAATCCAGAATGTACGAAACGGGGTGATTAGGATACTTTTTACTAACCTGGTCCATGAAAACCTGGGCTTGATCAAACTCGTAATTGTATATTTTATCCAGACTGTTCTGAACGTTTTTCAATGACGCAGGGTCGTTCAAAAGCTGTGCGGAAGCTGAAAGCGGAGAAATTATCAGTGTAAAAAAGAAAAGAAATCGAAGCGTATTTTGCATGGCATTTACTATAAACACAAAATGGTTTGGTGGAACCGCACCTGAACATTAGCTTTGTTAATAACCCAAAAACAACAATGCGGGTTTCTGTTCCAAAGTTTTATTTGGGCGGTTTTGATCAAAAATTATTTTACTCACTGATATTATGATTCGTTACGAGCAGTTTACCCTGGATAATGGCTTGAAAGTTTTTGTTCATGAAGATTTTTCAACTCCGATGGCTGCTGTAAACATCTTATATAATGTCGGTTCCCGAGATGAAGATGAAGAGCGTACAGGATTTGCGCATTTGTTTGAGCACCTGATGTTTGGCGGCTCCAAGAACATTCCCAGCTACGATATTCCGGTCCAGAATGTGGGTGGAGAAAACAATGCATTCACTTCCCCAGACATCACTAATTACTACATTACATTACCCGCAGATAATATAGAAACGGCTTTTTGGCTGGAATCGGATAGAATGATGAGCCTTTCTTTTGATCCCAATGTGCTGGAAGTGCAGCGAAAAGTGGTGATTGAAGAGTTTAAACAGCGTTATCTGAATCAGCCTTATGGCGATATGTGGTTGAAACTGCGACCGTTGGCATATAAGCAACATCCCTATCGCTGGGCAACGATCGGTAAGGATATCGAGCACATTGAACGGGCAACAATGGACGATGTGCAAGACTTTTTCTTCCGGTTTTACAGGCCTAACAATGCGGTAATGGTCGTTGCGGGCGCTATAAAAACTGCGCAAGTTCGTGAATTGGCTAAAAAATGGTTTAGCGACATTCCTGCCGGTGCTCCTTATGTGCGCAATGTTCCACAGGAGGCTGCGCAAAGCGAAGCGAGGCACTTGGAAACTTCCGCTGCGGTGCCTTTGAATTCGCTGATCAAGGTGTATCACATGCCCGGCAGATACGATAAGGGCTTTTACGCAACTGATTTGCTGAGTGACATTTTGGGACGTGGGAAATCTTCGCGTCTGTATCAGAGCCTTCTAAAAGAAAGATCTATTTTCAACAGCATTTCCGCCAGTGTCACATCATCCCTTGATCCGGGCCTGCTTTTGATCAAAGGAAATCTGAACCCCAACGTCAGCCTCGAAGAAGCGGATGCAGCTGTATCCGAAATATTGAGTGAAATGGTGGCCAACGGGGCTAATGATGATGAAGTTATGAAAGTCAAAAACCAGTCGGAAGCTTCGCTGGCTTTTTCGGAAGTAGAATTGCTGAACCGTGCCATGAACCTGGCATTTGCAGCCAATGCCGGTAATGTGGATTGGGCGAACGAGGATGCGGAAATTATACGAAACCTTACTTCCGCCGACATTCACGAAGCGGCAAAATCAGTGTTACGACCAGAAAATGCTTCAACATTATATTACCGGGCAGAAGAAAAGCAGGCTGCGCTTGTTTAATGCTCCTATTGCGCGGAATGCTTCGGGAAATAAACATTAACTTCGGGATGCATGGTATAAAGTCGGAATTTGCTACCGTCATTCACCACTATCCCGCTTGATTTATCATTGCCGAGGATGGGATTTCCTCCGTATTTTTTCCATTGCACCAAATCCTTGGAAACTGCGACATTCATCGTCCATTCCCGCCAGTCTTTAAAGGCGGAAGCGTGGTAATAAGCGTAATAAAGGCCATTGTATTTGATAATCTGGTTAAAAGCGACTGCAAACTGGTCATACTTTTCAGGGCCGGTTTTGAGCACGGGTTCGTCCTGAACATTAGTCCAGACCTTTAAATCAGTGGAGGTTGCAAGCCAGACAGCTGCATCATTGCGTTCGTAAAAAAGATACCAGATCCCGTTCTCTTTCCAGACAGCCGGCGTGCCATAAGGCCCTTTTCCGATCGGCTGGCCGTTTTTGAGGCGAACATCCAATACGCCGTTATCTTTCCAATTCACCCTATCCCAAGACGTCAGCAAATGAGCCGTGTCGCCCCGGCTTTCAGCAAACATATAATAAATGCTGTCGGATTTGAGGACGCACATGTCTTCAATCCATAATGACGAATGGATGGGCTTTTTTCCCGATCTTTTCCATGCAATGCCGTCATTCGAAGTTGCTAATCCAAGATATTTAATGGAATCGCCTGTGGCTTTGGTATAACCGGTGTACCACAAATAATATGTACTGTCTTCTTTGAGAATGTAACCCCGCTCCCGGATTTTCTCATCCCAGGTTGTAGAATCGCCTGTTCCCTCAAAAAGCGGATTGCCTGAATGTGATTCGAAACTGACCAGCTCTTCTGGAAATTCCCCTGTCTGTTCGTTGGTTTGCTTGCGGTTACAAGCGATCATCAAGGTAAAAGCAATCCAAAGGAAGCAGCTAGGACGTATCATGTGGAGATAAACAGTTTTATACTAATCTTCGGGAAGAAAAGTAAGATAACTGAAATTCTCCTCTTTGAACATTTCCTGCGCAATCTCCTGCAATTGTAATGCGGTGATCTGCTCAATTTCCGTAAAGATTTCCGGAAGCGAATCCACGCGACCGGTATCCAGCAGACTTTTGGCCATCATCAGCATAAAGCTCATGTTACTTTCCTCAGACATTGCCAGTTGTCCCATCAGCTGCACCTTGGTTTGATGCAGTTGTAACACCGACAAAGGCACTTCGCGGATGCGCTTCAATTCTTTGTGAATGAGGGAAATGCTTTTGTTTAACTGCTTTTTTTCTGTTCCAAAGAAAATGCCCATAAAACCTGTGTCCAGATAAGGCGTGTAATTTCCTTCGATAGAGTAAACAAAACCATACTTTTCACGCAGGGAAAGATTAAATCTCGAATTCATTCCCGGCCCTCCAAGCAAATTGACCAACATAAAAAACGATAACCGTCTGTCATCCAGCAAAGGATAAGCCGGTTGGCCCATTGCGCATTGCGCCTGAGAAATAGAGCGTTCTTTTTGCTGACTCACAGGCACATACGCCAAGGGCGCTTGCCTGATCCTGGACGTTTTACGGTGCGGAATGTTGCCCAGATATTTTTCGGCAACGCGTATAACTTTCGAAAAAGGCAGCCTGCTTACAGAGGAAACGACAATGCGCTCTGTGTCAATGTTGTCGTTGATAAATTGCATTAAATCCGCTTTGCCAAACCTGCTTACGGTCTCTGCTGTGCCTAATATATTGTTTCCCAAAGCATGATCGGGAAAAATGAGCTGGTCGAAATCATCCTGAATCGCATCTTCGGGAGAATCAATGTACATCGACATTTCTTCCAAAATCACGTTCCGTTCACGCTCAATCTGCTTTTCAGGAAAGATTGAATGAAAGGTGATGTCCGCCAGCAGGTCCATGGCTTTATCGAAATGATCGTCCAGGACAGAGGCGTGAAAACAGATTTTTTCTTTGGTTGTATATGCATTCAGCTCTCCACCCACATTCTCCAACCTGTTGATAATGTGGTAAGAACTTCGTTTTTCTGTTCCTTTAAAGGCCATATGCTCCCAAAAATGGGCCAGGCCTTGCTGATGCGACAATTCATCGCGACTTCCGATATCGAGCATGATGCCGCAATGCGCGATTTGCGTATAAGGAACCTGCTTGTGCGCAATGCGGATTCCGTTGGCAAGCGTATGTAGATGATAATCTTCTGTGATTGGTAGTGTGGTGGATTTGGGGTTACCCTGTTTACGGACGTTATCTCTCTTCATTCCTTTTGAACACAAAATAGGCACCAATAATTTTCGGTGGTATCCACAAAATTACAGACTTTTGCTCTGAAACCCTTGAAAAGCACCAGTTATGCGTATCGGATTTGATGCTAAGAGAGCTTTTGCCAATAAAACCGGCCTTGGAAATTACAGCCGCTTCGTGCTGGACGCGCTCCTGACGTACGAAAAAAACCAAACTTACCTTGCCTATACACCCAAAAACAATGCAAAACTTTTTAGCGATTTCCCGCCGGACAACATTCGCCTTCCGCAGACTTTCCTAAACAAAAAACTCTCCGCTTACTGGCGTTATGCATCCATAACCACTCAGTTGAAAGCCGAAAATATTAATGTATTCCATGGTTTAAGCAATGAACTTCCGCAAGGGTTGCATAAGGCCGGGATCAGGTCTGCGGTCACCATTCACGATTTGATTTTCGAACGACTTCCCCATTTGTTCAAGCCCATTGATCGGATTATTTACAGACATAAATTCCAGTCAGCCTGCCGCCGGGCAGATTCGGTTATCGCCATCAGTGAGCAGACAAAGCGTGATCTGATCGCACTTTACAATGTCGATAGTGAAAAAATCCAGGTCGTTTACCAGGACTGCAACCCGATTTTTAAACAACCGATTGAAAACAGGGAAAAAGAACAAATCCGGCGTTTGTATGACATTACAGGGCCATACATTTTGTGTGTGGGAACGTTGGAAGAACGTAAAAATCAGCATAGACTCGTGGAGGCATTTGCCCATGTTGCAAGCAATGATTTTCAGCTTATTCTGGTTGGGAAACCGACGAGTTATACGCCTAAAATTTTAGAATATATTAAAAAATATAAGCTGGAAAACAAAGTTAAAATCCTTAGTAACGTCCCCACGGCACATTTGCCAGCGCTTTACCAGGAAGCCGAGTTATTTGCTTACATCTCTGTTTATGAAGGTTTTGGCATTCCCATATTAGAAGCATTGCACAGCGGAACGCCTGTTTTGGCAGCGAAAGGTTCCTGCCTGGAAGAAGCCGGCGGTCCAGGCGGATTGTATGCAGATCCTTATCAAAAAGAAGACATCAGCCATCAGCTTAGTAAACTGATCACTGATGCCGCTTTAAGAACACATCTTATAGAAGCCGGAAAACAGCATATTACTCAGTTTTCGGGCCAAAATATTGCTGGTCAGCTGGTGGATTTGTATAAAAATCTTCGCTGATTATTTTTCTCTGTATTGTTCGATAATCCGGAACAAAGCTTTCTGTTTCTCCAGATCCGGGAAAAAATCGAAAAGCTGAATATGCGCATCGTAATCGAGCGTCAATCCCGTTTCCAGGTTCAGCAATGCTTCACGATACGTTCCCGCGTGAATTTGGTAAACGGCCATGCGGTAATACAGGTCCGCTTCCTCAGGCATTTCATCGATCGCAGCCTGCAAAAGATCACAAGCGCGGACGTAATTTCCTTGCTCAAACAACACATGAGACCATTTTAGCCAGATATCCGGATTGGACGGCTCGATTTCTGCTGCTTTTTCAAAAGCTTCAAATGCTGAAATGACGTTACCAACCTTAAATTCGGTTTCTGCAAGCGCAAGCCAGTAATCGGGGTTTAACTCTGTGATTTGAATGGCTTTACGCAAAAAGCCTACCGCCTCATACCAGCGGCCCAACTCACTGAAACAGATTCCTAATCCATACCAGCCGTCGTCCCATTGCTTGTCCAGCTTAACGGTCTGACGATAATATTTAATAGCCGTTTCAAACTCCCCAAGCTTTTCATAGCAAGTTCCCAGGCAGCAGCAGGTTTCCGGCTGTTCGCCTTCAAGCTCAATTGCTTTCAAATATTGCTCTTTCGCATCCTCGTACTTTTCAAGGTTCATGTACGAATTGCCCAGTTGGAAGAATGCCGAAGCGAAATCTTCCTTCACCAATGTTGCATATTCGTAAGCATTCACCGCATCCTCATAACGTTCCAGTTTGCTGAATGCTATGCCGAGATTATACCAGGCGTGATGTGAAAACGGATCGCGGTCGACTAGCTCATTATAATATCCCAGGTGGCTTTCCAGCTGCCCCACCAGGTCAAGGCAATGGGCTAGCTCATACAGCGCACTCTCATTATTGAGGTTATTCCGAAGCGACTTTTTATAAAACTTGATGGCCTCTTCATATTTACCCCAATTCTGATAGGTCTGCCCTATCTGAAAATATATTTCATCCTGATCTTCAACACGTTGCAGTAAATTTTCCAAAACTTCAATGGCTTCTTCGAATTCACCCATCATATTGGAAATGGCAACCTGCATAAAGGAAATCTCAATATCTCCGGGATGGAAAAGGGAAGCTCTTTCGAGAATTTCCTGCGCAAGATCATGCTCACCTCGGTTGGCATGGAGCTGCACCATATTCAGTAAAAGGTCCAGCGAATACGGATAATCCGACAATCCTAACGCACAGGCTTTAAACGCCTTATCCCAATCTCCTTTTTCAATGTAGTGAACCGTTACTTTTTCATAAGTATCCAAATCAAAAAAAACCGGCTCACTTGTTTTAAGCATTCTTTCAAACCTGAGCAATGTTTCTTTCATATAATCCTTTCTTTCCCCAAAATTTTTCTCCATCATACAAACCGTCAGGTTAGATTTGAGGGCTAACGCACCACTAATTAATTAGAGAAAGTTATAAAATAAATTATCGTAATTCAAATCTTGCCGAGCAAACTTTCACTCACTCTGGCAACCGTTCGTTCAATGGGCTGAAACTGAAAACCCAATGCTTTCCGGACTTTTTCGTTGTCATACGTGATCTTTCTGGCAGCGGATTGTGCCGTTTCTTTTGTTATAAGCGGTTTTGTTCCCAGTAACCAAGTTCGCACTGCTTCAAACCGCCAGATCACTCCGGCCAGCCCGGCTCCCACCCTTAGCGACGGGCGTTTTTTGTGCATTGCATCGGCGATATTATTGAACAAATTTCTATATGAAATGCTTCCCCCGTTCAACAGAAATCTTTCACCGGAGATTTCGGACAACATAAGTTTAAATATTACTTCTGCTACATCATTGACATCCACATAGTTAGCAACGCCATCGGTATAGAAGGGCTTTTCATGATAAACATAACGAAATATTTGCGTGCTGCTTTTGTCCCAGTCGCCTTCGCCTAATATCAATGTCGGATTGACGATCACGGCATTCAGTCCTTCGGCAATGCCGCGCCAAACTTCCAGTTCGGCCAAATGCTTGGTTTTTGCATATTCAGAATTTTCAGGGGAGTCTTCCCAGCGGTGTGTTTCGTCTAAAATCACATCGTGCCCCGGAACGGCTTTTCGTGAATCCGGTCGACCGATCGCCGCAATGCTGCTTACGTGGCAAAGTTTTCCAATGTGTAGTTTAAGACAAACATTTACCACATTCGCAGTTCCTTCCACATTTACCTTATACATGGATTTGCGATCCTTTGGAATAAAAGAAACGACCGCAGCCGTATGCACAATGAAATCCATCCCATAAAAAGCCAGTTCCAACGCGCTGAGATCCAGAATATCCCCTTCAATCCATTGAATTTCAGATTCAACATCCGCTAAAAGGCTCCGATCGGAATTATGGCGATACAATGCGTAGACTTCATGGTTCTCAGCAAGGAACTTTCGCGCCGTTGCGCTCCCAACCAAACCTGTGGCACCGGTAATTAGCACTTTCATAATTGTTAGAACAAAATGTCAGGGTCAAAGTTGGCTGTAAAAAAGTGAATTCATTGCATAACAACAAAAAACCCTTTCTAAATCGCACCGATTCGGAAAGGGTATGCCATTCTAAAAATAATACTTACAGGCTTTCTGCTTGAACCAGATATTTTTCGAGTTTCTCTATCCTGGGAGAAAGGTCATCGATTTCGTTTAATTCAATCGCAAAATCTGCTTTTAATCCTCCCTGAACTATTTCCGGCTTATCTTTCATCTTCTGGATCAGGCCAGGCATTGCTGCTTTCGCTTGTTTATGCAAATTCAAGCTTTGCTCAATTTGTTTTTCAAATTCGCTGACGAGTAAATTATATTGATCATCAGCAACCTGGCCTTTGATTTTATTCATTCCTTCAAAAATAAGTGTAAAGCGCCCACATTCGGAATCGATTAGTTCTTTCGTCAAATAGGCAATTAGCGCGTGGTCGTCTGACTTTATTACATCGTATTCCTGCAGAATCACCTTTGCATACTTGTTCCGAAAATGCCGGATCAGCAACGGATCTTCCTCATGAGTTTGTAAAAAGCGCTTATATGTCTGTACAATCGCATCTTTTTGCGCGCCTGTTAATTGTGCATTCTCCGCAGGCAACGGAATCGGAGCCGTTTCATTCAGCCTTGCTTTTAAGGCACGTTCCGCATCAACCAACTCTTTGGTTATCACTCCGTTCTTTGCAAGGAAATAAGTTGGGTATAACGCATCGTCTTCGGTTACCGCCTTTCTAAAATTGTAGCGTTTTTCCGCTTTTTTCAGATCACCTTCCTGATTCTCCGCGCATCCAAAAGCGGCAATAAGAACAAGAGAAAGGATTAGAAGCCTTTTCAATATGTATATTTTCATATAGAAATTTTTGACAAAATTGGACTTGATTTGACAAATAATGACGGACTGCTGATCGCTATGTCTAAGTGTAATTTGGTAATACAATTTGGGAGAGATCGAACCTCCTGGAAGTTAAGACAATTTAATAAAATTTTATTTACATAGTATCACCTCCCCGTTCTGAAAGCGTTTTTACTAATTTTACGTTTTGGAATGCTGCGGAACTCGAGAATGTTTTCAAAGCGCCACCTTATTTATATTATCTGATTCTAATAAAATGCCGATTTCCAACCCAAAACGATATACTGTTACCGCCGCGCTGATCTACGCCAATGGCCCAATTCACATTGGACATTTGGCTGGATGTTACATACCGGCTGATATATACGTTCGCTACCTGCGCTCCAAAGGGAAAGACGTTGCCTTCATCAGCGGAACCGATGAACATGGCGTCCCGATCACCATTCGTGCTAAAAAAGAAGGGTTGACGCCGCAGCAGGTTGTAGACAAATATTATGCGCAAATCGATGCTTCCTTTAAAGAATTGGGTATTTCCTTCGATATATATTCCAGGACGAGCAAGCCGGTCCACCATGAAACTTCCCAGGAGATTTTCAAGGACTTGTACGATAAGCATGTTTTTGTTGAAGAAACAACAGAACAATATTTTGATGAGACAGCGGAACAATTCCTGGCCGATCGCTACATTGTCGGAACCTGCCCTGTTTGCGCAAACCCGAATGCTTATGGTGACCAATGTGAGCGTTGTGGCTCCACATTGAGTCCGCTCGAATTAAAAGATCCGCGGTCGATGCTCTCAGGTGCGAAGCCGATTTTAAAGGCGACCAAAAACTGGTATTTGCCTTTGGACACGATGCAGCCAGACATTGAAAACTACATTAACAGCCACAACGAGTGGAAAACGAATGTTTTCGGGCAATGTCAGTCGTGGCTAAAAGATGGCCTGAAGCCGCGCGCTATGACGCGCGATCTGG
This sequence comes from Dyadobacter chenwenxiniae, assembly GCF_022869785.1. Taxonomy (NCBI): domain Bacteria; kingdom Pseudomonadati; phylum Bacteroidota; class Cytophagia; order Cytophagales; family Spirosomataceae; genus Dyadobacter; species Dyadobacter chenwenxiniae. Next base: position 6,580,615 of record NZ_CP094997.1, on the reverse strand, counting down.
ATTGGGGAATTAAAGTGCCGCTTCCCGAAACAGACGGAAAAGTTTTATATGTGTGGTTTGAAGCACCCATCGGCTACATTTCTGCGACAAAAGATTGGCTGATCCAAAAAAACGGAACGGCAGAAGGTTGGAAAAAATGGTGGCAACCGACGGTTCCTGGCGAAGAGACCAAGCTCGTACATTTTATAGGTAAAGACAACATTGTTTTCCACTGCATTATATTTCCTGCAATGCTGATGGCGGAGGGCAACTACATTTTGCCTGATAATGTGCCTGCAAATGAATTTATGAACCTTGAAGGCGACAAAATTTCCACTTCAAGAAATTGGGCGGTCTGGCTTCATGAATATCTGGAAGAACTTCCCGACAAGCAAGATGTGCTCCGTTACGTTCTTACAGCCAATGCACCGGAAACGAAGGACAGTGAGTTTACCTGGAAGGATTTCCAAACGCGAAACAACAGCGAGCTGGTTGGGATTTATGGCAATTTTATAAACCGCGCTATTGTATTAACACAGAAATTCTGCGACAGCAAAGTACCCTCAAGAGGAGATTTGCAGGAAATTGATGAACAGGCATTGAAGGATCTGGCCGAGTTCCCTGCGCGCATTGCTGAATCGCTGGAGACATATCGGTTCCGGGAAGCGCTTACATTGATCATGGACCTGGCTAGATCCGGAAATAAATATCTGGCGGAAACGCAGCCCTGGCATGTTATCAAGACTGACCCCGAGAGAGTTAACACCATTCTGAACATTGCTTTACAAATTTCAGCAACATTGTCTATTGTTTCGGAGCCTGTGCTGCCGTTCACTGCTGTCAAGATCCAGGAACAGCTCGGAATGAGTAATAAGACTTGGGATTATGCTGGTAATCAGGATCTTCTTTCCCCGGGGCAGCCGGTTTTGGAAGCGAAACTGTTGTTTGAGAAAATTGAAGATCACGTGATCGAGAAACAAATTCAAAAACTACACGAAGCAAAACGAATGAACGAGCTGGAAGGAAAAACAGTAACGGCGATCAAACCTGAAATTCAATATGATGATTTCGGGAAAATGGACATTCGGGTGGCCACAATTGTTGCTGCGGAGAATGTTCCAAAAAGCAAAAAGCTGCTCAAACTGCTCGTCGATATCGGCGTTGAACAGCGAACCGTGCTGAGCGGAATTTCTGAGCACTTTTCAGCAGAAGAAGTGATTGGTAAGAAAGTTTTGTATCTGGCGAATCTTGCGCCCCGGAAAATGATGGGACTGGAAAGTCACGGAATGATCCTGATGGCCGAAGACCGCGACGGGAGCCTGGCCTTTGTCCAACCCGGAAAAGAAGTTTGGAACGGCGGAACGGTAAACTGATTTACCAGCCACATAGGAAAGCGGCTCTTGGGAAACCAGGAGCCATTTTTGTTTGCTTAACTATTATTGAAATTCCTGCTTTACCTGATCATACAAAGTATAAACCTTGTGCACCAGCACTTCGCATTCTCTGTCAGACAACTGGTCGATTGTGTTGCTGACGGCATTGGAAACGACCTTCCCTTCCTCATTCACTTTCACCCCTTTTTGCTTGATTACGCTAAGGATTCCTTCCCACTCATTAATCAGGCTATCCGAAAAATACCGTGGCTCGATAATGTTGAAATATGCCGACTGTGATTTTAACTTTTGTTTAAGCTGGCCGGAAGCACTTGAAACTCTAAGTTCTTCTACAAGTTTCGTAAGCTCAATATAAGCGAAGATATTTGATTTTTTCATAACGTTGAGATTGGAGGAGTAATATATAAAATATGGTCGCTAAGATACAGATATGAAACCCCTTTTTTTACTAAAAACTAAAATGTTTACGCTATCTTAATATATTCTATTAGCAGGGTACAATTTTAGAGAAAACAAATTCCATATGCTTCACCGATAGGCCCTAACGTATAAGAAACCGGCTTTTTCGTAACTAAATTTTGATATATGACACATAAAAAAACCCGATAGTTGTAACTATCGAGTGACTTTATTTAGTACAAAATGGCTGTTACCAGCGCTCTATATTCACTTTTCTGTGGTAATCTCCCTGTTCGTCTCCGAAAGGAAGAAAAAGGATCAGATGGCGCAAAGTATCGTCATATTTTGCGGTGATGTTTTCAACGTCAACCCCGTCGGGAATGACGAATGTATTGATGAAACGTACTGTTCTCCACTGCTCTTCATCGGACAAATTCTCCTGAGAAAATATGGGCAACAAGTGAAATAGTTTAAGATTATTAGAATTTTTCTTTCCTTTTACTACTTCCAATTGAAGATCTTCAACCTCGATGCCTGGAACCTTCACAACTACTTCAAAACCGTCCGATCCTCTATCAAGCTTTATAGCGGGCTCACTCATTCCACCATTGATTGTGTTGATAAAATCAATATTCATCAACATCTCCTGGGGTATTTTCAGTTTGCTTTCCATAGCTATCGCGTTTAAGATTCACAAGTTTTATCTATTAACGAAAAACTACGTGCCAAAGATTATTCTTTGATTAAAAATCGAAAATATATTAGTTAAGGTCATTTCCTAACCGCCCAATGCACCGTTTAAAGCACTTTTTCTCCAAAAATCCATGAAAATATCCCATATTTGCAGTGAATAGCCAAATGCCAAAATTGCAGTAACCGCTCCCCACCAGGCGACAAATTGTCCTGCTTTCGTTTCTAAGAAGCACATTATCGATCAGAATGGCCGAGACTGCGCTCGGGATCGATGTGATCGCGGATCAGTTGCTTCACTTCCTTAGGCTCCGGAAAGCGGCCTTCCCGTTTTCTATCCCAGATAACAATTTCTCCTATGGTTATGATATATCTCCCGGCAACTTCTGATGGGATCAATTGAACTCCATGTAAGTCATCGGTGAATGTGGTGAGTAATTCCTGCGCCATCCAGGCAGATCGGAGCAGCCAGCCACATTTCGGGCAGTACTCAATGTTGATCGTAGGTTTCATCTGATAATGCTGATTAGGCTTCCAAGATATCAAAAAAGCCGTGAAGGATGTCCCTCACGGCTTTCGATGTTAACCTAACCCTTTAATCTTGTGTGAGAAATCCCTCTAAAAATTTCTCCCATAACGCTTTACAAATGTCGTCTGCTCTGCAATGCATTTTTAGCGTCATAACCCCTGATTTTTAAAATGCGTAAGCCATATTGAACCTCTTGGTAATAATCCCCAATGTAATAGGTAGAATTACGTGTTTTATGTTCTAGGCCCAATTAAAAGCTACTGATATAGAGCGATTTACCAAATAACCGTTAACTCAATACAATCTAAACGGCTTGGTGTTGACGTGCTCGAGGGTTACATTTACGTAGATCAAGAAATTTTTAAATTCTGCAAAATAGTTTATGGATTCACGGAAATTTACAGGTAACGAAGGACAGCTAATCTCGGCCGAACAAGCATTAAGAATTACAGAACCCTTCCAAAAAAGAGAGCAGGAAATCACGCTTCGTGGTGAAAATTATGTAAAAGCTGAGTTCTTTGGAATACACACATTCAACGAATTGATGAAAATTCACGGCGAAACTTGTGTTGGATTCCGGGTGTATTATGGCATTACCGAGGAAGAAGAAAGTGTTGTCAATACGAAATCCGGGATTGGCATGGGGCAGAAAAGACCAACTTCCCGGCTCGTACTTATTCCTGTTGATGCTTACGGCAACGACCTTACTAAAACTGCCCGGTTAGGCGGAATGAAGGACATGCCTGCAAAAAAAGAAGCAATGACAGGCGGACCGCTTTGCCCCAATGAATGTTAGTTTCGGGCTGCTAGTTTAAGTGTTAGACCATTGAATTTATAATCGAGATGTTTGAAACACTTACGATCTACTTCGCCAAGAAACCAATTCCGTGTTTTACCGTAATAATAACTTTGCTACCTCTGACCTTGATTTTTGTCCGAAAAGCATATTTAGACCCTTCATTCAAATTACTTGTACTTTATCTGTTGTTGAAATTTGTGATAGATATTTTTATGGTCCACTCCGCTGCATTACATAAAAACAACATTATCTATTACAATTTGAGCACCCCCCTTTACTATTGCCTGATCAGTGGCATGTTTTACTATAAATTGATCGGATCGAATGCACGGAAGTTGTTGATATACGCAATGTTTGCATTTTCCGCCTTTTGTGTTTGGGAAATCTTCAATGCCAACCCGAACATCAGGGATCTTCACAACCACAGGGCGGTTCTTTATTCTAAGACTATTGAAGGCGTACTGATAATCTCCTGGATTTTACTGTATTTCTATGAACTCATAAAGTCTCTGAGAATTCCAAACTTATTAACCTTCCCCTTTTTTTGGGTATGTTCTGGACTACTGCTATATTATTCCAGTTTTATATTTATTGCGCCGGCATTGCATTATACTGCAACTTGGAATGGCTCTTTTGACTTGGGCGTGACAAGGATAATTCCCTACATTTTCGAAATTATCTCTGCCATAATGTTTAGCGTTGGTATTTATCATTTTTCGGCCGCCGGTTATGCAAAACAGTGAAGAGTTGAAATGGGCTTTACTCATTGCCTCACTGGCAATGTTGACCATGGCATTTTGTATGATCTCATTTGTGATGTATTATCAAAAAAGGCGTTTCGAAGAAGAAAAGCGGATCAGCGATATTGAAAAAAATTACAATCGACTTTTGCTTGACACCGCATTAAACTCGGAGGAGACAGAACGCCGCCGCATAGCACAGGATTTGCACGATGATATCGGGACAATGCTCTCTCTCACAAAGTTAAGCCTAAACCAACTCAGTAAGATGGTCGGGAACAGCGGAAATGAGAAAGAAGATCAGATTATGAAAAAATCGCAGACGCTTGTGGAGGAAACGATCCTGCATGTAAGGCGTATCACGCGTGATCTGGTGCCAACGACATTGGAAAGGTTTGGCTTGATGGAGGCGATTGAAGAATTTATTCATAAATTAGAGGAAGATAACAACCTCGCTATCACTTTCCAGGCCAATACCGACGACTTTCCACGCCAGGGCCAGAAACTCGAACTTACGCTTTATCGCATTATGCAGGAGCTGGTCAATAATGCGATAAAGCATGCCAGCTGTACAAAAATTGACATCAGGCTGGAAATCAATGACCAGATGATCGGCTTGAAAGTGACTGACAATGGCGTTGGGTTCGATCCCGAGAAAATCAAAGAGAACAACCTTGCCGGACTAGGCTTACTGGGAATTGAAAGCCGGCTGGCGATTGTTAACGGAACAGTCCAATACGAAAAGCCCGAGAAAGGCGGCGCAAGTGCATTCGCACAGATCCCTATGATGCCGGTTACAGACAGCAAACCGGAACCTTTGCACCCATTCCGTCGCGAGCGCGTGAACATTTAAATGAATATGAAAACCTTAAAACTGGGAATTGCGGATGATCACGAATTGTTCAGAAAGGGATTTATCTCCATGCTGAGCGGCATTCCCGATTTCGAATTTATACTGGAAGCGGCAAATGGCCAGGAATTACTCGACCGCCTTCCCGCTAATACGCCCGACATCGTTTTTATGGATCTGCAAATGCCGGTTATGGATGGCATTCAGGCCACAGAAGCAGCATTTGAGAGATTCCCTAATATTAAGGTGATTGTCGTCTCGATGTATAACGAGGACCGTTTCGTCATTCACATGCTGGAAAAAGGCGTGCAGGGTTACTTATTAAAGGATACAAGCCCGGATGAAGTTGAAAAAGCCATTCGCCGGGTAGATGAGGAAGGATTTTATTATAACGATTTTGTCTCCAAAGCCATGCACCGGAAAATGGTTACAAGGCAGGTCAATAAACATCCATTCTTCCCCAACGCATGCAATGTTGCCCTTTCTGCCAGGGAAAAAGAAGTGCTTCAACTGATATGCGATGGTTTCTCAACGGCTGAGATTAGCGATAAGCTTTTCATCAGCGTTAGAACCGTGGAAGGTCACAGATTGCGCGTTTTGGAAAAAACGGGCACCAAAAGCACCGCGGCAGCAGTTGCATTTGCTTACAAAAACCAATTATTGAATTAAAAATCCTTTTCTATATCGTATTCTTTTAAGATGACATGCACTCCAAAGCATGTCATTCTGCTTTTAAGCTGGAATGTCATTTGATTTTATTTATCTTTCTGCCAGTAACTTCGGAAGATATTATGAAAGTCCTCATCGTTTGCACCAATCATGACGCGTTTCCCACCAAAGCCGGAAAGACGGGTTTATGGCTGAGTGAACTGACCTATTTTTATGATGTAATGGCCAAACGCAGGGTTTTGATGGACATCGTAAGCCCATTAGGCGGAAGGATTCCAATTGATGAACGCAGCCTCGAATTGAAAGATGAGTGCAATGCAAAATACTGGGATGACATTGCTTTCCGGGCTAAATTAGATAATTCCCTATCCCTTACCCAGATCAATCCAGCCGATTACCGCCTTATTTATTTCGCCGGCGGACACGGGGCGATGTGGGACCTTGCCGAAAATACCGAACTCCAAAATATTGTAAAGGTCATTTACGAACGCAATGGAATGGTATCTGCGGTTTGCCACGGCGTCTGCGGGTTACTGAACGTTAAACTATCAGACGGCTCCTATTTAATTCAGGACAAATACGTCACCGGCTTTTCCAATGTGGAAGAAGCCTTGATGAGCTTTGTAAGCGAAGTGCCGTTTTATCTGGAAGACAAATTGAAAGAGCGCGGCGCACACTATACCAAAGCAGTGATCCCTTTTATGGAATTCATTGAAATGGACGAGAGGTTAATCACCGGTCAAAATCCTAATTCGGCAAAAAAAGTCGCATCCAAAGCATTGGAAGAACTATTTGAAAAATAACAGATCCGATTCCCAATTCATCAGATCTTTTTCAAATCACCAAAAAGCGAGCGGAAGGTCGGAAGGATTTGATCCTTTTCTGAAACATTGGCATTTTCAATTCCCCAATTGATCGCCAGATCTTCATCATTCCACAAAATCCCTGACTCAGATTCTTTATTATAAATATTCGTGCATTTATAAGAGAAAATAGAATCTTCAAGGGCAACAAAACCGTGCGCAAAACCTTCGGGAACGTAAGCAACGTTATTTTTCTCACTGCTCAGCTCAAAAATCTCATGCTTGCCAAATGTCGGCGACTCCGGCCGGATATCAACTGCAACATCCAGCACCTTACCAGAAATAACGCGAACCAGCTTGCCTTGTGCAAACGGAGCCCTTTGAAAGTGTAAACCTCTGACAACCCCTTTTTTGGAGAAAGACTGATTGTCCTGCACAAAATTAGTAGGCAAGCCCAACTGCTTAAATATCTGTTCGTTATACGATTCAAAAAACATGCCTCGATCGTCATGGAAAACACGTGGGGTAAGTTCAACTAATCCGGCAATGGAGGTTTCGCGAATCTGCATAAAATATTATGTCTGTTGGTTGGTAATGGTAAGTCTTAATGTTGTTACAAATTTATGAATCTATTGATAGAGGTTGTAATTTCGGCGCATTATTTCCAAAATCATGACGTACGAAGCACTGTTTGAACAAATTTCCCAGAAAAAATCCTATTTATGCATAGGGCTTGACACAGATATCCGGAAAATCCCCGCCCATCTGAGTAAAGCGGCTGACCCGGTTTTTGAGTTCAACAAACAGATCATCGACGCCACTGCGGACTTTTGTGTTTCCTATAAACCCAACATTGCATTTTACGAAGCATCGGGCGTAAGAGGTTGGGAAAGTTTGCAAAAAACCATTGAATACATCCCCAAGAGTCATTTTACAATCGCCGACGCCAAACGCGGCGACATTGGAAACACTTCCGGCCTTTATGCCAGAACATTCTTTGATCCGTCTGCGTCCGGGCTTGATTTTGACGCAGTTACGGTCGCGCCTTATATGGGAAGCGATTCGGTAACCCCTTTTCTGGAATTTGAAAATAAGTGGGTTATCCTGCTTGCTTTGACGTCTAACCCGGGAAGCGGCGATTTTCAGCGCCTGCAAGCGGACGGCAAGCCTATATATGAGCATGTGCTCAGAACTTCGCATACCTGGGCAGGTGCAGACCGCATGATGTATGTGGTAGGCGCTACGCAAGCCGCAGAATTCGAAAAAATAAGAAACATTGTCCCGGATCATTTTCTGCTGGTCCCTGGCGTTGGTGCCCAGGGCGGAAATCTTGAAGAACTTTCCCGATTTGGCATGAACAAACATTGCGGACTCCTTGTAAATGCATCCCGCAGCATTATCTACGCTGGAAACGGTATTGACTTCGCGCAAAAAGCAAAACAAGAGGCGCAGCTGCTTCAACAGGAAATGGCCGTTTACCTGGATAAATATTGCCAGTAAGCCCTTTCAAAAACACCATAAATCTTCTTTCGTCATTCCATTAAATTGCCCCATGCAACTTTCCGATCAAAATACATATTCGATTCAAAACATTGATCCTCATCAGCTAACCGAGGCTTATGGCAGCCCGCTTTACGTTTATGACGGCGCAACCATCAGACGCAAAGTGCAAGAATTGCAGCATGCTTTTTCAGGCATTAATATGAAGATCAAATATGCTTGCAAAGCAAATACGAATTTGTCCATTTTACGGTTAATGCGTGATATTGGCGTAGAATTGGATGTCGTTTCGCCGGGCGAACTGGAAATGGGCCTGATGGCTGGTTATGCCGCGGCTCAAATTACATTTACACCCAGCGGCGTTCCTTTTGAAGAGGTTAAGGAAGCTGTGGACGCTGGTGCCATTGTTAATGTGGACAGCATTCCGTTGCTCGAATGGTTTGGGCAAACTTATGGAAACACCAAACCTTGTTTAATCAGGATAAAACCGAACGTGGCAGCCGGCGGTAATGCCAAGATCATGACTGCACATGCGGATTCTAAATTTGGCATTTCAGTTTTGCTGTTGGATCAGATTCTCGAAGTTGTCAAAAAATACGATATCAAGATCATTGGCTTGCACCAACATACCGGATCGGATATCAAGGATGCCGAACCATTCCTGAAAGTGGCTGACATTCTTTTTGAAACAGCCAAACATTTCCCTGATCTTGAAATCGTGGATCTGGGAGGCGGTTTTAAAGTCTCCTACTTACCCGGCGACGAGATAACAGACATGGATTTGTTGGGAAGAAAGATTTCGGAGCGTTTCAAAAAGTTTTGCGGGGAATATGGACGGGAATTGCAGCTTTGGTTTGAACCGGGGAAATTTCTGGTCAGCGAATCCGGCTATTTGCTGGTGAATGCGACGGTTGTAAAGGAAGATCCGGCGCGGAATTTTGTTCACGTGAATTCGGGTCTAAATCACTTGATCCGCCCGATGATGTATGGTTCTTACCATCACATTCTGAATGTCTCTAACCCCGCGGGCGAGCCTAAAACCTATAATGTAGTGGGTTACATCTGTGAAACGGACACTTTCGCGACTGACCGCACCCTGCCCGAAGTGAAAGCTGGCGACCTGCTCGCGTTTTTGAATGCAGGCGCCTATGGCCTTACTATGAGCTCAAATTATAACGCGAGGGTAAGACCCCCGGAAGTTTTAGTGGATCAGGCCGAAGCGCGGCTCATCAGAAGGCGCGAAACGCTGGATGATCTGCTAAAAACGCAGATTGATCTCTGAAATAATGGACATTTTGTCCTGGAAATCTATTTTTCAATTCGTTTAATGCCAAAATTTCAGATTTTCTGATCAGGCATATGATTTTTCATGGAATGATTCGACATTAAGCAATCATCTCCATGAACTTCAACCAATATACCATAAAGGCGCAGGAGATTATCCAACATGCTGCGCAAATGGCCCAGGGAAACCAACAACAGGCTATCGAAACGGGTCATGTCCTCAAATCCATATTGGAAGAGGATCCGAATACATCATTGTTTTTATTGAATAAACTGAATATCAGCCCGGACGTTTTGAACAACCGTTTGGAAAAGATATTGGAAGGATATCCGCGGGTAAGCGGCGGCCAGCCTTATCTCGGAAACGATATGGCTGCTGCGAGTGCCAAGGCGCAAAGTTTTACCAAAGAATTTAACGACGAATTTATAAGCATTGAACTGCTCATTCTTGGCATCCTGGCTGGAAAAGATTCCACAGCGACGCTCATGAAGGAAGTTGGTTTCAAGGAAAAAGAACTGATTAATGCAATCAAAGAACTTAGAGGTAAAAACAATCCTGTGAAAGATCAAAATGCAGAAGCTAAATATCGCTCACTGGAACGATACAGCAAAAATTTAAACGAATTGGCGAAAGCCGGCAAAATTGACCCGGTCATCGGCAGGGACGAGGAAATCCGTCGTGTCTTGCAGATTCTGAGCCGGAGAACAAAAAACAATCCGATCCTATTGGGTGAACCCGGTGTGGGTAAAACGGCTATTGTGGAGGGCCTCGCACAACGCATTGTGCAAGGCGACGTTCCCGAAAACCTGAAATCGAAGATCATCGTATCCCTGGATATGGGACTTCTGATTGCCGGTGCGAAATATAAGGGTGAGTTTGAGGAAAGGCTGAAAGCGGTTATCAAAGAAGTGACGGATTCGGAAGGTGAGATCGTTCTTTTCATTGACGAAATCCACACATTGATTGGCGCCGGGGGTGGTGGTGAAAGTGCAATGGACGCCGCAAACTTGCTAAAACCCGCCCTTGCACGCGGCGAGTTGCATGCAATAGGCGCGACTACATTGAAGGAATATCAAAAATATATGGAGAAAGACAAGGCTCTGGAACGTCGTTTCCAGTCTGTAATGGTCGATGAACCAGATATTCCCGATGCGATCAGCATTCTGCGAGGCATCAAAGAAAAATACGAGCTCCATCATGGCGTTCGGATTCAGGATGATGCTGTGATTGCGGCTGTTGAATTGTCGAACCGTTATATCAGCGACCGGTTCCTACCCGATAAAGCCATCGACCTAATGGACGAAGCGGCTTCCAAATTGAGGCTGGAAATGGACAGCGTTCCCGAAGAGCTCGACGAGCTGAACCGCCGCATTATGCAGCTCGAAATTGAACGCGAGGCGATCCGCCGCGAGAACAACAAGGATAAGGAAACGGTGCTGAACAAGGAAATTGCAGACCTCAGCGAGGATCGTAATACATTAAAAGCACAATGGGAAAATGAAAAGGGCAAGGTTAATGAGGTTCGCACATTAAAAGAACAAAGCGAGCAACTGCGACTGGAAGCCGAACAGGCGGAGCGTGCAGGTGATTTTGGCAAAGTGGCCGAGATCCGTTATGGCCGCATTCCCGAAGTGCAAAGTAAACTTACCGAATTACAGCAGTCCGAAGATTCTCAGAGCTTAATGCAGGAGGAAATCACACCGGAAGACATTGCCGAAGTAGTTGCAAAATGGACTGGGATTCCGGTGAGCAAAATGTTGCAAAGCGACAGAGAAAAACTCTTACAGCTTGAAGATCACTTGCATAACCGCGTTGCGGGCCAGGACGAAGCCATTGAATTGGTTGCCGACGCCGTTCGCCGCAGCCGTGCAGGCTTACAAGACGCGAAACGACCGATCGGTAGCTTCCTCTTCCTTGGACCAACAGGTGTGGGAAAAACCGAACTGGCCAAAACACTGGCTGAATATCTTTTCAACGACGAAAATGCGATTGTGCGGATTGATATGAGTGAATATCAGGAGCGGCATTCTGTAAGCAGGCTGGTGGGTGCGCCTCCGGGATATGTAGGTTATGATGAGGGCGGACAGTTGACCGAAGCCGTGCGTCGCAAGCCTTACAGCGTGATTTTGTTGGATGAAATCGAAAAAGGCCATCCGGACGTTTGGAACATTCTCCTGCAAGTGCTGGACGAAGGTCGGTTGACTGATAACAAGGGCCGCGTTGCTAATTTCAAGAACACCATAATCATTATGACTTCTAATATAGGAAGCCATATCATTCAGGAGAAATTTGCAGAAGACGAAGGCTGGAACCACACGCTGGTCGTGGAAGAAGCCAAACAAGCTGTGCTGGATCTGTTGAAAGCCTCTGTAAGACCTGAATTCTTGAACCGGATCGATGAGATCGTGTTGTTTGAACCGCTTACATTGAAAAACATTCGGAAGATTGTCGACATTCAGTTTAAGGGAATTCAAAAAATGCTGCAAGACCAGGGAGTTACCCTCGATGCAACAGACGAAGCGCTTGCTAAACTGGGTGAAGATGGATTTGATCCTGCATTCGGCGCAAGACCTTTGAAACGTGTTATGCAGCGTCGGATCTTGAATGAGTTGTCCAAAGGCATATTGAGCGGACAAGTTGCAAAAGATTCAGTGATCATGATGGAGCTCAATTCCAAAGGCGACCTGATCTTCGAAAATATAGGGAGCGTAGAGATTTAAAATCTCTTAATAATGATATCTGAACGAGCGGCAGCAATGCTGCTCGTTTTGTTTTAAGGGTGAGATCACACTTTTATCATTTCGCACCACACCTGTTGAATGAAAGCAGCACGGAAATCATATAACTGAACAACGGAACTGGATTAGCAATTTGGCATAATTTTTGTACAAATATTTATCTAAATAATCTAACCCTTAAAATTACACAGATTCCGTGGAACAGTCATTAAATTCATTAAAAGTTGCAATTTTGGTTGCCGATGGATTTGAGCAGGTAGAAATGACCTGTCCCAGAAAAGTCCTAAACCAGAAAGGTGCAACAACTCACCTCATTTCCCCAAATAAAAATGCGGTTAGAGGTTGGAGCCATCTGGATTGGGGCGAGAAACATAATGTAGACGTTCCACTGACATTGGCACGGGCAGATTACTATGACGCATTGTTACTGCCCGGTGGCGTGTTGGGGCTGAATGCGCTTAGAATGAATTACCGTGCCGTGGAATTTGTAAAACATTTCTTTACATCCGGCAAGCCGGTCGCTGCCATTTGTCACGGACCGCAGATCTTAATTGATGCCGATGTGGTTTTAGGCCGTGTTCTGACGTCATATGCTTCTATCAAAAATGATCTCGAGAACGCAGGCGCGAGGTGGGTGGATCAGGAAGTGGTAACAGACAATGGTTTAATCACCAGCCGCACAACCGACGACCTTTCTGCCTTTACGAACTCAATGATTAAGGAGTTCAATATGGAATTACATCATTGAAGGGAGACCGGATGCCTGAGAAACGAAATTATAACAGTCTGGCATCTATTCTCTTAGCCTTAGCTCTATTTTCTGCATAGGCCTTTATCCCGAGCCGGAATGTCTGACCGGCTAAACCAAACAATCCTAACGCAATAAATGGCCCCAAATCAAACAAATCCACTTCTGCTGGTGGGTTTGGAAAGGTCATGGTGTTCAGGATCATCAGTGCTATTCCCAATATACCGAGCGTGAATCCCCAAAACTTCAATTCGATTAATTTACGGGCAGAAATGAGGAACAACACAAGGTAAGTTCCAATAAACATATCCCAGGCGACATCCATGCCCATATCGATCAGCCGGATCGATTCCTTTATAAATCTGGCTTCCGCGGCACCTACTTGATCGTTTTTGATATTTACCCCAATCTGCACCGCTAGTTGCGCGGCCAGGAATGCGGCGCAAATTGTAAATGCAAGACTGCCGAAAACAAATCCCAACCTGTTCGCATAGGAAGGCGCGTGAAAATGAATGTATTCCGTCAACGAAAACAAAAACACGATTCCAAGTATAGGAAACGACATAGCCAGGAAAAATACGACTGGGTCCGGCAAATCCGAGAATGCAATAGTCAGATAGGAAGTGATCGAGAGCATACCGGATATGCCGCCGCTTATCAAAAGGGCTGTCAAACTTGTAGAAAGTGGCATTCCTTTGAGACTTTGCTCCATGTTTGCTGCGGTGATTAGCTTTGCGGAATTCCCAATTATAAAAATTTATAAGGCACCATTACAAATCCAATGAGCCTGCGGCTGGCAACAACAAGCAATCGGTAAAACACTATCTTTGTCCCTCATTGATTTTGGCGTTTCATGGCACTTGTTTCTCTCCTGGGCGTTGCTGCCCGCAAATACGACACCACTGTTTTATCGGATATTGACTGGAATATTGAGCGCGGCACACATTGGGCAGTTATTGGCCCCAATGGTTCCGGCAAGACCATTTTGCTGGATGTTATGGCTGGAAAATGGCCGGTTTCGAAAGGAAAAATCAGTTACGAATTGAATGCGCCGTTAAGACAAGCCGTTGAGCTCGTTTCCAATGATTATTCATTCAACCGCATCGTCAGTGCAGGAGCAGAATATTATCAGCAACGATTTCATGCCTACGAAAGCGAGCGCGCGCCTTCCGTGCGGGCCATTTTAACAGACCAGTTGAAACCGGTTGGCACAGTGAATGCCAATTCTGTGGCACTCGGACCGCCAACTGTCAGTGATGAAGATCTGAATAAAGTTTCTGCACTATTATCGATTACACATTTGCTTGACCATCCGTTTGTTACGCTGTCTAACGGGGAAACGCGGCGGATGCTTTTGGCAAAATCTCTATTAAAAAAACCTGAAATCCTGATGCTCGATAATGCTTTCAGCGGATTGGACGTGCATTCAAGAGAAGTGTTGCGCAATGCTTTGAGCGAGCTGGCCCAATCGGGCGTAACAGTTATTATGGCAACAACAGCCACTGAAATTCCGCCATGCATTACCAATGTGCTCGAATTGAACGAGGGGCACATTTCAAGCACATTCAATGTCACAGATTACAAAGCCCGATACGCAATCCACCCACACAGCCCCAAACCCGATCCGGAAAAACTGGCGCATTTCGGACTGCCGCAACACATTGATTTTGAGTACGCCATCGATTTGCGGAACATTCATGTGCGTTATCACGAGCAGCCTATACTGGCAAATGTAAACTGGAAAATTGCGAAAGGCGAGAAATGGGCACTTTCCGGTCCGAACGGCTCCGGAAAGTCAACATTACTCAGCATTCTCACCGCTGACAATCCCCAACGCTTTGCCAACGATTTCGATTTGTTCGACAAGAAAAGAGGTGGAACAGGCGCTTCGATCTGGGATATCAAACAAAAAATCGGCCACGTTTCACCTGAATTACACCTTTATTTCCCAAGAGAAACCAGCGTTTTCAAAACCATTGCTTCTGGTTTTTTTGATGCGACAGGAGTTTTTTTCAAGAAGTTAACGGAACAGCAAGCAGAAAGGGTGCACGAAGTCGCTGCGCTTTTACATGTGGATCATTTGATTGAAAAGAAATTTTCGGAGCTTTCCAAAGGACAGCAGCGCATGGTTTTGCTGGCCAGGGCATTGGTGAAAAACCCGCCACTGCTGATCCTCGACGAGCCTTGCCAGGGTTTGGACACAGATGCGATCGAATATTTCAAAGCAGTGGTCAATGCAATTTGCGACACGCCGGAGCGCACATTGATCTACGTTTCGCATTATCCCAATGAAATTCCAAGCTGTGTGACTAAAACGCTGCGACTGGATCAGGGAAAAGTTATCGCGTAACTATTCCGGCGCATCGGTTAATGCATCCATAAACGAGATCACGTCCGCGATCTCGCCTTGCGTCAGGTTAAGTTTGTCGGCCGCGAGCGTCTGATTAGGCACATTGAGTCCTAAACCGGCCCCACCGCCTTCGTTATAAAATTCCATCACTTCCTGCAAAGTCGCAAAAGCGCCGTTGTGCATATAGGGGGCCGTTTTTGCGATATTACGCACGGAACTCGTTTTAAACGCATTTTTCCACTGTGGAAACTGATCGTGCACGCCTCTTCCGGGATCTTTATCCAACAGAGGATTTTTCCAATTTGCATTAATTGTCACGCCCAAAACCTCAGATTCCGTGCGCTGGAAATCGGGCGGAACCGTGCCATTAAAAAGCGGCACAAAATGGCAGGTCCCGCATTTGGCTTTGCCCATAAAAACATTGAAACCCTTCACCTGATTATCCGTAAGCGCTTTTTTATCACCTCGCATGTATTTGTCAAAAGGTGAATTGAATGGATTTAATGAACGGACAAAAGTCGCCATCGCATTCTGAATGTAAACTGGCCTGATGGAGTCCAGGTCCGGATAAGCCTTTTTGAAATCACGCTTATAATGTTCGTCGGTCGCCACGAGTTTCGCCACGTTATCCATAGAACCATGCATTTCCAGCTTGTTATGGATCACATCCGCCGCCTGATCTTCCAGGGAAGGCGCACGCAAATCGTAGAAAAGGGCCTGTTGCAAAGATGCATACATGATAGAAGGCGCATTGCGGCTAACAAATTTATTATCAAACCCTTTACTCGTTTTCAACCCATCGGCATAAGCCTTCTCCGGCTGGTGACAGGACCCGCAATTGGTTTTCCCATCTCCTGAAATCCGGTTGTCGTAAAACAATGATTTGCCCAATGCAATGCGGTCGGCAGTTGCGCCGAATTTGGAGTCAGACAAAAGTGCTTCCGGGTCAAAAGCATTTTTATCAAAAATCGTTGCCACATTTCCTTTCAAAAGCTTGTGACTGTTCATAAAAGGAATTGCGGCCAATTCCTGGTTTTTGTATAACGAGCGGCATAATGGATTAATATGATCCGAAATAAATGCAGCGCGATCAAATGCATTGAAATTCTTATTTTGTGTCAAAAAAGCAATGGCGCCATTGGTAATGCTGTCCAGTGCGGCATAGGCTGGCAATTTTGACTTATAAAGCTGTGTATAATGTTGAAATGATTTCAAAACGACCTCACTTTCGGCCAATGCATTCCCAGAAGCGGGCGTATCGAACCCGGAAATACCCAAACTGATCAAGCGGAACATTTCCAGTCGCAGCGCGTCCATCACATGCGAGTCCGTAATGCGAATGTCCGCCCAGAGCATTTTGATCCGCTTCACATTCACTTGCATTTTCCGCGCATGGCGCACCAGTTCTTCCTGATCAACAGGATCTTCCGTATAAATCAACTCTTCAATCACCTGCAAACCGCCCGGCTCAAAAACGGCATTTTCTTCATCTTCAATCTCATCCAACGGCGCTCCATTGATCATGCGGACGGTTGTCGGGAAAAAATATTCGGCAAATGCTTCCACTTTTTTATACTGCAAGCGAAGCTTCAAAAATTCCTTTTGCAATGCTTCCGACCCAGGCTTGGACCGGACAGTTTTCAAAAATCCATCATTCATCAAAATCAGCGAATCCAGATCTGCAACAAATTTTTCATTGACCAATTCATGCGGCTGCCTCTGCGGCGCGCACGAATGGAGAACGAAAATGACAATGCCCGCGAAAATCGCAAAGACAATATTTTTCATGGTGAAATATAAAAATGATAGAAGGCCCTCCGAGGAAGGCCTTCTGGTAATCTTGCTAAGACGTGTTATTGCTTAATTCCGCGAACGATCACAGTTTGTCCGCCTTCCTTGTTTGTAGAGATACCGCTGCCGTCAGCGCCTTTGTATTTTTCGTCCTGCCAAGTGTGCGGGTGCAGGTTGATCATGAATGTCTCGGGAATGCCCACAACATCCGAAATGTCAATCATTGCACCGTATTCCCAGCTGCTCAATGAGTTGTTTGCCACCGAGTTATATTTTGCATTGAATGTTGGATCTTCTCTGCGGTGGTGCATTTGGAGCATCGCTTTGCTTTCTTTCGTAGCCAGGTTATATTGCCAGATCGTACCGTCGTGATCATTGTTTTTATAGAATGAATCACCGTCTTCCTGCACGTAAACAAAGTTTTTGGTCACGCAAATATTGTCCGGGTTCACAATGAAGCTGCCTGGCTTGTCTTCGCCATCCATAATGATCTGCAACTTGCCTTTCAAAGGATTGGTCTCGTCGAATTTCAGGTTGTAGACGCGGCCCCACATGTTTTTTCCGGCTACCGGCGTGATTTTATCCGCCTGGCTAACACCCGTTGCAGTAAAGTAAATATCGCGACCAACGCCAATGCCGCCTTTACGGTAATCAATGTCCTCAACGCGCGCAAACTGGATCATTTTCTTATCCACTGTCTGCATTTGCAGCTCTGCGCCAGTGCTCGTTTTTACATTATCAAAAGGAACAAATTCAACATCATAAGTTTGGCCTTTTACCATATCCGTCTCCACACTTTCCTGGTTTGTGCGGCGTAATGCATATAATTTACCATTGTTCAAATCGCCAACCACATCCGAAACGTAAGCCACAAGCTGGCCGTTTGTGTCATCTTCACCGATAATGATCACTGTTTTGCCTGGAAATGCATCCTTAGGAAGCGGCACTGCATTCTCAGCATTCCATTTTCCAAATGCGCTAACCGTTCTTGTTTTATTCTTTTTATCTGCTGGCGCAAACGGATCGATCGCATGTGTCATCGACTCCGCACTGCTTTCACCCGCTGTCAGGAACAACGGCCCGAAACCATGTTCCTGCGGTGTAGCCAAAGTGGCCGAGCATAGTCTCCATTGCCCACCTTCTGCGTCAACAATGTATTCACCTTTTACAGGTTTCAATTCTTTGTCAAGAAAAACGCGCGAAACGGAGAAGAGAATTTCGTGGTTGTTGATCATCACAAAACCTTCGCCATTTGGGTTTTTCACAAAAGCGCCGCCATCTGGCTGAGCACCGTAAATAAAATCAGGCGAATCCTGCAATTTGTCGTCAGAGCTGATCAAAGTAGTGATTTTCAGATCTTCAAATCCTGGTAATGAACGCACCAACGATGGGTTAACCGAGCGGTCGATCAGTTTTGAAGAGTCCACAGGCGGATCGTTGTGATCCTTAATGCAGCCAGAAAAAGTCATTGCGCCGCAAACCAGCGCAGTAAGGGCATTTTTTGGAATAGAGCTAAAATTCATCGCCATGGTGAGATAGTTTTTAACAAAACTAGGCGAACCAAGGCGCTATGACTTTACCTAAAGATTAAGCTATTATGAACAAAACTTAACATTAGCAAAACAAATCAGGAAGCTAAGGCCTTACTTTGACTGTTTCTTTTGCAAAACCATTTTTCATATTCATAACAATTGATAATGAACTACTTCCAAAACCAGTAACATACTGCGAGCGACCATAACCGACCTCAAACCGCTTAATCCGCATCCAGGCACCAAATGAAAACCCGGCCAATGCGCCACGGTCGGAAAGTCTCAGTTCCTGCCTGCGCAAATGGTCATAACCCAGCATAACGCGGAAGTTCGGATGCAGCAATGCCTCCGCTCCTAAGGAAAGATGACGGCTTAATTTCTCTGCTATGCCTACTTTTTTCGGGACCTTGTTGCCATTATCATCGTAAGTGAAAAACAGGTTCGGATCATTGTAAACCATATCAAACTTGTTCAAATGATGCGCAGTTAGCGAAACGCGGATCGGCATATATTCCGGCTTGAATGTGATGCCGAGACGGACATCCAACGGCAACGCAGGATCGCTTAACCCTGAATAGTTCTGTTTGACGAAACCCATATTTTTAACAGCAAAACCAATAGCAAGATCCTGCTCCGGATGCTTGAAAACCCCACCCCAGTCCCGCGCCAGGCCGAACACATTGTACGACTGCACCGAAGCGCCGACCATTTTCAATGTTCCACCGACTGTAAAAGCGCCTATACTATGCCCATAACCGGCAGATAACCCATAATCCGCCGCCCGGAACTCCCCTATTACATTGCCAATGTCGTCGGTTTCCACCATTGTTCCGTAATTAAGATATTGCAAACCAACCGCCCACACGCCAGCAGATTTGCCAACCCGACGCGCATAAGCCGCATTCACGAACCGCGTATCCGCCAGATAGGGCATCAGATTTATGGAAACATTATTGGCTTTGGAAGAATCGAGCAGCGCAGGATTCTGGATAAAAAGTGCAGGATCATTGCCCGAAATGGTAACGTGATGCGTGCCTAATGCATTGCTTTTTGCCTGGGCTGGCAGTTGAAGAAAGTCGAGCTTGCTTCTTCCACCGATGGATTGCGCTTGTGCTGTTCGTTCAAAGCCAAAGATGATTCCCGCTAAAATGAACGTGCACAATCCGATCTGCCTCATAAGTTGCAATAATTTCCCGAATCAGTAAAATGACAGTATATTTAGATTCTCTACAAGAACAAATGTAACCATATCGTCCGTATTACATGGGATCAGTATCTTCCGCGACTTCAAAAAAAGAACTTTTAGATCAGAAAAATGCCGAGGCCGAGTTGGGTGGAGGTGCGCAAAGGATTGAGGCACAACATGCAAAAGGCAAGCTAACCGCCCGCGAGCGGATCATGGTGCTGATCGATAAAGGCACATTTGAGGAAATCGGGAAGTTTGTAATGCACCGGAGCAAGGATTTTGGACTGGATAGGGAACATTATCTGGGTGATGGCGTGGTTACAGGTTATGGTAAGGTCAATGGTCGGCTGGTTTACGTTTTTGCGCAGGATTTTACCGTTTTCGGCGGCTCGCTTTCTGAAACGCATGCCGAGAAAATCTGCAAAATCATGGATCTCGCCATGAAAAACGGCGCCCCTGTGATTGGTTTGAATGATTCGGGTGGAGCCAGGATTCAGGAAGGCGTGCTTTCGCTGGCTGGTTATGCGGATATTTTTTATAAAAACACATTGGCGTCGGGCGTCATTCCGCAAATTTCCGCTGTGATGGGACCGTGCGCGGGCGGCGCGGTTTATTCTCCTGCGATCACTGATTTTATACTAATGGTCGAAAACACCAGTTATATGTTTGTGACCGGCCCTAACGTGGTTAAAACCGTCACGCACGAGACGGTTACGGCCGAGGAACTGGGCGGGGCAATGACGCATGCGACCAAATCGGGCATCACGCATTTTGTTTCACCCAATGAAGTAGAATGTTTGCTGAACATTAAAAAGCTGCTCAGCTATATGCCTCAGAATTGCGAGGAAAATGCTCCAAGCGTTCCCTATGAGACCCAAGATGAATCCCGTCCTGCTTTAAATAGCGTTATCCCGGACAATGCCAATCAGCCTTATGACATGCGTGAGGTGATCGCTGAAATCGCCGATCCGGAAAGTTTCTTTGAAGTGCACCAGAATTTTGCAGAAAACATTGTGGTCGGTTTTGCGCGAATTGCGGGGCGGAGCATCGGCATTGTGGCCAATCAGCCTGCCGTTCTTGCAGGTGTCCTCGACATTCATTCCAGCCAAAAAGCGGCTCGTTTTGTAAGGTTTTGCGATAGTTTCAACATTCCGCTGCTGGTTTTGGAAGACGTTCCGGGGTTTTTGCCGGGGACGGATCAGGAATGGAATGCGATCATTACCAACGGTGCCAAGTTGCTTTACGCGTTTTGCGAAGCCACCGTTCCCCGTATCACCGTCATCACCAGAAAGGCTTACGGCGGCGCTTATGATGTGATGAATTCCAAACACATTGGCGCAGATATGAACTTTGCATGGCCTACCGCAGAAATTGCCGTAATGGGTGCGAGCGGCGCAGCAGAGATCATTTTCAAACGTGAAATCGCCCAAGCAGAAGACCCCGCTGAAAAGCTGAAAGAAAAAATTGAAGACTACTCTGAAAAATTCACAAACCCCTATCGGGCAGCATTCCGGGGCTATATCGACGAAGTCATTTATCCCGACCAGACACGCGAAAAATTGATCAGGGCTTTTGAAATGCTGGAAAATAAAGTAGACGTTTTGCCCAGAAAAAAACACGGGAATATTCCGCTTTAAGCACGAAATAGGAATGTTAGAGGAAATCCTGGTTCATTATAAAGTAATCGGATTTTAATGTTTCCATTCCAAATCGCTGCTTTGCTACATTCTGATTATTATTCTAAATTCACTCCCTACTTAATAAGTTTATTTCCTAAACATCCTTAACTAATGAAAGAAAAGACGGGCACCTCTGCGTCCAGACGGACCTTTATCAAAGGCTCACTGGCGACGCTGGCCACTTTTTCCATTGTTCCCCGCCATGTTCTTGGCAAAGGTTTCATCGCCCCCAGCGACCAATTGACCAAAGCCATCGTAGGCACCGGTTCGATGGGCCGCGGCCACATTCCTTATGCAGGCACCAAAGTCGTTGCGCTTTGTGATGTGGACAAAAAACACCTGGATATAGCCGTTGGCATGGTGGATAAAGGCGTAAAAACCTTCTCCGATTATCGCGAAGTCATTCAGCTCCCGGAAGTTGACATTGTACACGTGGCCACGCCACCGCATTGGCATGGAATCATTGCCGCAGATGCAGCCCGCGCCGGAAAAGATGTGTGGTGTGAAAAACCGATGACCCGCACAATCGGTGAAGGGAAAAGGCTCGTGGAAGCAGTGCAGCAGCACGGCCGGATTTTCCGGTTAAACACCTGGTTCAGGTTTCAGGATAACTTTTACGGCATGAGAACGCCTGTAAAACCCATTAAGAAGTTGGTTCAAAGCGGTTTGCTGGGCTGGCCTTTGAAAGTTACCGTGAGCAAGCATACCGGTTTTGACTGGAAATTTTACTGGGTAGGCAATACAAACAATGTTCCGCAGCCCGTTCCGGCCGAGCTGGATTATGAAATGTGGCTCGGACCTGCGCCTTACAAACCGTATAGCGAGCATCGCGTGCACCAGACCTTCCGGGGTTACTGGGATTATGACGGCGGTGGATTGGGCGATATGGGCCAGCATTACATTGACCCCATCCAATATTTTCTTGGCAAAGATGACACAAGCCCGGTAAGCGTGGAAGTGGACGCTCCCCAGCAGCACACAGAAGCCGTAGGAACCTGGCGACGAATCACTTACACTTATGCCGATGGCTGCCAGATCGTGCTGGACGGTGAGGCGAAAGATGAAAAAGTGGCTTACATTGAAGGCCCGAAAGGAAAGCTGTTCCCTAATTTCCAATCCGACATCCCAGATCTTGAAAGGAAACTGGCCGCATTCCCGGATCCAGAGCCTCAGGTTACCGACTTTGTGGACGCCGTCAAAAACCGCAAAAAATTTGCGCTGAACGAAGAAAACGGCCACCGCTCCTGCACCATTGTAAATATGGGACTGGCAGCATTGAGGCTGGGCCGCTCTCTCAAATTTGACCCCGAAAAACAAGAATTTATCGATGATGAAGGTGCAAACCGATTGATTAACCAGCCCATGCGCGGCCCATGGACCATTTGATCCGTGTTGTTCCAAAATTTGCACCCATTCATTTCCATCCTTGACCATTCATGAAAAAACAAATATTTACCATTCTGGCCCTCAGCATGCTGATATCGCAGGCATGGGCTCAAACGGACGACGCACTGGCGACCAAAGCCAAAGCGCTACTGTCCAAACTTCCTTCCCAAAACGAAGCTGCATTAAAGAAAAACATGGAAGAACTTGGCCAGCTCGGCAAGCCGGGTTTGATGCAGATCGCATCCATGCTTTCGCCGTTTGGTAAGGGGGATAATACCAAAATTCAATACGCCATCGGTGGGTTCACTTACTACGCTTCACAGGCTGGGAAAGAAGATTTTCGCAAAATTGCGGCTGAGGCTTACGGAGAAGCATTGTCCAAAGTAAGCGATCCCGACACCAAAAATTTCCTGATCTATCAATTGCAGACCGTTGGAAAAGATGAGTCCATTGAGGTTTTGAGACCTTACCTGAAAGATGAGAGACTTTCAGGCCCGGCTTCAAGAACATTGGCAAGAATAGGCTCCCCTGCTGCGGGTGGTGCATTACTACAAGGTTTGGAAGGTGCTCCCGAAAGCACACAAATTGCAATTATCGAAGCATTAGGCGGTGCGCATTATAAGGAAGCGGCTTCCATGATCGAGAAATCGGCAGTGAATGAGGATCTGCTTTTACGCAAAGTAAGCTTATTCGCATTATCGGAAATCGGTGCTCCCTCCTCTGAGCAGATTTTATTGGCTGCTGCGCAAAAGGCAAATTTCGGTTACGACGAATCGGACGCAACGGCCGTCTATCTCAAATATCTGGCACGGTTGGCAGAGAATGGCAACACTCCTGCCGCTGAAAAAGCCGCATTAGCATTGCTCAAAAACACGCCGGACGTGAAGCAAACACCAACCCGCTCGGCTGCATTAAAAATTTACTCCGACATTAAAAAACGCGAATCCGTTCCTGTGTTGGTGAGTGCATTGCAAAGCGCTGATCCTGAATACCGGATTGCCGCATTGAAATTAGGCCAAAAATACCTCATGGCAGACGGTACAACGCCCTGGCTAAATGCAATGAAAAAGGCCAAACCGGAAGTCCAGGCAGAGATTATTACAATGCTGGGCCACGCTAATTCCCTTGATGCTTTGCCTGCAATTCAAAAATCATTAAGCGCCAAGGATAGCAAGGTAAAACTGGCTGCAATTTGGGCGGCTGGAAAAATAGGCCAGGAAAAAAGTCTTCCGGGTTTAATCAACGTTCTGAAAACTGCAAATGCGGATGAAGTTGCCGCGGTTAAAAGCAGTTTGCTAACCATTAAAGGAGATGCGGTTGTAAACCAACTGGCGACAGCATTACCAACGCTTCCCGCACCAGCACAATCAGCCGCTATTGACGTTTTGGCTGCACGGGAAGCGAGTTCGAAGCTTAGTAATGTGTTTGCGTTGCTGAAAAGTCCAAATGCTGAGGTTTCGAAATCTGCTTACACAGCGCTAAAATCGCTTACTACTCCGAATGATCTGCCGCAGATGTTCATTCTGCTCAACACAGTGAGCGATGCAGAACAAATGGCTGCCATTCAAAAAGCGGTGGCTGCGGGCGTGAAAGGCGCCGGCGATACAAAGGCTCAAACAGACGCGATCTTAAAACAAATGCAAGCGTCCCCGGCTGACAAACAGTCGAATTACCTGGCCGTTTTGGCAAGCATAGGCGGCAAAACAGCAGCGAATTCAGTGGTTTCTGCTTACAATAGTGGTGATGCAAGTGCAAAAAAGGCCGCAATTGCTGCATTGGCGGCATGGTCTGATGCGAGTGTTGCTAATGAGCTGCTGGCGATTGCCAGGAAAACAACAGATGCGGATGAATTCAACTCAGCATTGACAGGCTATGTTTCTGCGGCTACGAAATCAACCAAAACGCCTGTTAATAAGGTAATTATGCTTCGGGAAGCCATGGCATTAGCAAAAACGGATGCACAAAAGGAAATGATCCTGAAAGAACTGCCTCGTTTGAGAACATTCAACGCATTGCTTTTTGCAGGAAAATATCTGGACAATCCGGCGACTGAACAAGCTGCTGCACAAGCTGTGATGTCGATCGCGCTGGCTAATAAGAATTTTTACGGTGCTGAAATTCGTGATTTGCTCACAAAAACTTCGTCTTTGCTGAAAGGAAAAGATGCTGAATATCAAAGAGAATCAATCAAAAGGCATTTATCCGAGCTCCCAAAAGACCAAGGCTTTGTAGCGTTGTTTAATGGAAAAGATCTTTCCGGCTGGAAAGGTCTGGTTGAAAACCCGATCGCTCGTGGCAAGATGAGCGCCGACAGTTTGGCTTACAAACAAAAAAAGGCAGATGAAGCTGCACAGAAAGATTGGTTTGCCAAAGATGGAGAACTCGTTTTTTCCGGCCACGGCGACAACCTTGCCACGGTGAAGCAATATGGTGATTTTGAAATGTTTGTAGACTGGAAAATCCAGAAAGATGGCGATGCGGGCATTTATCTGCGCGGAACGCCTCAGGTGCAGATCTGGGACACGTCGCGGGTGAGTGTAGGCGCACAAGTTGGGTCAGGCGGTTTGTATAACAATAAAACCAACGAAAGTAAGCCTTCAAAACTGGCCGACAACGCAATCGGCAACTGGAACACATTTCACATTACGATGATCGGTGACCGCATTTCTGTGGATCTGAATGGGGAGAATGTCGTAGATAATGTGATCCTGGAAAATTATTGGGACCGTAACCTCCCTATTTTTGCCAAAGAACAGATCGAATTGCAGGCGCACGGAAATCAGATCAACTACAGGGATGTGTACGTAAGAGAAATTGCTCGTCCTGAGCCGTTTACATTGTCGGATGCTGAGAAAAAAGAGGGCTTTAAAGTGCTTTTTGATGGAACCGATATGTTCAACTGGGTTGGCAACCGCACCGATTATTTCATCGAAAACGGCGCATTGGTTGTTGATCCCAAGAAAGGCGGCAAAGGAAACCTGTATACCAAGGACGAATACAGCGATTTCGACTTCCGTTTTGAGTTCCAGCTAACACCGGGAGCGAATAACGGACTCGGAATCAGGACGCCGATGGAAGGCGACGCAGCATATGTAGGGACCGAAATTCAGATTCTGGACAATGATGCCGACATTTATAAGGACTTGCATGAATATCAGTATCACGGCTCCGCGTATGGCATTATTCCGGCGAAAAGAGGCTTTTTGAAACCCATGGGCGAATGGAATTACGAGGAAGTGCGCGTGCAGGGTTCCAAGATAAAAGTAACATTGAACGGAACTGTCATCCTGGACGGCGACCTGGCCGAAGCAAGCAAAAACGGCACAGTAGACCGCAAGGAACATCCCGGATTGAAACGCACAAGCGGGCATTTAGGCTTCTTAGGTCACGGCTCAGAACTGAAATTCAGGAATATCAGAATAGCGGATTTGACTAAAACGGCCGCTGAACCGACTGCCTCCACCTCCAAGAAGAAGAAAAAGAAATAAGTGTTTTGATATCCAAAACCTCCTGCAAATGGCCGGAGGTTTTTTTTATTTCAAATCAGTATAAAAGTATACTCTAATAAGTGTAAATTTGTCTTGTGGCACAGCGCGATAAAAAGGCTTATTTGGATACAGAGAACTTGAAGTCAAAAGAGTTCTCTGATTTGCAGGCAACCTATGGGTCGAGCTTTGTGCCTGCAAGCATTATTTTCAATACACACATTCAAAAACCTGAAAGTAAAATGACTGCCATAGAAAAAATGCACGTTGTTAAGCGCGGGATAAGCAAAACGGATCTGGAAGGCTTTAAGGATAAAATCGGTATGGATTATGATCAGCTGGCGGCAACATTGTCAGTGGCGCGCGCAACACTTATTAATAAGAAAGGGCCTGATAAATTCAATCCTACCGTGAGCGAAAAAATCGTAAGCCTTGCGGACATTTACTCTTATGGTTATGAGGTTTTTGAGGATGTAGACCGGTTCAACCGCTGGATATTCAGTCCGAACCGGGCGTTGGGAGGCGAGAGTCCATATGATCTTCTGGATAACCAGTTCGGGCGGGAAGAAGTCAAAAATATTATTGGCCGGATTGATTACGGTGTTTATTCTTAATCCGATATGATCGTTTACCGGGTTGGACGCACCAAATACGCACACGATATGGAAGGAGAAGGCGCCAGGCTTTACGGCGGACGCTGGAACCACAAACTGACTCCGTGCATTTATACTTCGGCGAGCCGGGCATTGGCTCTTTTGGAATACACTGCGAATATCAGCATTGATGACATTCCCAGGGCATTGAGTATCACTACGTTTGAGCTGGCGCCATTAAAAATTCATCAGGTCGGTATTCCGGAACTACCTGGCAACTGGCGCGACGCACCGGCTCCTGCTTCGACTAAAGATTTTGGAACAACATTATTGAAAAAATCTTCTCACGCGTTTCTGGAAATCCCCTCTGCAATCCTGCCCGAGGAATTTAATTATCTGCTCAATCCCCTATTCAATCACAAAGACGCTTTCCGGATTCTGGAAATCAAAGACTTCGTTTACGATTTGAGGATTAAATTATAAAAAAATTTAAAATTGGCCGCAACGAACTGTTTTGGCCATTTTTATTTAGCTTTGAGTAAGTATCAAAAATTGGTAAATCAGAAAGGTATATCACTCCTAGTCAATCTTGCCTGTCAGGAAACATATCCACGCAAACTAAAAACATGAAATCCATTCAACTACTATTCACGGCATCGCTGCTATTGGCTGCGGTGGCTGGCAATGCGCAACATTCCCTAACGGAGATATGGGCAACTGATGCTTCACTTCCGGTGCCGGAATCTGTTTTTTACAGCGCGCAGGACAAGCTGCTATATGTGGCCCAGATCGACGGAAAAGCGGGAGAAAAAGATGGAAAAGGAGCAATCGGAAAAGTTGGACTGGACGGTAAAATCATTAATAAAGACTGGATTACGGGGCTGCATGCGCCAAAAGGGATGGGCATCAAGGGCAACAAACTATTCGTCACGGACGTGACGGACGTTGTTGAGATCGATATCAAGGCTGGAAAAATCTTAAACAGACATGCCGTAGAAGGATCCAAGTTCCTGAACGACCTCACGATTGATTCCGATGGAAATATTTACGTTTCTGATTCGGATACGAAGAAAGTCCATTTAATTAAGGATGGCAAAGTATCGATCTATTTTGAAGATCTGACCAGGCCTAATGGCGTTCTGGCAGTTGGTTCGGACCTGTTGATCGCGGATGCGGGCACATTGAAACGACTTAGTACCGACAAAAAAGTAAGCATTGTTGCAGAAGGAATGGACAAAAGCACCGATGGCATTGAGCAGGTTATACCGGGAGAATACATCGTGTCTTGCTGGGCTGGCGTAGTTTATTACGTAAAGGCCGACGGGACAACAGAGAAGTTGCTAGATACTGCGGCAGACAAAACAAATTCGGCGGACATTGGTTATGATTCGGTTAAGAAAATCGTCTACGTACCGACATTCGCAAAAAATGGTGTCGTGGCTTATCAGTTAAAATAAATATATTTATAACCTAAAAATTAAATTAAAACAAGTCGTTTCCATGGACATTTTTGTTGGGAGTCTTTCTTTTAAATTGAAAGAAAGCGAATTGCGTGAAGCTTTCGAAAAATTTGGAACAGTGAGCTCCGCGAAAATTATCATTGACAAGATCACTCGTCAAAGCAAAGGTTTCGGCTTTGTTGAAATGCCGGACGAGGAAGAAGCAAGGCTGGCAATTAGCAATTTGAATGGTGCTGACATGTATGGACGCCCGTTGGTTGTAAACGAATCGCAGAAAAAAGAAGCAAGAACGGACGCTGGTGCCCCCAGAAGAGAAGGAGGCTTTACAAGGCCTCCCCGCACGGAAGGCAGCAGCACAGACAGGCCCAGCAGCCCAGGCACTGGAGGCAGCACGGGTGGCGGAGGTTACAGCGGCGGAGGAGGTTATTCCGGCGGTGACAAAAGTTCAGGAGGCGGAAACAATGATCGATATAGAAGCAGCGACCGTGGCCAAAGCGGCGGTTATGGAGATAAAGGAGGATTTGGAGGCAAGCCCAGATCGGATGACCGTTTTGGAAAAGGCGGCGCCGATCATAAAAGAGGCGGTGGCGGATCTAAAAATTACAGCCGGAACATTGCCGATGACGACGATGATTATTGATTTAAATAGATGAATTGACAATGCTATTAATAGAAAAACCTGTAAGAATCAACTTACAGGTTTTTTCTTGCGCTAACTCTTATTTTAGTCGGTCGCCTTCACTTTATTATCCTTGAAGAAAAGTACAAAAAGCACCAGAACAATTGCTGCAATACCCGCTGGCACCATCCAGATGCTCGTCCAGTCTTTTACACCGTTAACTGTGTACATATCAGCAACCAGACCGGCAAGCCATGAGCCAATTCCCATCCCAATCCCGTAAGTTGCGATTGAAATAAGCCCCTGTGCAGAAGAACGATATTTTTCGCCTGCTTTGCTATCTGTATAAATTTGGCCGGTAACAAAGAAGAAATCGTAACAAACACCGTGCAGAATAATTGCCATGTAAAGCAGCCATTCGTTATTTACATCCCCATAACCGAAGCCGATAAAACGAATGATCCACGCGATCAAACCTACAACCAACATCCATTTAACCCCCAAACGGCTAAAAGCAAGTGGAATTAGCAGCATGAAAACGACTTCCGAAGCTTGCCCCAACGACATCTTATTCTCCACATTGGTCATACCCGAATCTGTGAGCGACGGGTTGGCCATGGCGTAATAGAACGACAAAGGAATACAGATCAGCAAGGAAGAGATAAAAAATATCGCAAACGAACGGTCTTTGAAAAGTTTGAATGCATCAAGGCCCAAGATGTCCGAAAACGACGTTTTTGTACTTGGTTTCGGCGGGGTGTCTGGCAAAAAGAAAGAGTAGACACCCAAAAATGCGGATGCAACCATTGATATCTTAAAGATCATTACATTATCCCCGAAGCCGTAATACCCAATAATGTTAGAAACTACAATCCAGGAAACTGTTCCCATTACACGTATCGCCGGAAAATCTTTCTCTGAATTGGTAACCTGCTGCATGGCAATCGAAGTAGTCAGCGACATCATAGGCGCGAAAGAAATACAGTAGGCAAGGATAATCCAGAAAAAATTATCCGGGTCGTCAACGCCGGTGAGAACGAAAAGAAGAGCTGCACCTGCTAAGCTTAAAACGCCTAACACTTTTTGTGCAGCAAAGTAACGGTCGGCAATCATTCCGACGAAGAAAGGAGCGATGATCTGCGCAATTGAAAAAGCAGCATAAGCATTCCCAACCTGAGCCCCGGATGCGCCAAGCGCTGTGAACAGGTATTTACTCATTTGCCCGTACCACGATCCCCATATAAAATAGAGCAGGAACATCATGGCCATCAATTGAAACCGCGTTGCGTTTTTCATAAAAGGGATAGGAGATTAAATTGGTAAAATATAAAGTGCATTACTCGGTTATTTCTTCACTATTTTCTGAAATTCGTTCAATTTCAACAGTGCTTCAATGGGTGACAATGTATTGACGTCTACAAGCGACAATTTCTCTTTAAGCTCTTCCATACGCGGATCGGCCGGTTCGAAAATGCTGAGCTGAAAGTTGTTTTTGGGAATTTCTCTGACTCTTTTTTTATGCTCGTGCGTCACATGATCTTTCTCCAGATGCTGCATAATTTCACTGGCCCTCAACACAATAAGCTGAGGCATACCCGCGATCTGGGCCACGTGGATTCCGAAACTATGCGCACTTCCACCTGGTTTTAGCTTCCGCAGGAAAATCACTTTGTTATCCACTTCCTTGACAGCCACATTGAAATTTTTGATGCGCGGGAAATCCTCCGTAAGTTGGTTAAGCTCGTGATAATGTGTCGCAAACAAAGTTTTTGGCCTGCAATCCGCTTGATTATGCAGGTATTCTGCAATGGCCCAGGCGATGGAAACGCCATCGTAAGTGCTTGTCCCACGGCCGATTTCGTCCATTAAAACCAAACTGCGGTTGCTCAGATTATTCAGAATGCTTGCGGTTTCAGTCATTTCCACCATGAATGTACTTTCGCCGCGGCTTAAATTGTCGCTTGCCCCTACCCTGGTAAAAATCTTGTCGACCAGACCAATTGAAGCACATTTTGCTGGCACATAACATCCCATTTGCGCCATAAGGACAATGAGTGCTGTTTGCCGCAAAAGCGCCGATTTACCTGCCATATTAGGCCCTGTAATGATAATGATCTGTTGCACCATATCGTCCAGAAACAGGTCATTAGGCACATAACTTTCGCCTATTGGCAGCTGCTGTTCAATAACCGGATGGCGGCCGTCTTTAATATCCAGCTCATTACCTTCACTGATAGTGGGTTTCATATAATTATTTTTCCGGGCAATTGTGGCGAATGAGCTTAATGCATCGAGTGTCGATATCACCAGTGCATTTTGCTGCACGGTGCTCACATACTCTGCCGCCATCAACATTAATTCGCTGAAAATCCGGTATTCAATCGCTGAAATTTTGTCCTCGGCATTCAGGATCTTTTCTTCGTATTCTTTTAGTTCCGGTGTAATGTAGCGTTCCGCATTGACCAATGTTTGCTTTCTGATCCAATCGGCCGGGACTTTGTTCTGATGCGCGTGCGTCACTTCCAGATAATAGCCAAAAACCTTATTATAAGCGATTTTCAATGATCCGATGCCGGTACGCTCAATTTCCCTGTTTTGCAGTTTGATCAGATAATCTTTCCCTTCATAGGAAATCGCATGCAATTCGTCTAGCTCAGGATCAACGCCGCTTTTTACGATCCGGCCCTGGTTAGTCAGGATCGGTGCGTCGTCACGGATCTCATTTTCAATTTTATCAACCAAAAAACTACAAGGATTCAGCTGATCCGCATATTTTTTTAGTATTTCAATGGCTTGGGTGGAAATCTGTTTCTTGCCAGCTTTCCTTGATTTTTCTTCTTCCTGATTAATTATGCCTGAAATCAACTCCTTAACCGGGCCAATTTGCTTCAACGACTTTTTCAGCTGAACCAGCTCGCGGGGGTTTATCCGTTTTACCGCAACTTTTGAAATGAGCCGTTCCAGGTCCCCAATTTGTTTCAAATGTTGCGTTATCGTCTCATGCAGATCTTCGTTTTCAAGAAAGTGTTCGACAGTATTGAGCCGGTCTTCAATCGCTAACTTATCTTTTAGCGGCAGAACGATCCATTTCCGAAGCAAACGCGCACCCATTGGGGTCACGGTCTGATCTAAAATCTGGATCAATGGCACACCGCCCTCTTGTTGCGGGTAAACGAGTTCGAGGTTTCTTACTGTGAAACGGTCGAGCCACACGTATTTTTCTTCTTCCAAACGCGTAATACGGCCAATGTGCCCCACTTCCTTATGCTCGGTTTCGCGCAGATAATGAAGGATCACACCCGCTGCAATGATCCCCATCGGCAGCGCTTCAATCCCAAAACCTTTCAATGTGGTTGTCTGAAAATGGCCGATCAGCTGCTCATAACCGTATTCATAGCCAAAGCACCAGTCGTCCAGCTGGAAAGAATGGTATTTCCCGCCAAAAAGCTGATTGAATTCTTGTTTGTGTCTTTTGCAAAAAAGCACTTCGGCCGGACTGAAACCTTGAAGCATTTTATCAATATAGGCCGCATTCCCCTGCGCCGTCATGAATTCGCCCGTGGAAATGTCCAGGAAAGCAATCCCGTAAATGTTATCGGGTCCGATGTGCACTGCGGCGAGATAGTTGTTTCTGCGCGTATCGAGCACATTGTCGTTGAGCGAAACACCCGGTGTAACCAGTTCAGTCACACCTCTTTTCACAATGCCCTTCGCAGCAGCAGGATCTTCCAGCTGATCGCAAATGGCCACACGCTCTCCTGCACGAACCAACTTAGGAAGATAATTATCAAGCGAATGATGGGGAAAACCGGCCAATTCTTCGTGCGCGCCACCATTATTCCGGCGTGTAAGCACGATGCCCAGGATCTTTGAGGCACGTATGGCATCTTCTCCAAAAGTCTCGTAAAAGTCCCCTACACGAAAAAGCAGCAGCGCCCCCGGATACTTGGCCTTGATCTCATTGTATTGTTTATTAAGCGGAGTCTCTTTTTGTGCCTTTGCCAACGATCAGCCTTATTTTAAGAAAAGGATATGTACAAAATTAAGCCTTCTCTCCGGTTTGGCAACATTGCACCGAGGTTTTGTGAAAGCAACCGTTATCTCAGTCGTACACGCGGCGCACGTCTTTGGCCGTAACTTCCCATACGTCCCCTGGTTTAGGAAATTCGCCTGTTTTATCAGCAAGAGAAATTTTACCAATTGACCAGCGCACGAGTCTTAATGTCGGGAAACCGGCGGCGGCGGTCATGCGCCTTACCTGCCTGTTTTTGCCCTCACCTATGGAGATGGAAACCCAGGAAACGGGAATGTTCTGTCGAAAACGGATCGGCGGGTTGCGCTCGGGAAGTGAAGGTTCGTCAATTGCATCGACCTTCGCAGGGAGCGTCAGGTGTTTTTTGCCGTTAATAGAAATTTGCACACCGCTGCGAAGCATTTCACAGGCTTCTTCCGTTATGACGCCTTCAACCTGCGCGTAATAAGTCTTGGAATGCTTGTTTTTGGGATCTAACACCTTTGTTTTGAGAAAATTATCATTGGTTAACAACAACAATCCCTCGCTATCGGCGTCTAGACGACCAACCGGATAAATGTCTTTAGGAAACTCGAAACCCAGATCCGCAAGCGTTAAATGGTCACCTTCCCGCGTAAACTGGGAAAGCATTCCAAACGGCTTGTAAATAAAGAAGTAACGGAACAACTTGTATTGAATTAGAACGGAATACGCCTGATCATTTAAGTAGTGAACCAGGGTTTAAAGAAAAACCAGGCAGAATTTCCTCACCAGAAAGTATTACATCCAATGAATCGTGAATGACGACCGATTGGCCTGCTTTGTAAATGTGAACCTTATTCTCCAGACGATCGATTAACCAACCGAGTTTACAACCATTGGCAATGTATTCTTTCATCTTATCTAGTAAATATTTCAGCTCATCGGATTTAGACCGGATTTCAATCACAAAATCAGGGCAAATGGGGGCGAAAGTTTCCTGCTGGTCTTCTGAGAGTGCATCCCATTTCTCACTGGTTACGAATGAAGCATCCGGCGATCTGACTGCTCCATTTGGCAATGTAAAGCCGGTTGAAGAATCGAAAACTTCACCGAGTTGTGCAGCTTCGCTCCATTGAGATAAATGAGCAATGAATCGTACATTAAATTTCCCTGTAAATGATCCTGTTGGAGACATAAGTATAATATTTCCTTGCGAGTCCCTTTCGAACTCTAGTGTGTCGTTCATTTGGCAAAACTGGAAGAATTCTTCCTCACTCATCAGGTCTCCCATCTTCATTGTCACCGGCATTGGCATGTCCATAACGCTTTTGTTTGAATCTTGCTTTGATCAAAAATACAAAATTTATGAGTCGCTCCGTGAATATGGCGATTCAATTTCTAACCACACCGGACAATGATCCGAATGGACGGCGTCATTGAATTGCCGGCTCGAAATGATCCGGTCTTTAATGCTATCCGCCACTGAAATGTAATCAATGCGCCAGCCTTTGTTGTTGCCACGTGCGCCTGCGCGGTAAGTCCACCAGGAATATTCCCGGAGTTCGGGATTTTTGAAACGGAATGCATCTGTATAACCATTACCAAACCACTTGGTCATCCATTCTCTTTCCTCTGGCAGGAAACCGGACATTTTCTTATTCCTGACCGGATCATGAATGTCAATTTCGTTATGCGCAATGTTGTAATCGCCGCAAATGATCAGGTTAGGACGCTCTTTTCTTAATTCCGTAACCCAATCGAAAAAGTCTCCTAAAAACTGCATTTTCACACCCTGGCGAATTTCTCCGCTCGTTCCGGACGGAAAGTAGCAGTTCAAAATGGTGATATCGCCGAAGTCTGCCCGTAAGATCCGGCCCTCCGCATCATAGGTGGGAATAGCACAACCTGCGGAGACCATGTCGGGCTGGATTTTTGAGAAAATAGCGACCCCGCTGTAACCCTTTTTCTCAGCCGCATGCCAGCCCACCAGCTCATAACCCAGTACTTCAAGACCGGAAAGATCCACAACATCGGGCGTTGCTTTCACTTCCTGAAAACATAAAACGTCCGCAGAAATCGTGCTTAACCATTCTATCAAACCATTCCGCAATGCAGCCCGGATTCCATTGAGGTTATAGGTAAGTATTTTCATCAGCTATTTATCGGCTAGTGTCTTGTCAAATCAGGGAAATGCTTTTGCCTGTAAAATAAGACTTCCATTTCCCGGGCGCAACCGGGTCTTTCTCCATCATCCAAACTTCAAATAACCCCGCCGGGAGCTTGGATCTGTACAGTGAATATTGATAATCTGATCCGTAATAACTATGACTTTTCAGCAAATCACTTACCGAATTGGGAACCGGAAGCGCCGGCAGCAAAAGGGTGCGATCATTGGAAGCAAGCACAAAATAAACCGGCTTGGAAGGCCCATTATGCGTTATTTCAAAGCGCAAAAACTTGGAGGACACATTATTAAGGTCTTTTACATAACTAATCTTCAAATCAAATTCCCCTTGATAATGAACTAATTTATTTCCTGTTTCCGCAATGATGCGCTTGTGTTCAGGCAAGTCTTTATACTGACCAAAATCGAGCAAATTGTTAGCATTCAAGGTGTCGATCAGGTTACTCATTCTGGTTGGGTGGTTCCAGAATGGAATGTCACCGAAATTGTCACCCGTGGTCAGGAATGTTTTATGATTTTTCCAATAAAAACTGTCGATTGCAAGGTCTTCGTGAAATTTCCGAATGCTTGTGACGGATAAATAATAGCTAACGAAGTTCAGTGCAATGAAGCAAAATAAGCCAAGGAGAGCCGCAATTCGTTTGACATGCCGCAAATTTTTTGCCAGGATTATGACGCAGACGTAAACCGTCGCCAGCAACGCTACACCAAAGATCATGTAACGCCGCGAAAAAATATTGCCGCCATACATTACATAGGAGCTGATGGGCCTGCTAATGACAAACATTGCGCCCGTTCCCATTGCAAACATCATTGCGCCCCATAAAAACCAATCGCTCCAAACCGTTTTCCTGGCAAGAAACAGCCTTACCAGCCAAATGCAAAAAACCAGCAAAATGCCGGCTCCCAGCAGAACGCACCAGATCATGTCGGCGTAAAACGAATTAGCGATTGGATGTATGAAGTCGAGATAAAATGCATTACCCCAAAATGCGAACACGAATATGAGGTTGAAAATCGGGTGCGGCCACACCGAACCAGTGTGTGAAGGAATTACCTGATAATCAAATAGGAAGTAGAAGAGCACAATGGCCAAGGCGATTGCCAGCCACACAAACAGCAATTTGAATCTTTTCTGTAAAGCCAGAATCAACGTTCCGATAATCCAGGTTAGTATGCCGCTTCCACTCGTGAATGTGGTCAAAAGCGCAGCAGCAATTCCTAAATAAAAACCTTTCTGATCATTCCTGCCCATTCCGTAAGAGGAAAGCAACGCGAAAAAAATCAGCGGGGTGTTCTGGATAGCGGCAATTCCCCACACAGCGTTTTCAAAATAAACCAGATTGAAAAGCACATAGGGAACGGGAATGAAGTAATACCACGAAATCTGCTCTTTCTTAAATGTGAGAAAGAGTAAATAAAAAATGCCCAGTAACGCGAGGTTACCGAGCAAAATTTGTGTCTTAATGTTGACCGTACCCGTAAAAAAGTACATGATCAGCATCACAGTTCTTTCAAATGCAAAACGGTGCTGATTGACCTGCTCGAAAAGCACTTCAATCTTGCCTACAAACCCATTGGCAACATGGAAATTATGGACCGTTTCCAGGAGATTGAAGTCATCCGTGTAAGGAATATTCAATGTATAGGCTTCCAGAATGAGATAAAAATAGACAACCGGCGTAATGATCAGCCCTATTCCCGACCATTTCCTTAAAGCAACCTGACCTTTATAAAAGCTTATCCCAAATAAAACAAGCAGGAGAACGACTAGGCTGAAATATTGAAAAAGATACGGGTTGTCTACAAGTATTCTCAAAACTGTGTGATTTAGATCTTAGCGTGCCAGCATTTTGCTGGTGATTTCCTTTTCGAATGTGATGTATCCCGGATAGTTAACCTGTTTTCCGGCCACATCAAGCGTTGGCCGGATCTTCACCTGGAATTTCGTAGGCTTTGCATCGGCCTTACCCGTTAATGCCAGGATCATATTAACGAACTCATCACGCGTTTTGTCGTTGGATAGCAACTGGTAAGCATTGGTATTCAACCGCACCGGAACTCTTGTGGGACTTGTTCCTGGCATAACTTCGATCAGCTGGCTCAGGAAACCATTAAAAATCTCGTTGTTTGTAAGCAGAACTTTATACTCCAACTGATTGATCGCAGCACGCTTCTTGGTTGGATTTGTAATATCAATGTTAACCCGAAGATCCAGAGGCACATTTTTTCTCAAAAGGCCCATTGCCAATCCGGGATATTTTGCCAGATCAAAATCGCTGAAACTGCGAATGTTGCGAAATTCCTTGATGTCAATTCCAGCCAGATAAACGCTGTCGACGGACGCAATGTCGTATTTACAATCTCCAAAAGTTTTGGCATCAGCAACCTGGCGGCCGACTCCGCAACTCGACACCACACCGGCTACAATCATGAGTACAAGGACCCAAATGTTCTTTTTCATTATCAAAATATTTTTCGCAAGTTAAACAGTAGGTATCAGAACGCATGCACCGCGCATCGATTATTAGTTTGTGACTATATTTTTTGCACGCCTTCACCCAAGCGTTTACATTTGCCTACTTTTAAGAAAACAAAACTACAAATATGGCGAGCTGGTATTTAGGGAAAATTCGGTATCAAAAAGAGGATGAGGCAGGGAGTCTTAAAACAATCAATGAGGTTTATCTGGTAGACGCCGTTTCATATACAGAGTCTGAGGCCAGGCTTTACAAGCAAATTGTAACCGGCGCCAGCGAGTTCAGCGTGATGAGCATTTCGCGTATGCGGCTTGCGGATTTGTTCGCATTTGAGGAAGGAGAGCAGTGGTTTAAAGCAAAAGTGATCTACTTTTCAGTGGATGAGAAAAGCGGTAAGGAGAAGAAAATCGTGAATTATATGCTTGTGAACGCGGATGGCATCCAGCAAGCGCTCGACAGGATCAATGAAAGCATGCGTAATTTCCTGATCCCTTACGAGACTACGGATATTGTCTTAACACCGATTCTGGATGTTTTCCCATACACCGCAGAAGAGGACGAGCAAGAAATCCCAGCCAATATGCG
This sequence comes from Dyadobacter chenwenxiniae, assembly GCF_022869785.1. NCBI lineage: Bacteria > Pseudomonadati > Bacteroidota > Cytophagia > Cytophagales > Spirosomataceae > Dyadobacter > Dyadobacter chenwenxiniae. The sequence continues at coordinate 6,542,167 of NZ_CP094997.1, read as the reverse complement.
CCCGCTATCAGAAGTAAAAGCAGAAAGAGCAGAAGCAATTCCAGAATAAAAAAAACATTTCCCGTCCCTTTAAAGGGACGGAAATGTTTTTTTATTAATTTTTTATTCTGTTTTGAATGCTGTGTAGCCTTTGGTTGAGATTGTTATTGGATCTTTGCCGAAGCTTTTTAGTTTTAGAATCGTGTCTTTTGAACTGATCTCAGCAACCAGCTGATTAGGCTCCAAAAGATGCATATAATCCAAGGAAGTGGGCATAGCAACTGCGCTTTCTACAAATTCCAGCCCATATAGGGGGTAAACATTAAACGGCGTTTTGGCAAGCCAAACTGTATCCTTGTTCTCGGAAGTGGCATAGCTCACATTATATTCGAGACTTTCAAAACCAAAATCATCCCGTTTGTTTCCCGTCGCTGCCCAGTAAGTCGAGAAATCTTCCCTTGCCTGCGCTTTGGTGTCAGGGCCAGGTTTCAATGCACCCACCGCTTCGTTAATCCTGATCTTTTTACCATTTTCATCGGCGCCGCAGAAAATGTACTTGCCATCTGGAAAACCGATCACGAAATCGAAGTCCTTACCGCCTTTTCCGAAACTGCTCTCTTTTTTAAAACACATTCCACCGCTGACCGGGTCAAGGTAAATGGTGATTGTCCCTTTGGTTTGATCAGCCTTGTTTTCATAATCATACACCAGCGAATGGCTGAAATAATACTGGCCTTTCGCGGGTTGCCACATAGCAGCACGCTGCTTGTCGGCCGCGATCTTTTTGGGGGCCTGAGCAAAAATGGGTGCACTGTAAGCAAGTGCGGAAACAATCATTAAGGAAGCAAAATATCTTTTCATTATCATGGGTTGTAAACGGTGCGCAATCTAGAAAGAGACTGCTAAAAAACCACGCCCCGCTTACAATTTCACAAACTCCACCCTGCGATTATTGGCCTTCCCTTCCGACGTTGTGTTGGGCGTCGCCGGTTCGCTCTCGCCTTTTCCGTCCGTTTCCAAACGGCCTTTGTCAACCGAAAAATCCCTCGACAATGCTTCTTTCACCGCCTCGGAGCGCTTTTTCGATAATGCTAAATTGCTGCCATCATCACCGTCACTATCGGTATGGCCTATAATTTTGACTTTAACCGTGCCGTTTTCTGTCAGCACATTGGCAATGTCTTTGAGCACGCCGTAGGATTCCGGTTTGATATTGGCAGAGTTTACATCGAACAAAATGCCCGTTGTAGAAAATTTACCTTCGGTGATCAGCTTACTCCTCGTATCGGGCGCGCCCACAGCAATGCGCAGGTTTGAAATAAAATAACGGTTCGCTTCCTCGTGATAACCCTGGTTGGAGAATGCTATGAAGTTGTAATTTTTCTCGGGATTGAATGCACGCGGCAAATCCCAAACTTTATAATCGTCTACATAAAGGCGCATACGGCCTTTTTGCCGCCATACCGACACTTTTACAACATTATGCTCGGGCACGTGGAAAGCTGGAAAACTCTTTTCATTTTTCATGATCGAGGAAGCGTCCTCTTCGCCAAAGACATTGAACATGGCCAACCCCTGGCTGCCGCCCGCGTCCTTGGGATGCAAGCCTAGCTCGATTCCGTTCTTTTTGCCTCCATCAAACCCTTTCCAATTGGCGAAATCCTTGGCCGGAGTGGCTACTTCGGCAATAATAGTCCTTAAATAACCCGAATAAAAACTGAATTCGGATGTTGTGGCCAGATTGAATTCCAGCGTGAAATTTTCAGGAAGTTTATTTACAAATTCAGGATAAAAAACGCCTTCCGGGCCTAGCATCAGCCATTTACCCTCGGTTCCTTCAATGGTAACGACCTCACCGGATGAATTGGTGTTCCACTTAGCCGGAAAGTCGCCCACGGCATCCTGTGCGAAATCCTCCACCGCCACTACTTTTTCACCAGGAATAAAGTCAAACTTACTATATGATTTCAAACTTGGCTTTGCGGCTTTTGCAGGTGTTCCGCTCTCCGCAGTTGCCTCATTACTAATATCAGATGAAGCTTCACTTCCAGACTTCGTATCAGCATTTGCATCAGGTTTTGCGCCTTCCGTTTCCTTTGCTTTCTTGTCTTTCTTTTTAAAGAGATTACCAATCCCTTCTTCCACCGAGTCAAAACCTTTGTCAACCGCCTGATCAATCTTCCGGTTAGCCCGGTTTTCTGCCTGTCTTTCCACCACCCGTCCGGGTTCGCTGATCCGTATCTGCGCAAATGCTGTCCCTGAACAAAAAGTAATAACTGCCGAGACGAGTATGACATATAATCTTTCCATAATGTGCTGATTTTAAATTGGATAAATACCTTATTAAATATACACATTAAGATAAGCAGGCTGAAACTAATTGAGTTAGCGGCTTGCAGCCGATTTGAAGGCTTTATCCCGCATCAATTAAAAGGAAGATTGTAAATTGCAGCGCATTTAAACTTCCGCATGAACTTTCACTTTGAGAAAAAGACGATTCACTTGCAAGATGGCCGCCGCGCCTATTTTTCATCTGATTATCATCTTGGCGTCCCCACCCCTGCACAAAGCCGCGAACGGGAAAAACGCGTTGTCAGCTGGCTCGAATCTATCCAGCACGATGCACAGGTCGTTTTTTTAGTAGGCGATATTTTTGATTTTTGGTTCGAATACAAAAAGGCGGTTCCTAAGGGTTTTGTGCGGTTGTTCGGCAAGCTTGCGGAGCTTTCAGATAAAGGAATTGAACTGATTATTTTCACCGGAAACCACGATATGTGGATGTCGGGTTACCTGACGGAGGAAGTGGGTGCAGTGATTTATCGGAATCCCGTCTCGTTTACATTCAATACAAAAGGCATTTCCAAGAGCGTATTGGTAGGTCACGGCGATGGATTAGGGCCTGGCGACGACACTTACAAGTTTTTGAAAAAGGTTTTTGAAAACAGCTTTTTTCAAATGATCTTCCGGATCGTGCATCCCGATGTGGGCATGTGGATTGCAATGGAATGGTCGAAAAGAAGCCGGATTGCCAATGTTAACAAAGGCGAGGAGCGATTTATGGGTGCGGACCACGAATGGTTATTCCAATATTGCCGGGAAGTGGAGCAAACGCAGCACCATGATTTCTATATTTTCGGGCACCGGCATCTGGTGCTGGATATGCAGGTCAATGCGCGGTCGCGATATATCAATCTCGGGGAATGGGTTACGCAGCAGCATTTTGCCACTTTTGATGGCATTAATGTGGCTCTAAGGAAATTTGATCCGGCAGTGGTTTAATTACTGGCCGTTTTTCTTAATCTCATTTTCAGGCATTGGCGGGATAAAATCCTGCTTGGTAATGTTCTCGCGGGGAGCCGCATTCAGGTCTTTTCTCCAATCTTTTTGTTTCAAATCACCTTTTTTCACTGATTTGATAAAATTGGCCCAGGCAAATGGGTTCAGGAAAGGGAATGTGGTTGCAAAACCTTTATTTGCCGATGATTCACGCCCGAAGAGGAGCTGATCCATCGAATAACGGTAATTGGTTTGCGCATTATTAGGAACCTGCGCCGCCATTCTGTTAATGTAGTCAGGATCTGTGCTTCTCGCGAGTGCATCGCGGTCCGCCTGATCGGGCAGCTTCAATTCGAGGAATGCCTTCTTAAATTCCTCTTCCGTAGAATAAGGGTAAATGGTCACACCTGAAAGCGTCACCACATCTTCCCGCAATGCTACGATTGCGGAGTAAATATCTGAATTATAGCTTCTTGGGATAACGTGGTATTGCTTTTTGAAACCCACATAACCAAAAACAATGCTATCCCCAGGAAAAACCTTGATCGTAAAAGAACCGTCACTTCTGGACAATGTTCCTCTGCCCGCATTTACAATAAAAATTGTGGCACCAGGCAAAATCTCCGTGGTTTTGCCACCTACAACCATCCCTGAAAATACAATGGCACTTTGTTCACCCTGCGCATACGAATCCCGGAATCCAGTTACACCTGCAAGTATCAATAAAAATATAAAAAGACTCCGTTTCATTTCCAGATTGTTATTCCAAAATCAATGTTAAACCAAATGCATTTGTAATCATCGCTAAAAATCTGTTCCTAATTTAAAAACGACTTACTGTTGTAGGCATTGCCTTCTGTCCGGACTAATGCCAGTTGCTCAGGAAAAGAGCTTCAAAAAAGTAACGATAAACGGAGCAGAAAGGAGCAGACCGTCAAACCGATCTAAAAAGCCTCCGTGACCAGGAATACTACTTCCCGAGTCCTTAATGGCAATGCTCCGCTTAAAAAGCGACTCTACCAGATCGCCGTAAGTGCCTACCACCACGATAATAGCCCCGATACAATACCATTTCCAGGGTTCGAAGGTACGGAAATAATAACCGAGCACAAACGCGATAAAAGCCGCAAAGACCGCACTTCCCATGGCGCCTTCCCATGATTTCTTTGGGGAAATGCGTTCAAACAGCTTTCTTTTTCCAAATTTCGTCCCGGCAAAATAACCGCCGATGTCAGAAGCCCAAAGCAAAAGCAGGCTTCCCAGCACGATCTCATAATTATAGTTTCCACCCCGCATGGCCATCACAATGATGAGCGCAAAGGGTAAAGCCACATATATTATGCCCAGAAACGTGAAACCAATGTTGGTAAAAGGTTTCAGGTCATTCTTTTTATACAGCTTAATAAAGAATATCATCGATAGCAACGGGCTGATTATGAAGTAATTTTCAAATGGCACAATGTCTTGCTCTATGAGATACGCAAGTAATATCATGACTGTGCCACAGAATGTTCCATAATATGTCAGCGGCTGATTTCCATCCAGGCCCAAGAGCTTGTAAAATTCTAGTTGGGTGAGCGAGCTGATGGTGCAAAAAAGGAGCAGAAAGGTCAATTCATTGTAAAGAATGCAACTTATGATCACAAATACCCCCGCCAGCGCGGTAATGGTCCTTTGCTGTAAATTATTCAGACTCGTTAAGCGCTCCCTCATTCGTTATTATTGTTTGAGCCTGCGAAAGATCACTCGCTGGCACATGCACTTCATACATTCCGAATACCGGATAACTGCTATCCTTTTTGTCTACAATGACGGCCGCGATTCCGTTTTGCTCTAAAATTTCACGGGCAATTTCTGCACGCATCATTTGTGCGCTCTGAAAAGCCTTTACCCAATTCTCAGCCATATTATTTGTTAAAAGATTGATTAAAATTCCTTATCCACGACAACCGCTTCATTCTGCATCGCGCTTGTTTTCCTGATAGAAAACAGTATGCCAGCAGAAACCAGCAATGAAGATAAGATCAGCATCAGCGGCATTGACTTTGTTTCTTCAATATTAATGTTGATAACACCAATATTATTGAGATACATCATCACCAGCACGAAGCCATTATTGACAAAATGTGCGAGTATAGCAATCCAAATGTTTCCGGTCCAGTAATACAGGTAACCAAACACTGCCCCCAGCATCATCCGGGGCAAAAATCCGTAAAACTGGAAATGTATGGCACTAAATATAGCGGCGGCGACCCAAATCCCTGCGTGAGGATTTCCCCACAACTTAATCAGCTTAGTCTGAATAACGCCGCGAAAAAGCACTTCTTCTCCCAACGCGGGCAATAAAACGACAATAAACAATGCGACCAGGAGCTGGCTGAACTGTGTATATTCGGTCATAAAAGCCGTCATGACCGACAATTGATTCTCTTTTTCCTTCATCCACAATTCCAGGCCAGACAATGCGTCGGGCAGTTTCATGGCTGCATTCCATTCGATAAACTTGCTGTTAACAGGGATAAAAGCCAAAACCAGCAAAAAAGCAAGTAACCATATCCGAAACGCCGGTTTGGGCCTGAAATCGAATTCGCCAATCGTTTTGCGATCTATATAAATCCAGAAAACTAGCGAGGGAAGCAGATAGGAAAAGAAATGAACCGTCCCTTGGAGCATCATTAATGCATACCAGCCATTTTTCACGCCGCCAGGATCGCTCAATAATTGGTTCAGAATAGTAGTAATGCTGTTTGTATCAACTTGCAGGTAGAGCGCAAGGACCATTATCGCCAGAATGTTGCCCACTGCCATACCAATGAGCACAAAGCCGATGAGGACCAACAAACTGCCTCCTATGCCGGGTACACGGGAAACTAACTGAATAGAGTTACTATTTTGCATAATTGATGTAAATTTACAGTTAATTATGAATTTAAAAATAAGGCTTAGGGGTCTTCCCTTTTGAAATGGTAAAAATCGGAAACATAGCGTTAGGTGATTTTCCACTGCTGCTTGCACCCATGGAGGACGTGAGTGATCCTCCTTTCAGGGCGGTTTGCAAGGAAAACGGGGCGGATCTGATGTACACGGAATTTGTGTCGTCTGAAGGGTTGATTCGCGATGCAGCAAAAAGTGTGCAAAAGCTTGACATATTTGAATACGAGAGGCCGGTCGGCATTCAGCTTTTTGGCAGTGATATAGAAACAATGGGTTCGTGCGCAGAAATCGCGTCGCGCGTTAATCCGGATTTGATTGATATAAATTATGGTTGTCCGGTTAAAAACGTAGCTTGCCGCGGGGCCGGAGCTGCACTGTTGCAGGACATTCCTAAAATGGTAAAAATGACCGATGCGGTTGTAAAATCGACGCATTTGCCGGTAACCGTGAAAACGCGCCTGGGCTGGGACGAGAGTACGAAGAATGTGCAGGAAGTGGCGGAACGCTTGCAGGACATTGGAATTAAGGCATTGTCTGTGCATGGCCGCACGCGCGTGCAAATGTATAAAGGCTCGGCCGACTGGACATTGATCGCCATGATCAAGGATAACCCGCGCATCAACATTCCGATATTTGGAAATGGTGATGTGGATTCGCCGGAGAAGGCATTGGAATACAAAAACAGGTTCGGTGTGGATGGCATTATGATCGGCCGCGCCACGATTGGAAACCCCTGGATTTTCAATGAGATCAAGCATTATATGAAGACGGGCGAAAAGCTCGCGCCGCCCACCATGGAACAGCGCGTTGCCGTTTGCCGCAAGCACCTGGAATTTTCAATTCGCTGGAAAGGCCCGGTTGCGGGTGTTTTTGAAATGCGCAGACACTATACCAATTATTTCAAAGGACTAGATCATTTCAAACCATTCCGTATGCGCCTCGTGGAGGGAATGACCTACGAAGAACTCGACGGGATTTTACAGGAAGTTGTCCACGAATACAGCGAAGCATTATGCTAAAAATCGCTGTATCCGACTCCCCGGCAACTGAAAATGATGACGACAAGTCAGCTGGAAATGTTTTTGAAATCAATAATGAGAAGAACAGCTTGTCCATAGGCGGGCAATTGTTCGAAGGGGACATTGAGCCGGTTGGTGCGAACCACTTTCATGCTATCTGGCAAAACAAATCCTATAATATTGAAGTGCTGGACCATAATGCGGCGGAAAAGACATTTCATTTACTAATCAATGGTCAGCATTTTTATACCAAGGCAAAAGACGAACTTGATTTACTTCTGGAGGGAATGGGGTTGCAAAACAGCGCCAGCACGAAGATCAACAATGTAAAAGCACCAATGCCGGGACTCATTCAATCCGTTGCTGTTTCGATAGGGGATGTCATTAACAAAGGGGACACGTTGCTTGTGCTCGTCGCCATGAAGATGGAAAACACAATCAAATCATCTGGAAATGGAGTGGTTAAGACATTGAAGGTTGCGGCTGGTGAAATCGTTGAAAAAAACCAGGTATTGCTCGAGTTTCAATAAATTACTTGTTAATCTTAACTTCCTAAGCTTATTTTTACGGTCGAAAACACCTACATCACAATCATGCCCGAACCAAAATATAAACGTTTATTACTGAAACTGAGCGGAGAAGCACTGAATGGCGGCGACAAAGGCCAGGTTATTGACTTTAACATTCTTGACAATTACGCACGTGAAATCAAAAGAATTGCCGAAGTAGGCGTTCAGATTGCAATCGTAATCGGAGGAGGAAATATTTTTCGGGGCGCATCCGTCGAAAAATCGGGCATCGACAGAGTGCAGGGCGACCATATGGGCATGCTGGCAACCGTTATCAATGGTATGGCCATTCAAAGTTCCCTTGAAAAGCATGGCGTGAACACGCGTTTGATGTCGGCCATTAAAATGGAGCAGGTTTGCGAGCCGCTTATCCGCCGCCGGGCAATCCGCCATTTGGAAAAAGGGCGTGTAGTCATTTTCGGGGCTGGAACGGGAAACCCCTATTTTACCACGGATACAACTGCCGGACTTCGGGCCATTGAATCGGAATCAGAGGTGGTTTTGAAAGGCACACGCGTTGACGGCGTTTACACAGCCGATCCTGAAAAAGACCCGCTTGCTACGAAATACACCCAACTTACATTTGATGAAGCATTGTCCAAAAATCTGAAAATCATGGATCTAACGGCATTCACGCTTTGCAAGGAAAACAATGTTCCGATCATCGTTTTTGATATGAACAAGCCTGGTAACCTGTATGATCTCGTAATGGGCGAAGAAGTGGGGACATTGATATCTAACTAGCAGTAATACAATATCTTACTACAAAATAATGGAAGAAATAGAATTATATCTGGATGACGCCAAGGACACCATGGAAGGCGCCATCAAGCACCTTATCATTGAACTGGGCAAAATACGCGCCGGAAAAGCATCTCCTCAAATGCTCGAAGGTCTTCAGATTGAATATTACGGATCAATGACGCCGTTGCAAAACGTGGCTACGATCAACACGCCCGACGCCCGGACGATTGCGATCAGACCGTTTGAGAAAAAGATTATCAATGAGATTGAAAAGGCGATCCGTAACGGTAACCTTGGTTTTGCACCCTCTAATGATGGTGAAATGATCCGGATCTCAGTTCCTCCATTGAACGAGGAACGCAGACGAGAGCTCGTTAAGCGTGCAAAAAACGAAATTGAGACTGCAAAGATCAACATTCGTAACATCCGTCAGGATGCGAATAATTCTTTGCGTAAGCTTACCAAGGAAGGTGTTGCCGAGGATTTGATCAAATTGAGTGAGGACCGCGTTCAGAAACTCACTGACGGTTTTATTTCCAAAGTGGAGCAGATCTTCAATGCCAAGGAAAAAGAAATCATGGAAGTCTAGTGAGTTTTGTATCATGGGCTTACAAACAAAAAATCCCGCTTTCGCGGGATTTTTTGTGCACTTTCTTTCTAAAATATCTCTATTTGGAACCGCTGAAATTTTCGAAACCTCTGTGATTTGATTCTTCATAAAGCCTTTCTTTCGGCAAGTTGCGGAAGTAGTCGTAAGTGATGCGCAGACCTTCCTCGCGCGAAACTTTTGGCTCCCAGCCCAGGATTTCTTTTGCTAATGTTATGTCCGGCTGACGCTGTTTCGGATCGTCCTGCGGAAGCGGTTGATAAATCACTTTCTGATCCGTTCCCGTCAGTTTAATTATTTCCTCAGCGAATTCCCCAATGGTAATTTCAGAAGGGTTTCCAATGTTAACAGGCAAAGAATAATCGCTCATTAGCAATCGGTAAATGCCTTCAACCAGATCATCCACGTAACAGAATGCGCGTGTTTGGGTTCCGTCACCGAATACAGTAATGTCCTCACCTCTTAGTGCTTGCCCGATGAATGCAGGCAATACACGTCCGTCATTGAGGCGCATTCTAGGTCCGTAAGTATTAAAGATCCTTACAATCCGTGTTTCCAGTTGGTGATACCGATGGTAAGCCATTGTGATCGCTTCCTGATAACGTTTTGCCTCATCATAGCAGCCACGCGGCCCGATCGGGTTAACATGGCCCCAGTAATCTTCTGTTTGTGGGTGAACCAATGGATCACCGTAAACTTCCGACGTTGAAGCGATAATAAAACGTGCATTTTTTACGCGTGCAAGTCCAAGCAAATTATGCGTCCCCATCGCACCCACTTTAAGGGTTTGAATAGGAATTTTCAAATAGTCGATCGGGCTGGCAGGTGATGCGAAGTGCATGATGTAATCCAGGTCACCTGGCACGTGTACGAACTTCGTCACATCGTGGTGGTTAAACTCGAAATTCGGATCGGGCATCAGATGCTCAATATTCCGCATGTCGCCGGTAATGAGGTTATCCATCCCGATCACATACATGCCCTCTTTAAGGAACCGCTCGCAAAGGTGCGAACCGAGGAAACCCGCCGCTCCGGTTATTAATACACGTTTCATTTAAAATGAGATAGGTTTAATGTTATATTGACTTCCCAATTAAGCTGGAACTACTTTTTCCCTTCCGATGCTGAAATAAGTGTAACCCATTTCGCGCATGGTACCCAGTTCATAGAGGTTTCTTCCGTCAAAAACTACTTTGTTTTTGAGCAATCTGCTCATTTTTTCAAACTCTGGTGTACGGAACTGTGGCCATTCGGTAAAGATCATCAATGCGTCAGCATCGTCCAAAGCAGCATACGGCGTATGACAGAAAGTTACTTTATCGCCAAGGATCTGCTTTACGTTGGTCATTGCTTCGGGATCATAGACAGTGACTTTTGCTCCTGCTTCCAGCAAAGCATTGATATTTTCCAAAGCTGGTGCTTCACGTATGTCATCCGTATATGGCTTAAAGGCCAATCCCCAGACTGCTATGGTTTTATCCTTCAGATTTCCACCAAAATAGCTGTCTACCATCGGCAAAAGCTTTTTCTTCTGGTCATCGTTCACATCCATAACGGATTGCAGGATGCGGAAATCGTAGTTGTAATCTTTTGAAGTTTTGGCAAGCGCCTGCACGTCTTTCGGGAAACAGCTTCCGCCGTAACCGATTCCTGCAAACAAAAAGCGCTTTCCAATACGGCTGTCCGTTCCGATACCACGACGGATATCGTCTACATTTGCGCCCACTTTCTCGCAAAGGTTTGCGATTTCGTTCATGAAAGTGATTTTCATGGCCAGGAATGAGTTGGCAGCATATTTAGTCATTTCAGCAGAACGTTCGTCCATGAAAATAACCGGGTTACCTTGTCTCACCAATGGCGCGTACAATTTCTCCATTACTTTCTTCGCTTTCTCCGACGAAGTTCCAACCACAACGCGGTCTGGCTTCATGAAATCTTCAACTGCAACGCCTTCGCGCAAAAATTCAGGGTTTGAAACGACGTCGAATTTAACTTTTGCATTGGCAGCGATTGCGGCATTTACCTTTTCGGCAGTCCCAACCGGCACTGTGCTTTTATCAATGATAACCGCGTATTTATCCAGGATGTGTCCAAGATCGTCGGCTACTTTAAGAATATATTTCAAATCGGCAGAACCATCTTCGCCCGGAGGTGTCGGAAGCGCAAGAAAAATAACTTCAGCATCTTTAATTCCTTCTGCAAGATTGGTTGTAAATACCAAGCGGCCTTCCGCCACATTGCGATCAAAAAGAACATCAAGCCCTGGCTCGTAGATGGGAATATCTCCTTTTTGCAACCGTTCAACTTTTCTGACATCAATGTCTACGCAGGTCACCTGGTTGCCCGTCTCGGCGAAGCATGTTCCAGTAACCAAACCAACGTACCCTGTTCCTACAACTGCGATTTTCATAAAATGTGATAATTATTATATAGCTGTTATGACACTTATTAATTAACGTTAAATATTTGTACTTAACCAAGACGGCTAACATTCGAGGTATGCAAAAGTAATTTTTTTAAATGAATCTTCACCGCATGATGTAGGATTTGTTCGTTTACGGATGGTGATTTTAATACAAATCTTGTTAACATTGAATATCACTATATAATCATCAGCAAATATGGACTTGATTAAAGAGGATTCTATTGAAAGCCAGCGCGAACAAACCTGTGACCTGATCCGGGAAACGGTTAAAGACTTTGCGGCTATCCATATAAAGCCTAATATAAGGGAGTGGGACGAAGCCCAGCAATTCCCCAAAACATTGTTTCACAGTCTGGGTGAATTGGGCCTGATGGGCATGCTGGTTCCTGAGCAATACGGCGGAACGGGATTAGGATATAAAGAATATGTAACGGCCATCATTGAGCTTTCCAAAACAGATCCTTCGGTGGGATTATCCATGGCAGCACATAACTCGCTTTGCACAAATCATATATTAATGTTTGGTAATGAAGACCAAAAACAAACCTATCTTCCCAAGCTGGCTTCGGGGCGAAATGTAGGGGCCTGGGGGCTCACCGAACCCAATACAGGCTCCGATGCAGGCAATATGCAAACGGTTGCCGTTCGCGACGGCGGCGACTGGATCATTAACGGTTCCAAGAACTTCATAACCAACGGAAAATCAGGGGATGTGGCCGTTATCATTACCCGAACCGGCGAGCCCGGCGACAAGCACGGCGCAACCGCATTTATCATTGAGCAAGGAACGCCAGGATTCACTTCGGGGCGTAAAGAAGACAAGCTCGGCATGCGCGCTTCGGAAACGGTGGAGCTTATTTTTCAGGATTGCCGCGTTTCAGATAGTCAGCGACTTGGCGAAGTGGGTGATGGTTTTATCCAATCATTAAAAGTCCTCGACGGCGGACGGATCTCCATTGCAGCATTGGGCGTAGGCACTGCATTAGGCGCATATGAGGCGGCGTTGGCTTATTCCAAAGAACGAAAACAATTCGGCAAAGCGATCTGTGACTTCCAGGCGATTGCATTCAAGCTTGCGGACATGTATACGGATGTGCAAGCTTCAACATTGCTTACTTTCCACGCTGCAGCATTGAAAGATTCGGGCCAGAAAGTGGCGCTGGCGAGCTCCGTTGCCAAGTATCATTCTTCCGAAACAGCCGTAAGAGTTGCGAATGAGGCCGTTCAAATCTTTGGCGGTTATGGTTTTGTGAAGGATTATCCGGCCGAAAAGTTTTATCGTGACAGCAAGCTTTGCACCATTGGAGAAGGCACAAGCGAAATTCAAAAAATGGTTATATCAAAAGAAATATTGAAAAATTAATATATCCGTAACCATCCATCCCCATCTTAAACCGACGAGCAAGTTTCCGTTACACTGGTGCGTGAAGCAGTAGGAAGGAAGTCATGTTATGGTTATTTTCGCAATAGACCATAACATGACTTTAAATGACTACTCCACTTATAGTATTATTAGTCCTCGTTGTATTCACGATCCTGATGACCGTGAAAGTAATCCCGCAGCAGACCGCCTACATTATGGAGCGGCTCGGCAAATTTTACGCCGTCCTTCAACCCGGCATCAACTTCATTATCCCCTTTTTCGACCGTATAGCCTACAAATACACGCTCAAAGAAACTGCCATCGACATTCCCGAGCAGATATGCATCACCCGCGATAACGTTCAGGTGCGTATGGACGGAGTCATTTTTATACAGGTTATTGATCCGAAAAAAGCCGCTTACGGCATAGCAGACTACACATTTGCAGTAATCCAGCTCGCGCAAACGACCATGCGTAGCGAGATTGGAAAGCTGGACCTTGATAAAACATTCGAGGAACGTATGACCATTAACCGTGCCGTTGTGGAATCGATCGACGAGGCTGCGACAGGCTGGGGCGTGAAAGTATTACGGTACGAGATCAAAAATATCACGCCCCCACAAAGCGTTCTGATTGCTATGGAAAAACAAATGCAGGCAGAAAGAGAAAGAAGGGCTGTGATTTTGCAGTCTGACGGTGAGAAACAAGCGGCGATCAATGTTGCCGAAGGTCAGAAACAAAAGGTGGTTTTGGAGTCGGAGGGTATAAAATTGAGACAGATTAATGAGGCGGAAGGGGAAGCAGCAGCATTGCGGTCGGTTGCGGAAGCAACTGCGGAAAGCATCAGATTAGTAGCGCAGGCGATCCAGATGGATGGCGGTTCGGAAGCGGTCCAGTTGAAAGTGGCCGAAAATTATGTGGAACAATTTGGTAAGCTGGCCAAGGCCGGCAACACGCTTATTTTACCCGCGAACCTCGCCGATATGAGCTCCCTGATCGCCACTGCGCTTACTGTTGTTAAATCAGAACCGAAGAAATAGTATGGATTTGTCGCTGCCGCAAATATGGCTTATCGTTGGACTGATCATGCTTATCGCAGAGTTGGTCAGTGTTTTACTCGTGTTCGTGTTTTTTGCGATTGGTGCGTTATTTACCTCGCTACTTGCAGCCATAGGCTTGCTTACCAGTACAGAAAGTCAGATCATCGCTTTTTCCGTGATTTCCCTGGTTTCCATGCTTGTTTTACGTAAACATGCGCGCAGGTTGCTGGACCGGAAGGGAGCCGCTGAATATAATGAGTTTGTGGGCGAAACGGCCATGGTTATCAAGGATATCCCCGCAGAAGGAGAAGGTAAAATATACTATCGCGGTGCTGAATGGAAGGCGAATTCGGTCAACCACACGTCGATAGCAGCAGGAAGTAAGGTCGTGATCAAGCAGGCAGATGGCATCCTGCTGATTGTAGAAGAATCTTGAACATTGACTAAAAACCTGAACATTCATAAAAAAGAGGCTGCATAGCAAAGGATTAACTCCGCTATACAGCCTCTTTTTTTAGTATAATTCACTTCTTAATAGCCTCTTCTACCGGATTTCCAATATTCCCGCTGGCGGGTAGAATGTGCAGCAATGAAGCAACAGTAGGCGCAATGTCCGAAACCGAAGTCCGGCGCAATGTTTCTCCTTTATTTATCCCCCATCCAAACATGACAAAAGGAACCTGCGTGTCGTAATTGTATGGTGTGCCGTGGGAAGTTCCTGTTGGCGTTCCGTAAAACCATCCTGGCTGGGAAAGGATCTGCACATCTCCGCTGCGTTTGGCATTTACATTGTTCTTGTATAATTCCAGCTGAAAAGTGTTCAAAGGCGCTTTTCCCATATCCGTCAGGTTCAGGACGTCCGCTACGCCCGGGACTTTTAGCAATGCTTCGCGGATTACGTCTGTCGCCATAGCAACGGTTATTTTCTTTTTTTGCAAAAGGTCATGATCAAAATA